>CATYZI010000007.1 GCA_958415625.1 uncultured Collinsella sp. | reverse complement strand
GTTCGATGTCTGCCCGGATGCGACACTGAAGTAAGTGTCCATCCTCGCAGTATCCGGTTCTCAAGGTGCACGCTGTGCGGTCCATCCGGTTCGACCGGGCCGCGCGGCAAGGAGATATATTGCCAGACCGCGAAGCCGTGTGGGTCGTCAATTCCACTCTTCACAAGTCCTACACAATATATCGCTTTCTACTATCAATAGAAAGACTGATGCGGTTTTTCCGCACGTATCAGATGATGACCCTTCGGTTAAGAGACATATAAAGATCGGTCACCTGTAAGTGTTTATCTACCCGCGCTTTTTGCTATGTAAACCAGCGCTTTCGATAAAAAAGAGGGAGTGTCGCGCACAGTGCGACACTCCCCTAGCGATTCAACAGAATCTATTAGGCCTCGAGAGCCTTCTTGGCAATGGCAGCCAGCTCGTTGAAGGACTCGATGTCCTCGTAAGCCATCTGAGCCAGGACCTTACGGTCGAGCTCGATGCCGGCAACCTTCAGGCCGTGCATGAACTGAGAGTAAGAGATGTCGTTCAGGCGAGCGGCAGCGTTGATGCGGGTGATCCAGAGAGAGCGAATCTCGCGCTTCTTGTTGCGGCGATCACGATACTGATACTGCAGGGAGTGCTGGACCTGCTCTTTAGCATGCTTGTAAGTACGCGAAGCGGCACCGTAGTAACCCTTCGCACGGTGCATAACGGTACGGCGCTTCTTCTTGGCGGCAACAGCGCGCTTAATACGTGCCATGTTCTATCAACTCCTAGACGGTAAAACGAAAAACGGGAACGCGAACTTAGGCGAGACGCGACTTGATGACCTTGCGGTCGGCAGCGGCGATCTCGGTCTCCTGACGGAAGCCACGCTTACGCTTGGTGGACTTCTTGCTCAGGATGTGGCTCTTGAAAGCCTTGGCGCGCATAAGCTTGCCGGTACCAGTCTTGCGGAAACGCTTCTTGGTGCCGCTGTGGGACTTCATCTTAGGCATGAAATACTCCTTAATCGGTTACAGAACACTAGTTACTTGGTATCGCTTGCCGCTTTATCCTCATCGAAGGCGCCCTTAATCGGGGCGAGCAGCATAAGCATGTTACGGCCTTCCATCTTAGGCTTGGACTCGACCGTAGCGTAAGGCTTGAGATCCTCGGCGAGACGCTCGAGAACGTTAAGACCCTGCTCCGGGTGAGCCATCTCACGGCCGCGGAACATGATGGTGATCTTAACGCGTGCGCCCTTCTTGAGGAAACGCAGAACGTGGCCCTTCTTGGTCTCGTAATCGCCAACGTCGATCTTGGGTCGGAACTTCATTTCCTTGACCTCGACCTTGGACTGGTTCTTACGAGCAGCCTTGGCCTTCATGGCCTGCTGGTACTTGAACTTACCGTAGTCCATGACCTTGCAGACCGGCGGCTCCGCGTTGGGAGCGATCTCGACCAGGTCGAGACCCTGATCGTCGGCGACGCGCTGGGCATCGCGGATGGCGAACAGGCCGAGCTGAGAGCCATCGACGCCAATCAAACGGCACGAAGATGCAGTGATCTCGTCGTTGATGCGGGTGTCATCAGACTTAGCTATTTTCCCTACCTCCATTCATAAAAAAATAACCCGGCGCTTCTCAGCAACCAGGTCGTACACATAGACATCCTCACTATGAGGAAGGGAATCTAAGTTGTATGACCAGTCAGCTGCTCATTGGCGCCAAAAGGTGGGAACCCTCGGGTTCCTCTTTAGGGCATTGCGGGAACAACGCCTTGCGAATAATAACACGTACCGCGCGTTATCACATTACGTACACGAAAAATGGGGCCTTGACCCCCTTGAACGCTCACTTGCATGTATGGTGCCCGAGGCGAGACTCGAAGGGCCTTCGCTTCGCGAAGCCCCGGGCTTCGGGCGCATGGCGCCCTCGCCACGCTCCGCTACAAACAGGCCACAGGCCTGTTTGCTTAACGCTCCGCGCGCTCACGCGAGTTCGGCACGAAAAAGGGGGCCTAAACCCCCTTGAACGCTCACTTGCATGTATGGTGCCCGAGGCGAGACTCGAACTCGCACGTTGTTGCCAACGGTGGATTTTGAGTCCACTGCGTCTGCCAATTCCGCCACTCGGGCACGTAATGCGTGAGTTAGTTTATCACAGCTTGCTATCGATTAGTCCGAAAATGGAACTTCGAGCATTTCGATGAGTTCGACCGAACGGAGCATCTCGCGCTGGCGGCACCCGCGCCCGTCGACCGAAACCTCGCCCATCTGGTTGTCATAGGGATCCTCGCGCATGCCATCGAAAGCAGGCACAAACTCGGCCTGGAATCGATTGTTGGCCATCATACGCCACGGGTCGAGATTGCCAAAGTAGTGACGACGACGCCACTCCTCCCCCATCCTGCGTGCCGAGGAACCAAACGATACGTCGGCGTTAAGCCAACCGGTCTGTGGCGTATAGAACTCAGCCCAATCGTGCGGCCCCACCGAATCGGGCGCAACATACAGGCCGCTCTGCCAACGGGCAGGAACGCCCGCAATGCGACACATGGTGATAAACGTGAGCGCCATAACGCCACAATCGCCGCGGAGCGAGTGTGCACAATCATCGGCAATAGATCCTAAAAGCAGGTACGGCGGCTGATAGCGATAGTCGACATGCTGTGTCAGGTAATCATAGATAGCACGAGCGCGATCGAGCGGATCCTCGAGCCCGTCAATAACACGCTCCGTCAGCTGTCGCAGATACGGCGTAAACGCAATGTGCGGACGGTCCTCGGAAGTGTCCTCGGGCAGCGGCGTGTCCATGCACGCATGCGATGGGAGCGCGCCACCATAGATATCGCAATAGGCGGCATCGATGTGATAGCGATAGGTCACCGAGAATGAATGTTCAGTCGAAGATGTCCACGAGGCAGTACGAGCCGAAACGTCTTCAGAAGCAACGGTGCCCTCCGACGTCATATCGAGAACCTCGATATGAGACTGTTGACGACAGGCGGAAGCAACGGGCAGCCACGCGCGAACAGCCTCTCCCTCCAGAGCCCCGGGGACAGACACGGATGCCTTAAGCGTGATGATGCGAGTCAACCCGTTTTGCGACTCCATCTCCCTGAGCATCTGGTTACGCAACGCTATGCCGTCCGTAGAATCGGGACGCAGGCCCGGAACCTCCTTGGGGTACACGCGAAGTGAATCGAGGAAGTTATCGAGAACAAACAGCTCACCATCGATAAAGCGCCAGTCAATACGCTTGCGATTAATCAGGTCATCAAACTGATCTTCGGTAAACTCAGGCCACTCCTCGCGAATCATCGCAATAGCCTGGTCACGCGAGACAGAAAAATGAAGCGGCGTCTCGAGCATGCGATACCGCTCGGCACGAACACAAGCAGCCAGCGAAGGCTCGGAGTTCTGCTCCAAAAGGCGATCGCAGGCAGCAACAGCCTGCGTCAAATACCCGGCATCCATAAGACGAAGAATCTCGGGCGGCAGTCCAACATCGAGATGACGAAAGTCATCACAGCAAACATCAGCAGAGCAACCAACTGGACCCTCGTCAATAACCTTCCCATCCGAAGGCAGCACATTAATAACAGCCATACCAAAACTCCAAGTCACTAGAACGCTTGAAGCCCATTGTAGCGAGATAAAAAGAAAGCCCCAACAAGGGAGCCATCAACACCGCTGAACGGTAACCATATAACTAAAATCAGACCAGTAACCCTGTAGCAAGTTAACAAAGGAGGCCCCGTTTCCCCGGAGCTGATTCCGTCGCGCGACTTCTGGCAAAGCCAGTAGCCATCTTAATTCAGACTCGTAACCCTGCGGCGTTAAACGAAGGAAGCCCCATCCCCCGGAGCTGTTTTCTTGGCGCGACTTCTGGCAAAGCCAGGTGAGCGCAAAGGAAACAGTGTAGGGGGACGGGGCTTCCGGCGGGAAGTTTAGCGACGCTTACGCCTTGTTGACGGAGCCAAACTCCTCCATGAGCTCCTTGGTGCGGGCAACGATGTTGTCGCGACCAGGCTTGAGGAGCTTGCGGGGGTCAAAGCCCTTGCCCTGCTGATCCTTGCCAGCCTCGATGTACTCGCGGACGCCCTTGGCGAAGACGAGCTGCAGGTCGGTGTTGACGTTGATCTTGGAGATGCCCAGGGAGATGGCCTTCTTGATCTGATCCTCGGGGATGCCGGTGCCACCGTGCAGGACGAGGGGCAGGTCGCCGGTCTGGGCCTTGATCTCGCCCAGACGCTCGAAGGAAAGGCCAGCCCAGTCGGCGGGGTACACGCCGTGGATGTTGCCGATACCGCAGGCGAGGAAGTCGACGCCCAGGTCAGCGATCTGCTTGCACTCAGCAGGATCAGCGAGCTCGCCGCTGGAGGTCACGCCGTCCTCGGTGCCGCCGATGCCGCCGACCTCGGCCTCGATGGACATGCCCTTGGAGTGGGCAAGCTCAACGAGCTCCTTGGTGCGGTCGAGGTTAAGCTGGAAGGTCTCCTCGTGAGAGCCGTCATACATGATGGACGTGAAGCCGGCCTCGATGCACTTGAAGCAGTCCTCGTAAGAACCGTGATCGAGGTGAAGGGCGACGGGAACGGTAACGCCCGTGGCCTCGACGGCAGCCTTGACCATGTCGGCGCAGACCTTGAAACCGCCCATCCACTTAGCGGCACCAGCGGTGCACTGAAGGATCAGCGGAGACTTGGCCTCCTCGGCGGCCTGGAGAATAGCCAGGGTCCACTCGAGGTTGTTGGTGTTGAAGGCACCGAGACCGTACTTGCCGGCCTCGGCCTTCTTGAGCATGTCTGCTGCGTTGACGAGCATAAAAGAAACCTCCTGTAAGGTTGCTCCGATAACGCCTGAGATTTTACCACGGCGCACCCGAGCATAAACGTTCGTTTGTTCACGAATATCGTCCAAACAGACTTTTTTGACCGTTTGCCCTACGGAATCGACCCGTTGGGGAAAAATAGCTTGACGTCTGGACGCTTCTCGTGCTTCAAAAGCCGACCATTAAGCTACATCTGCATGAAAGGGTTCTGTATGAGCTCGCGTGCCATGGTGGTCGAATCGCCATGGCCGGTTAGGCAAACGGTATCGGGCGGAAGAAGCCGGGCGAGCTTGGAGAGCGAGCGCAGAATAGCCGCCCCATCTCCTCCAGAAAGATCGGTGCGGCCGTGCCCACCCGGAAACAGGGTGTCGCCCACAAAGGCAATGTTCCCCTGCTCGGTGGCAGCAAACAAGACGATCCCGCCCGGCGTATGCCCCGGCGTCTCGATCACCTGCAGGCAGATATCGCCCACCTCGATAGCATCGCCCTCGGCGAGCAGGCGCGTCGGCTCCCCGGGGTCGGGCGTCTCAATGCCCCACATAGCTCGCTGCTCCTCGATGTTCGCATGCGGCACCGTCACATCCTTAGCACACAGCTCATACTGGCAGCCCTCGCCAACGGTGGTTCGCACGCCGGCAACACCACCAACATGATCGGCATGGCCATGAGTGCATACGGCGCCAAGCACGCGTACGCCGGGATGCTCGGCTCGAATATGCTCCACCAAACGCTCGCCTTCCCATGCGGGATCGATAATCACGCACTCATTGTCCGAAATAACAGCATAGCTATTGGTCTGAATGGGACCGTTTACGAGCGTCTCGATCTCGACCGATCCCTTGGGAGTTAAATCCAAGGACACAGCACTCATGCCCCTCTCCTCTCTATAGAACTCGAGGCATCAAACGATGCCTCGAGTGTAGCGAATATCGATAATGTGGCACGTTCGTCGCGACTAAACGCGGCGCTTAAGCTGGGCTCCACCCTCGCCGGGCATCAAGCGACGCGCGTCGTAGACCGAGTCAACGCTGCTGATAGAGGCAAGCAACGGATCCAGGCCGCTCGCGTCCGAGATCTCGACCATAAAGCGCAGGGTTGCAATACCCTCGCGGTTGGTCGACGTGGCGGCAGAAAGGATATTGCCGCCCGCATCGCCAATAGCAATGGTGACATCCTTGAGCAGGCCCATGCGGTCCAGGCACTCCACCACGATCTCGACCTGGAAGAGGGTGTCGGCAGCGCCGTCCCACTCCACGTCGATCATGCGCTCGGGATGTTCCATAAGGCCTTTGACGTTGGGACAGTTGGCGCGATGCACCGAGACGCCGCGACCGCGCGTGATGAAGCCGACGATGTCGTCGCCCGTCACGGGGTTGCAGCAATGGGCCAGACGGACCAGCAGGCCGCTGTTGCTCTCGCCCTTGACGATAATGCCGTTGCTGGCGCTCTTGCCGCGCTTTTGCGGCTTGCGGTTGGAGCCGCGGGCAGGCTGCTTGACGACCTCGGCAATGGCTTCGGCCTTGGTGAGCTGTTCCTCGGGTTTGGGGTCCAAGATTTGCTCGACCTTATTGCCAACGGCACGTGGGGCGACTTTGCCCGCACCAACGGCGGCAAACAGGTCCTCGAGCTGCTTATAGTTAAACTGCTCCGCCACGGCGTTGAGCGCACGCGTGGATCGTGGCGTAGAGATGCCATATCCGCGCTTGCGCAGGTCCTTAGCCAGTATATCGCGGCCGGCGGCAGCGTCGTCGTCCTTGGTCGCGGCGGCGAAGTAACGGCGGATCTTTGACTTGGCGGAAGGTGTCTTAACGATCTTGAGCCAATCACGCGACGGCTTGGAACTCTTGTTGGTCAGAATCTCGACACGGTCGCCCGTCTTGATCTCGTGCGTGAGCGGGGCCACCGCACCGTTGATCTTAGCGCCGACGCAGTGGTTGCCCACCTCGGTGTGAACGGCATAGGCAAAGTCGAGCGGCGTGGAGCCGGCACGAAGCGCCATGACCTCGCCCTTGGGCGTAAAGACGAAGATCTCCTGATCGAACAGATCGACCTTCAGCGAATGCAGGTATTCCTTGGCATCGGTGATCTCGTCGGAAGCCGCCCAATCGAGCGAATGCTTGAGCCAGTTGATCTGGTCGTCCAAACGTTGAGCATCATTGGTCTTGGAAGCAGACGATCCGCCCGACTTCTTATATAGCCAGTGGGCGGCAATGCCGTACTCGGCCTGCTCATGCATCTCATAGGTTCGAATCTGAATCTCGAGCGGGCGAGCCGTGGGGCCGATGACCGTCGTGTGGAGCGACTGGTAGTTATTGACCTTGGGCATGGCGATATAGTCTTTAAAGCGGCCGGGCATGGGGTGCCACAGCGTGTGCACCGCGCCGAGCGTGGAGTAGCAATCGCGCACCGAATGCGTGATGACGCGCAGTGCCACCAGGTCGTAGATCTCGGAGAATTCCTTGCCCTTGCGCTTCATCTTTTGGTAGATGGACCAATAGTGCTTGGAACGGCCGTTGATCTGGAAGTCTTCCAGGCCAATGCGGTTGAGCTCGTCGGTGAGCGTCTTGATGGTCTCGGCCAGATAGCGCTCACGGACCTCGCGCGACTCCGCCACCATGCGTGCGATGCGCTGGTAGGCATCGGGCTCCAGGTAGAAGAAGGACAGGTCCTCGAGCTCCCATTTAATGGAGCTCATGCCCAGACGGTCGGCCAGGGGCGCATACACGTCCATGGTCTCGCGAGCCTTAAACAGGCGACGGTCCTCACGCAGGGCTGCAAGGGTGCGCATGTTGTGCAGACGGTCGGCAAGCTTAACGATGATGACGCGGATGTCCTTGGACATGGCGAGGAACATCTTTCGCAGCGTGAGCGCCTGTTTCTCGTCCATACTGTCGACTTCGATGTTGGTGAGCTTGGTCACGCCATCGACGAGCTCGGCCACCGTATCGCCAAACAGGCCGGAAACATCGGCAAGCGAGGTCTCGGTATCCTCGACGGTATCGTGCAGCAGCGCGGCGCACACTACATCGCAGTCCATCTTGAGATCGGCCAAAATGATGGCCACCTCGACGGGATGGTTGATGTACATCTCACCCGAGCGGCGCTTTTGGTTGCAGTGCTTCTCGGCAGCAAAGCAATAGGCCTGCTCCACCTTAGAAAAGTCGTCCTCATTCATATATTTGAGGCACAGGCGCTCCAGTTTGTCGTAGCTGTCCGCCATAATCTCGGGCGGCAGCTCATCGGCATGCTTATAGTGCTCCATCTCCGAGAACGGCTGGAGGGTGGAATCATGGGCGGTACGGGCTGCGGCATCCATCGAGGTCCCCTTCCCCTAGGCCCGCGGTACGATCGGGCGGTTAACTTTGGCTAGCATATCAGAAGCGCACGAATCGAGCGCCCAACTCCGGAAAGCCGAGAACTCCATGCGCGAGCGCAAGCCCTCCAAATAGCGAATTGACCTGCTCAATTGCACACGGCCGGGGTTTTCGGCCATCGCGATGCGACGGGTGTCGTCAAACCCCGAAACGCGACAGAAACCAAGCTCTTCGAAGATTCCCAGGCCACTTTCCACCGAGCGCTCGTCGACCGGCGTGCGAGCATCGATGGCAAGGCACATCTGCGCGATGTCGATATCGCTTGCGCAGAATGAATCATCCCCGGTCTTACCGCGGTTGGAGCGCCACATGGTCTGCAACGCACGATAGAGTGTGACGAGTTCGTCGCGCTCGGGTGCGTAGCAGTCGAGCAGGCGCTCGTTGATGCGGGCGTCGCGCGACGAATAGAGCAGGTGGATCACGGCGGGCTGTCCGTCACGACCGGCACGCCCGCTCATCTGGTTGAACTCAATGGCGCCAAACGGCATGTGGTACAGCACGACATGGCGGATATCGGGCAGATTGACACCCTCGCCAAAGGCAGAGGTCGAGACGATGCAGCTGAGGCTTCCGTCTCGGAATGCTTCCTCCACGCGGCGGCGATCGGAGCGCGCAAGCCCCGCGTTATAGAACGCGATATGGGTTGCGCAATCGGGCACACGCTTGCGCAACGTCTTGGCGAGCGCCACGGACTGGTCGCGCGAATTGACGTAAATGACGGTCTTCTCCCCCGTCGCCACGATCGACACCAAACGGTTCTCGCGGCTCGCAAGGTCGCGGTCGTCCTCGAGCTGCAGGTTCTCGCGCACCGTCTCGTCGACCACCGTGCGAGTAATCGGCAGCATGCGGGCAAGCTCGGCCACGACCGGAGCCGTCGCGGTGGCCGTCGCAGCCATAACAACCGGGTCGCCCAGGGCTTTGAGGATATCGGGCATGTCGAGATAGGCGCTGCGGTCGCCGCCCTTGGCAAGGCCGGCGTGGTGCGCCTCATCGATAACGACAAAGCCGATGCGGCCCGAACGCGCGAAGCGGTCACGGTGGATAGATAGGAACTCGGGCGTCGTGAGCACGATACCGGTGCGGCCCGAAGCTAGGCCGGCGAACACATCATCGCGTGCGGCCTCCACGGTCTCGCCGGTCAGCACGCCAACGCCAATGCCAAGCGCTGCCATCGTCGACGAGAGGTGATAGGCCTGGTCGGCAACAAGCGCGCGCAGCGGATAGACAAAGATGCTCGCACGTCCGCGAAGGACAGCCTCGCGCGCAGCATGTACATGGAAGATGAGAGACTTGCCGCGGCCCGTTCCCATAACGGCCAAGACGCTCTGGTGGTCGGCCAAGGCATCGAGCGCCTCAACCTGCGCGCGGTGCGGCTGGTTCGATCCGATAAAGCTATGGATAAGCGAGCGCGTGAGCTCGGTATAGGAAAGCTGGGCGAGCGTCTCGCGCTTACGCGACTCCAGGCGCAGGCCGGAATCCGCCGGCTGCACGCCACGACGAAGCTCGCATGCCGGATCATCGACGCTGGGCAGCGTGGTATCGCGAACCAGAACATCCTTGATCATGAGCTTGGGCTTCACACGCCCCTGCCAATGCTCGGCAACGGCCTCGAACACCAAGTCGACAGCGCTATCGCAGTTGATGAGCTTATCGATTTGCGGCACGCGGAACATAATGGCCGGCACACTCGCGGCGCCATCGGTCGCCACAAAGCGCATGTGCTCGCCGGTTTTGCCCACCACGGCGCGGTCGCACATCGTCACGCCCTCGGCAGCCAGCAGCGGCACCTTGTTGCCCTGGCCAAACGGCTCAAGACGGGAGATCTGCTCGATGGTCTCGATATTCAGCTCGGAAAGGTCGACGGTGGCGGCGACCTCGTCGGTGTCTTCAAAGTCCTCGGCGGAAAGCTCCGATAGCACGGCGGAAAGGCGGCGGCGGAACTCATCGAGCTTGGATGCCTCGATGGTCACACCCACCGCACCGGCATGTCCGCCGCGACGAATCAGCAGGTCGGAACAACGCTCGACGGCGTCAAACAGGTTAACTTTGCCCACCGAGCGACCAGAGCCGCGCGCGATACCGTCCTCGATCGAGAACAGCAGCGCCGGCACGTGATAGCGATTGGTCAAGCGGCTCGCCACGATGCCTTTGACGCCCTCGTGCCAGCCCTCGCCGCCCACGACGATTGCGCGCCCGCCGTCATAAGTCTCCTCGACCTTCGCCATGGCATCGCGCGTGAGCTCCGCCTCGATCTCACGGCGTTGGCGATTGATTTCCTCGAGCTCGGCTGCCAGTGCACTTGCTTCGATAGGATCACGGGCAAGCAGCAGGTCGAGCGCCAGCTTGGGATCAGCCATGCGGCCGGCAGCATTCAGACGAGGGATGAGCGAAAACGACAGGCCGTCGGCCGTAATGGTAGAAAGGTCGGCCTTGGCAAGTGCGGCAAGCGCGATATAGCCGGGACGGGCCGTCACGCGCATCTGCTGGATGCCCTCGGCGACCAGTGCGCGATTCTCGGGCGTGAGCGGCATCATGTCGGACACGGTGCCCAGCGCCGCGACCTCGATCAGCGAACGCCAATACGACGGCTTGCCCAAACGCTCGCCCAGGACCTGCACCAGCTTGAGTGCCACGCCGGCACCGGCAAGCTCGCGCGAGGGGCCCTCGTCCTCGAGCTTGGGGTCGGTCAGGGGCACGCCCTGCGGCACCTGGTCGGAGGGCTCGTGATGGTCCGTGACCACCAAATCGATCCCCAGGCTCTCCAGATAGGAGACTTCTTCCTTGGCGGCAATACCGTTATCGACGGTCACGATCAGCTGAGGGCGAGCGAGCTCGTTAACGCGGTCGAGCGCCGCGCGCGACAGGCCGTAGCCCTCGTCAAAGCGATGCGGAATAAACGGCGTGACATCGGCGCCAAACGTGCGCAGTGCCTCGGTTAACAGGCAGGTCGACGTAATGCCGTCAACGTCAAAATCGCCAAAGACCGCGATGTGCTCGTGGTTGCGAATAGCACGCTCGACGCGGTCGGCAACGACCGACATGCCCGGGATAATGAGTGGGTCAGCCCAGTCGCGATCGAGCGAAGGCGTCAAAAACAGCTGGCCTTCTTCGATGGATGTAATGCCGTGCGCAACCATAATGCGCGCCACCAGCCCGGGTATTCCCAGGCCAGCCGAAAGCTCCTTTTCGAGTTCGGGGTTTTGCTGAGCGACCGCCCAGCGATGCGTCGTCTTAAGCGATGACATAGGCGCCCACCCCCGATAGGGGCAGGTCGCCGCGATACCTCTCACGGTTCATAGCGATGAGTCCTCTGTGTATGCCCGCTTCGGCAGGCAGATCTGTTGAACGAATTTATTATACCGTGCAGCGCGGACGCAAATCGCCGCAGTACGCCGCGGTTTCGGTAAACGATGCCGGTAATAGCCTCGAAATATTCAAGCGTTTCTGACGCACGGACGCACGCGAGCGTCTAGCATATCCATTCAAAACGGATTCACGAGCAAAGGGAGTCACAAGAGCATATGAAGCAATGGGTTGGACTGGGCAAGTTTCTCGCGGGGCACATGCAGGTCATCGTTCCGATTTGCGTGACGCTCGGCGTGCTCTTTCCCCAGCAGATCGGCGTGCTCAAGCCCATCGTTCCCGCCCTGTTTGCCTTTATGACGTTCCAAGGTGCGCTCAGCAACACCTTTCACCAGGTTGCCGAGGTGTTCCGCCGTCCGTTGCACCTGGTCTTGGCGCTACTCGTCTCGGCGGTGCTCATCCCTATCGCAGCCTATGCCATGGGGTTGTTGTTCTTTGGTTCCAACCCCAACCTTGTCTGCGGCATCGTGCTCGAGTACAGCGTACCCGTGGCAGTCACCGCCTTTATGTGGATTAGCATGTTCGGCGGCAACGGCCCGCTTGCGCTCACCATTATCCTGACGTCCTCGGTCATCTCGCCCGTGACGATTCCGCTCACGCTCAAGCTCTTGCTGGGCGCCACCGTCTCGATCGATGTGCCGAGCATGATGCAGAACATGGCCTTTATGATCGCCATCCCCGCTGTGCTCGGTATTGTCATCAATGAACTCACGCGCGGCTGGGGCCACGAGAAACTCTCTCCCGCGCTCTCGCCCGCCTGCAAGTTCATGATGATGGGCGTCATCGCGTCCAACTCCACCGCTATGAGCGAGTACGTGCTACACATGAATGTTGAGCGCTTAGAAGTCGCGCTCTTTATCCTGGTGTTCGCCATCAGCGGCTTTATCATCGGCGTCCTGATCGCCCGGGCCCTGCACCTGCCGTATAGCGAGATGACCACCATGTGCTTTACCTGCGGCATGCGCAACATCTCTTCGGGTGCCGTCATCGCCACGCAATATTTTCCCGGCGAAGTGGTATTCCCCGTCATGTGCGGCACGCTGTTTCAGCAGGTGTTGGCCTCAATTATCGGGCACCTCTTTGAGCGCCTGACCGGCGAGGAGCGCGCCGCCCAGCGCAAGCGGGTCGAGGCTGGCCGCGACGCCATGGCGCGCTAGGCTGTCCGCATTACGCGGGTGTTAGTCTTGCTATACGAGCGTTTCCAGATGCGCACGCAGACGCTCAGCATCGATATCGAGCGTCGTCTCAGCATTGACTTGGGCCAAACGATAGCCGACAAAGTAGGGCGAAACCACCCAACGCGGCAGCGCCTTGGCAATGGTCCGACCGCCCAGGTGATAGAAGAACAAGTTGTACGACTCCGCGCGACCGCCGTGGTGCTCGTGCAGGATATAGCGCAGGGCCACCTGAATCGCATCGGCAAACAGGTCTGCTTCGGCTTTGTCGCGGGCGTCGTCGCTGGCGGCGATTCCCTGTGGAGCCGAGACGTTGACCTCAAAGAATCCCATGATAGGCTCGGTTGAGATGTTGACCGAGATTCTCCCCTGCCGCCAGACATCGATGCCTTCGAAATTGGCGGAAGCCAGCGAAGCATAGCCGTCTTCCTGCTCCAAACCCACAATCTGCATGTGTGGATGGACGAGGCTGCCGCCCGAAAGCGGGCCTTTGTTCTTGTACATGAGCACACTGCGGTACTGTTGGGAATCGATCATCTGCTGCCAACAGCCCAGGGCAAACCGCATCACATGATGCAGCTCATCCGGTTCATAGGTCACCAGGTCGGCGTCGTGATTGGCAGACTCGATCAATACGGTCTGACGGGTGGCCCGCAAGGTCTTGAACTTATTCTCGAGCCAGATGCAGTCACCATCGCGCTGGATGATGTTGGCGAGCCCCTCCGTGTCGCAAAAGGGACACGCGGTGCCAGGGCGACGATTATCGTCGGGCTTGCCGCTCGCCTGCTGGACGTCAAATACGAGCGCCACGGACTATACCTCCAGCGGCACGATCTTGGTGCCATGGAGCTCGGAGACGCCTAGCGCCGCCGCCACGGTATCGCGGTTGGCCGTGGAAATGCCGCCTCCGGGAAGGATGGTCAAGCGGTCGCCCGCATACTCGATCAAGCGGGCCAGGTTTTCGAAGTTGTCCTCGATCGGCGCACCGGCAGCACCACCGTGCGTCAGAATGCGCGTAACGCCGCAGTCGGCAAGTGTATCAATCGCATCGAGCTGAGCCTCGGGCGAGAGCTGGTCAAACGCCATGTGGAAGGTGATGTCGATGGGCTCACGCTTGCATTCCTCGGTCGCGCAGCCCGCAGCCATCACGAGTGCGCCCAACGTAAGCTCGTCGAGCGCCCATCCGCCGGCACAAGGCTTGCAGCAGCCAAAGACCAGACCGTCAACTCCGGCGCTCACAGCAAGGCCCAGGTCCATCTCCATCATACGCAGCTCGTCCTGGTTGTAGTGAAAGTCGCCACCACGCGGACGAATCATGCACATCACCCGTGCATCGTGCTCGTGAGCATAGTTGGTCGTAGCGCTGATAACGCCGGCCGAAGGCGTAGTGCCACCAACGGCAAGGTTGTCGCACAGCTCGATACGCCTTGCACCGGCATCGATAGCCGCCGGCACACGCTCAAAGTTCTCGGCACAAAACTCGTACAGCATAGATAGACCCCCAAAGACAGCAGATGTTTTCCGACGGGCATTGTCACACACCCCCATGAAGTTGCGGTGGAATAGGGACTGTTTATGGTGCAAAGCAACCTGACTCCCTTGCACCAAAAAAGGGGCGCTGACCGGGATAGTCAGCGCCCCTTTGCTGGAAAAATTAACCGCCCAGGTAGGCTTTACGCACGTTATCGTCGTGCAGGAGCTCTTGGCCGGTGCCGGTCATGGTAATCTTGCCGGTCTCGAGCACGTAGCCGCGTGTGGCGATGGAAAGAGCCATCTGTGCGTTTTGCTCGACCAGAAGCACCGTGGTGCCGGCCTTATGCAGATCCTCGACAATCTGGAAGATCTGCTCAATCAGAATCGGCGCCAGGCCCATGGAAGGTTCGTCGAGCATGAGCAGCTTGGGGTTGCTCATAAGGGCGCGGCCCATAACGAGCATCTGCTGCTCGCCGCCCGAAAGGGTGCCGGCGACCTGGCGACGGCGCTCCTTCAAGCGCGGGAACTGCTCGTAGACGCGCTCAAGGCCCGGAGCCACCGTGGACTTGGGCTGCGTATAGGCACCCATCTCCAGGTTCTCCTCAACCGTCATCTGCAAAAAAGCGCGACGACCCTCGGGAACCTGAGCCAGGCCCTTGCCCACCAGCTTGTCGGCAGGCGTATGGGTAATGTCCTCGCCCATAAACTTGATGGAGCCGGTCTTGGAACGCAGCAGGCCCGAGACGGTTTTAAGCGTTGTGGACTTGCCAGCGCCGTTCGCGCCGATCAGAGCCACGATCTCGCCCTCGTTAACGTTAAAGGAGATGTCCTTGATGGCGTGGATGGCGCCGTACCAGACGTTGATGTTGTAGACGGAAAGCATCGGCTCTGCCATTTAGTTCTCCCCCTTATCCTGCTTGCCCAGATATGCCTCGATAACGGCATCGTTGTTCTGGATCTCCTCGGCCGTACCCTTAGCGATAACCTTGCCAAAGTTAAGCACGCAGATGCCCTCGCAGATGTTCATAACGAGCGACATATCATGCTCGATAAGCATGATGGCGATGCCGAAGGTGTCGCGGATCTTGACGATGTTCTCCATGAGCTCCGCGGTCTCGGACGGGTTCATGCCGGCGGCAGGCTCGTCGAGCAACAGCAGCTTGGGGTTGGTGGCAAGCGCGCGGACGATCTCCAGACGACGCTGGGCGCCGTAAGGCAGCGATCCGGCCTGTTCATTTGCCAGGTGCTCCATGTCAAAAATGGACAGCAGCTCCATGGCGCGCTCGTGGGCGGCCTTCTCGTGCTTCCAATACGTCGGCAGGCGCAACACGCCCTCAAAGCCGGAGTAGCGCTCCTGATTGTGCAGACCGACCTTGACGTTGTCCTCCACCGTCATGGTGTTGAACAGACGAATGTTCTGGAAGGTACGGGCGATGCCCATGCGGTTGACCTGGTAGACCGACTTGCCCGAGGTGTCCTCACCGTCGAGCAGGATGGTGCCGTGCGTAGGCTGGTACACCTTGGTGAGCAGGTTGAAGACCGTGGTCTTGCCGGCACCGTTGGGGCCGATGAGACCGGCGATCTCTGTCTTGCCGATGGTTAGGCTAAAGTCGTCGACTGCCTTAAGGCCGCCGAATTCAATGCCCAGGTGGATGCACTCGAGCGCCGGGCGCTGGCCCAGGTCGCGGTCGGGGACAATGGCGCCAGAAGGATACGGGACCATCTTGCCCTTGTTGAACTCAAACTTACTGGGCATCGGCTGCCACCTCCTTCTTGGAAGCAAAGCGGTCCTTAATGCGTGCGAAGAACGCCTTGAGCTGCGGGTTGTTAGTAAAGACCATAACCAGAATCAGCACGATGGCGTAGATGAGCATGCGGTAGTCCGAGAACTGACGGAGCAGCTCGGGGAGCACCGTGAGCAGCGCCGCGGCGATGACGGAGCCGCGCATGTTGCCCAGACCGCCCAGGACCACGAACACCAGAATGAGGATGGACGTGTTGAAGTCGAACTTGGTGGCGGAGAGCTGCGAGAAGTTACCGCCGAAGAGGGCTCCGGCAGCACCGGCGAGGGCAGCGGAAACCACGAAGGCGATCATGCGGTACTGGGTGACGGAGATGCCCACGGACTCGGCTGCAATCTTGTTATCGCGCACTGCCATGATGGCACGGCCGGTACGGCTGCGAACCAGGTTGAGCACGATCACGAGTGCGACCATGACCAGGATGGCACCGGCGAGGAAGGTCGAGTACGTCGACACGCCCGATGCGCCCTGGGCGCCCTTGATGATGGCGGTGCCGTCCTCGAGCAGATGCAGGTCGTCGATCGTAGAGTTGCCCGTGATGTTAAAGATCACGTGCAGGCCGCGCGAGTCGACACCCACGATAAGGCAGGTGACGATCTCTTTGATGATCTCGCCAAAGGCCAGCGTCACGATAGCCAGGTAATCGCCGCTCAGGCGCAGGACCGGGATGCCGATCAAGAAGCCCAGGATGGCGGCAGCGATGGCGCCGACCACGATGCTGATGATAAGGCGCACCGGATCGGAGGGAACGGCGCTCTCGAGGGCGACCGCGGTGACGATGCCCGTGTAGGCACCGACACTCATAAAGCCCGCATGGCCCAGCGACAAGTCGCCCGCGATGCCGACGACGAGGTTAAGGGAGATGGCCATGACGATATAGGCCGTGATGGGAACCAACTGACCGGCGATCATGCGCGGGATCATATGGTTGGACTGCATAAAGAACACGATGGCGAAGGCCACGATGCACATGGCGTACGTGACAAAGTCGTGACGCGTCTGCTTATCTTTAAGAAACTTCATAACGCTCACCTACACCTTCTCGGGGACGTACTTGCCCAAGAGGCCGGCAGGCTTGACGAGCAGGACGATGATCAAAACGCCAAAGACGATGGAGTTGGCAAGGCTCGTGGAAATGTAGGCCTGCGCCATCGCCTCGATGATGCCGATGAGAATGCCACCGACAAAGGCGCCGGGGATGGAGCCGATGCCACCGAAGACGGCGGCGTCGAAGGCCTTGATGCCCGGCATGGCACCCGTCGTGGGCTGCAGCACCGGCGAGTAGGAGCACAGCAGCACGCCGGCGATGGCGGCAAGGGCGGAGCCGATGGCAAACGTCATCGAGATGGTGCGGTTGACGTTGATGCCCATGAGCTGAGCGGCGGCCTTGTCCTCGGACACGGCGCGCATGGCCTTGCCCATCTTGGTCTTACCTGTAAAGAACATCAGGCCGGCCATGATAACCAGGCAGGCGACGATGGTGACGAGCGAGACGGCGCTTACGTTGAGCTTGGCCAAGAACTCCGGCACCGGGAAGGCAACGAGCGAAGTGAAGTTCTTGGGCGTGGCGCCCCACAGAAGCTGTGCGGCATTCTGTAGGAAGTAGGACACGCCGATAGCCGTGATCAGAACGGCCAGCGGGCCCGCCTGACGCAGCGGCTTGTATGCCAGACCCTCGATGAGAACACCGAGAACGGTACAGACCACACAAGAGAGAATTACAGATGCCCAGCCCGGGAGGCCGAGATACGACGTGGCGCAGAACGAGACATAGGCACCGACCATGATAACGTCGCCGTGAGCGAAGTTCAGCATCTTGGCGATGCCATAGACCATGGTGTAGCCCAACGCGATGATGGCGTAGACGCTGCCCATGGACAGGCCGTTGACCAGGTATTGGATAAAGACCGTCATGTTCCACATCCCCCTTTCGAATAGGTTTCCAGTTAATGTATGAAACAGGGACGTTACACTGTCCCTAGATACCAAGCAAGCAGGGAAGGCCAAAACCTCCCCTGCTTGGGATCAAAACCGCTCTATGTAAGGCGGCTTATTAGGCCTGTACGTACTTGCCGTCGGTGATGACGTACGCCGTGGGCTCCTTCTGGACCTGGCCCTTATCGTTCCAGGTGAGCTTGCCGGTCAGACCGTCAACGGTAATCTTGAGCATAGCCTTAGGCAGCTTCTCGGCGACCTCGGTCGGGTCGGCGTCGACACCAAGACCGGCCTCCTCGAGGGCCTCGGCCACCGCGTGCACGCCGTCGTAAGCGTCGGCGGCAAACTGGTCCGGAGTCTCGCCATACTTATCCTTGTAAGCGTTGACGAAGTCGGCGTTCTTCTCGTCGTCGGCGGAGAACGGGGTCATGAGCAGCAGACCCTCGGCAAGAGAGGTGTCGAAGCCCTCAACGCCCAGGATGCCGTCCATGCCGTCGCAGCCCATCATCTTGACGTCGTAGCCCATGTCCTTGGCGTTCTTGAGCAGGACGGACGCCGGCGTGTAGTAGATCGGCGCAAAGATCATGGTAGCGCCGGCCTGCTTGGCCTTGGTGAGCTGGTTGGTAAAGCTCGTGGCGGAGTCGTCCTTAAAGGTCTCCTCGTCAACAATCTCGAGCTTGGATTTAGCGGCCTGAACCTTAAAGGAATCTGCGATGCCCGAAGAATAGGCGTCGCCGGAGTTATAGAACAGTACGAACTTCTCGTCCGCATACTTCTGCGCCAGGAACTTGGCAGCGTTGACGCCCTGGTTGGGATCGGTAAAGCAAACCTGGAAGACGCAATCCTTGCCCTTGGTGACGTCCTCGGAGGACGCGGACGGAGTGATCATGAACGTCTCGGGGTCGTTACCGCACTCGGCGGCAACGGCAACCGACGCACCCGTGGTGGTCGGGCCGACGAGGGCCTGCATGCCCCAGTCGAGCAGGGTGTTAAAGGCGTTGACGGCCTTCTCGCCGTCGGCCTGGTCATCCTCGGCCTTGCTGGCAAGCGGCAGCTCCTTGGTCGAGAAATCCTTGCAGCCAAGCTCGACACCCTGGGTAACGGACTTGCCGTAGGACGCGTTGGCGCCGGTCAGCGGGCCGATGGTGCCGATCTTAAACGAAGCGTCGCCCGAAGCGGAACCGCTGTCGCCGCCGTTGGAGGAGCAGCCAGCTAGAATAGACATCGCCCCCAGACCTGCTGCGCTCGCGATAACGCTCCTGCGATTCATAACAGGGTTCAATGACTTACCGGTGAGGCTCGACATGCGGCTCTCCTCTCAAATCTCGTCGGGTTTCGGTTACCCAACAGGCCATCCTTCGCCGTGTTCGGCGTTCGCAAAATAGTAGACGCTTTAGTTGAGAAAAGTGGCGATTATTTCAACTTTTCTTTTGTTTTGTCCGTTTATCCATAATTATGCGTATTTCTATTGGTTTATGCAGTTTAGCCACTTTATTGTGTGAAAGTAATGTTTCCATTCCGTTACAAGCGTCCCTGCCCTGAATAAAACGGCCTCACCGGTCGCACTTTTGCGCACTTAGGCGGCGATGTACTTGCCGTCCTGGATCACATAGGCTGTGGCGGGCTTCTCGACTTGGCCCTCGTCGTTCCACGTGAGCTCGCCCGTCAGGCCCTCGATCTTGATCTTGCGCATGGCCTTGGCAAGATCGCCGGCAATGTCGGCGCCGTCGGCCGTGATGTCGATGTCTGCCTTATCGATAGCCTCGACAATCGCATGGACGCAGTCATAGGCATCGGCGGCAAACTGGTTAGGCGTCTCGTCGTAGGCGTCCTTATATGCCTTGACGAAGTCGGCGTTCTTCTCATCGTCGGCAGAGAACGGGGTCATGAGCAGCACGCCCTCGGCAAGGGAGGTGTCGAAGCCCTCAACGGAGAGCAGGCCGTCCATGCCGTCGGTACCCATGAGGGTCATGTCGTATCCCATGTCCTTGGCGTTCTTGAGCAAAACGGACGCCGGCGTGTAGTAGATCGGCGCAAAGATGAGCGTGGCGCCGGCCTCCTTGGCCTTGGTGAGCTGGTTGGTAAAGCTCGTGGAGGAGTCGTCCTTAAAGGTCTCGGTATCGACGATATCAAGTTTGGACTCCTTGGCCTGCTCGGCAAAGGCATCGGCAACACCCGAGCTGTACGTATCGCCGGAGTTGTAGAACAGGGCGATCTTGGCGTCTGCATACTTCTCGGCCAAGAACTTCGCGGCGCTGGCACCCATGGTGGGATCGGTGAAGCAAACCTGAAAGACCGTTGTCTTATCCTTGGTCACGTCGAGCGACGAGGCCGAAGGCGTGACCATGAGCATATCGTCGGCGATCTCGCCCGAGACAGCGACGGCGGCACCAGTCGTGACGGGGCCGACGAGCGCCTGCATGCCCCAGTCGCACAGGGTATTGAAGGCGTTGATAGCCTTCTCGCCGTCGGCGACGTCATCCTCGGACTTAAGCGAGAGTTTGAGGTCCTTGGTCGAGAAATCCTTGGCGGCAAGCTTGGCACCCTTCTCGGCCGAAACGCCATAGGTTGCCGCGGCGCCGGTCAGAGGGCCGATGACACCGATCTTGAAGGTCTTGCCGTCATCGGCGGTGCCGCCGTCCGAGCCACCCGACGAGCAACCAGCGAGTGCTGCGGTGCTGCCGAGCGCCGCAGCGCCGGCGAGAAAGTTCCTACGGCTGAGCGTGCTGTTGATGTTGAACATGGTGTCCCCCTTTTTTCGCTGGCCGCGGTGCGGCCGTCTTGCGGTACAGGGCAAACCTTATGGCGCAAACGTTGACAGTTTGTTACGGAAGTCCGTTTGTAGCGAGCGTGTTTCCAATGTTTCCGCAGCGTTTCGGGGGTGCCGTTTTGTGCGGCTCCTGTTGCCTGGCGAGCACGCGCCCCCGGTTCACGCTAGAATGCACTCAACCTTTAAGCGGTTTATCCATCCATAAGATGCACGAAGGAGTTATCTATGAGCGAACCCCTGCGCACCGTGAACGTCGGTCTGATCGGTCTGGGAACCGTCGGCGGCGGCGTGGCCCGTCTGATCAAGAGCCACCACGATGAGTACCTGGCAGCCTACGGCATCGACCTTAAGCTGACCCGCGCCTGCGCGCTTGCTTGGGAGCAGGCCGAGGCGGCAGGCATTGAGCGCGAGGCCTTTACGAGCGACTGGCACGATGTCGTCACCGACCCCGCCGTCGACATCGTCGTCGAGCTGATTGGCGGCGAGCATCCCGCAACCGAGATCTTCACCACTGCCTTCGAGAACGGCAAGCATGTCGTCTCCGCCAACAAGGCCCTGCTGGGCCGCCATGTCGAGACGCTTGCCGAGAAGGCACGTGCGTGCGGCGTGCAGATTAAGTGCGAGGCCAGCTGCGGTGGCGGCATCCCCATTGTCAGCACGCTCGAGCACGACCTGGTGGGTAACAAGATCCTGACCATCGCCGGCATCCTCAACGGCACCACCAACTACATCCTGTCGCGCATGGACGCCGAGGGCGCCGATTACGCTGACGTGCTCGCCGACGCCCAGGCTAAGGGCTATGCCGAGGCCGACCCGTCCGCCGACGTCGACGGCTTCGACGCCGCCAGCAAGACGGCAATCCTCGCTTCCATCGGCTTTGGCACCCGCGTGACCACCGACGATGTCTACCAGCAGGGTATCCGTACCATCGGCGCCGAGGACATCGCCCAGGCCCGCGAGCTCGGCTACACCATCAAGCTGCTGGGCATCGCACGCAACACCGACGCCGGCGTCGACGTCCGCGTGCATCCCACGCTGATCCCCGCCGACCACATGCTCGCCAAGGTCAACGGCGCCATGAACGCTGTCTACGTGGTAGGCGACGCCGTGGGCGAGACCATGTTCTACGGTGCCGGCGCAGGCTCCTTCCCCACCGCGAGTGCCGTCGTGGGCGACATCCTGTCGCTCTCCGAGCAGATCAGCCGCGGCGTTGCTCCGCTGCCCGAGATTGAGCCCTATGGTCACAACCTCGCCTTTAAGCCCATGGACGAGCTCCAGACCAAGTACTATGTGCGCCTGAAAGTCGCCGACCGCGTGGGCGCCCTGTCCGAGACGGTCGACATCTTTGCCAAGCACAACATCTCGATCTCGCTCATCAACCAGGTCGAGGACGGCAAATCGGGCGTCAGCGATGCCTGCTCGGTCATCTTCCTAACGCACCGCGCGCTCGAGAAGGACGTCCAGGCTGCCGCCGCCGAGCTTGCCAGCGTCGACTGCGTGGCCGAGGTCGCCAACGTCCTGCGCATCGAGGACGTTGAAGCTTGGACCGAAGGCGTCATGGCGAACTAGCCCAACGCTCGCCTAGCAATACGCGCCTTGAGGGCTCCCGTCCGATGTGGGACGGGAGCCCTTTTGTCACCTGCCCTAAGCACAACGGCAGAGCACATTTGCGCGAGCCGCTCATCGGTAACGCGGGCTACCGTTCACCGATATGCAAACACGGCCGATTCCGGTTACGGCTACGCTGTGTTGCGAATGTCCGCCCGCGATGAGAGGAAGCACCATGTTGCTCGAGGGCAAGAAAGCAATCATCACCGGAGGCACACGCGGTATCGGCTATGCCATCGCCTGCCGTTTTATCGAGGAAGGCGCTGCCGTCACCGTCTTTGGCTCGCGCCAAGAGACTGCCGACACGGCCGTTGAGAAGCTGACAGCCGCCTATCCCGACGCCAAGGTCTGGGGTCGCTCCTGCGATCTCACCTCGCTCGAGGCCGTGACTGAGGCCTTTACGCAGACTGCAGCCGACATGGGCGGCTTGGACACGGTCGTCAACAATGCCGGTATCTCCCAGCGTTCACCCCTCTTGGACTACACGGCCGAGGAGTTCGCAAAGGTCATGGACCTTAACGTCGTCGCCGTCTTTAATGGCCACCAGGCTGCCGCCAAGATCATGACCGAGGCCGGCCACGGCGGCACCATCACTACCACAAGCTCGATGGTCGCCAAGTACGGCCAGCCCTCCGGCGTCGGTTACCCCACGTCCAAGTTTGCCGTCAACGGTATGGTCCAGTCGCTCTCGCGCGAGCTCGCTCCCATGGGCATCCGCGTCAACGCCGTCGCCCCCGGCGTGACTAAGACCGACATGGTCGCCAACCTGCCCGAAGAGGTCATCAAGCCCATCATCGCCACCATTCCGCTGGGTCGCATGGGCGAGCCCGAGGATGTCGCCAACGCCTTTGTTTTCCTGGCGAGCGACATGTCCTCCTACGTCACGGGCGCCGTGCTCCCCGTCGACGGAGCCGCCCGCTCCTAAGGAGCCACAAGCTTTGGCTTCAAGCTTCAACATAGCTCAACCAAAAAGGCGCGCCGTCTGAATCAACTGCAGACAGCGCGCCTTCTCCTGTTATGAAAGGGAAACTATGTCCCAGTATTTCGGATCAGAACGGGGCACGGTTTCCCCCAGGACCTCCTTGCGGAAACTGCATCCCACTCTGAGCGCCCATTCCGGGACACAGCTTCCCGAAGGGCGGCTGAGTCGTGCCATCCTAATCAAAACGCGACCGCATAGCGCCCCTAAGATAACCAGTTCTCATGCTGGAGCAAACGCATCAGGTGGCGTGACCGCTCACCGACATGCAATTTGTTGCACAGTAAAATCGGCTAGTGGCACCCTTATCCTTTATTTAGCGAATAAGTTCAAGGAAGGGAGAATGTCATGCCAAGACGGCAAACACCGCTCGAGGTCATGTTCTCCCTGTTCAAGACTTCATTTACCCTGAGCCATCGCGCATTTGCCGAACTGTTACTATCCGATCTGCCGTTAACAAATGGACAGCCTACCGCCCAAATGGCACAGGACACCAGCTGGCTTTCGCGCACGATTGTGCACTCGCAGCCGGGCTCCCTAGAAGATCGCTACTTTGCCGACTGGTCCTGCGCATCGAATCAAATCCTGCACAAGCTACGGGAAAAAGGGTATTCGAACGCCGACATCTATACCATGATTGCGGCAGCGACTGACACGATGGCTCAAGCGCTCGGTGCCTGTGGGCGTAATGGGCTCCTTTACCGGAACGCCGCCTCGCGCCTCGTCAGCAGCCAGCCAGACAAAGATGACAGGGCTCTTATCTCAATCACGCTCGTTGTTTCGACCGCCTGTTGGTGCGATCCGGCCCGTGCTATCGCGTACATCAGGGACCGCTTTGAATTCGCAGAGAACGTCAGGTCGTTTACCCCCTCAAGTATTTCTTTCTGTCCATGCGATTTAAAACAAACGGGCACCGAACGTGCGATCGGCCTTATCAGGATCGACAACGAACTCGTCGTCGGGGGCCCTTATGTCATTGAGCCTTCTACCATGGGCTCCATCATCGGAGCGCTCGCACTCGAAGACGGCGCTGTCACCGATGTTGGGCTGGATGTCTCCGCCAAGCATCTCCGCATCTTCGCCGAGAACAATGCTTGGTACGCACAAGACCTCGGTTCGACCAACGGCACGCATCTGATTCGAACAGCCGATAACAGCGAACTCGACATCAGCTCCGGCGCACCCGCCCAGCTGTACCCCGGCGACATCCTGCGCCTGGGTCTCAGCACTTCTTTTGCCGTCGTAGCAACGGCGGCTATCTTAGCAAATCCACATCACTAACCATGGAAGCAGGAGGACTATGAGCATCACGGATGTCATCAAATATGAGGGCAATAACCAAACTTTTATCTGGAAACACCCCTCAGAAGACTTCAATACGGGCTCGCAACTCATTGTTCACGAGACCCAAGAAGCAATTTTCTTCCTTAATGGACAGGCCCTGGATTCGTTTGGACCAGGCAGGCATGAACTTGAGACTCAAAATCTACCGTTACTGAACGGCATTTCGAAGATAACGACCGGTGGTGTCAGCCCGTTTCACTCAGAAGTCTACTTTGTTAACCTCATCGAGCAGATGGGCATACGCTGGGGAACCAATTCCAAGATTCAGTTCATGGAACCGACTTATGGATTTCCGCTCTCGCTCGGGGCGTCCGGAGAGATGGCTCTTGCTGTAAAAGAGCCCCGCAGGCTCCTTCTCAAGCTTGTTGGAACCGAAGCTTTGCTCTCCCAGGACAAGCTGATCAGCTATTTCAAAGCTTTCCTGCAAACTCGAGTAAAAACTCATCTGGCACAAGTAATTACCGAACAAAAACTCTCCATTTTCGAACTTGATGCACACCTTGAAGAGTTATCCGACTCGCTTAAGAACAAGCTGCTTCCCGACTTTGCCGCATACGGCCTCTCATTAACGCAAATGCTGGTCACCGCCATCGTCAAACCCGAAGGTGATCCGGTATACGAGAAGTTTAAGGACCTCCATTTCAAGCAATATGCCGACGTACGCGAAGCACAGATAAAACAACAGGTCAGCATTATCGAACAAGAAACTGCGGCGCAGCGCACCGTAATCTCCGCAAAAGCGCGCGCAGAAAAACGGCAAATCGAAGGCTATACCTATCAACAGGAACGCAGCTTCGATGTTGCCGAAAAGATGGCCCAAAACGAAGCGACTGGCGAATACGCAAACATGGGAATTGGTCTGGGCGTAATGGCCGGTGTCGGCGGGACCATGGGGTCAGTTATGACCGATGCACTCTCACAAGCCACCGGCACGTCCGCGACGCAGCCCATCCCTGCGGATACCAATTCGCAGCAAAGTGCTGCAAAGTTCTGTTCCGAATGTGGATATCGCTTCTCTGGAACCGAGAAGTTCTGTCCCGAGTGCGGAGCACGGAGGTCATAATGAAGAACACACAGGCATATATTGCAGCAATCCCCGTAGCCCTCTTCATAGCTATCGAAAGCGTGACAATACTTTTATTTGGACCCTCAACCACTTTTTGGATTGAGAGCGCATTCTCTTTGGTCATGCTCGCCCTGGTGGTTTCAACCTTGTTATTTGGACCCCAAAAGAATCTTAAGATATTTGGCATCTCAAAGATACTTGTTATTGGCGTATCGTTTGCAGTCCAATTGTTGCTAGGCATACTAGGGTCCGCGTTAAAAACAGAGGCGCTTCCAGCAATTCCAATTCTCAGTTTTCTGCTAGCAAGCGCTGCGACAGCCACGCTCTTCGCAACAGGCGCTTCCGAATCTCACGCATCTACCATTGAAAACCAAATTTCAAGCAAATCGCAATCCATGCAGAACCTTGAACTTCAGCTAAGACTGCTTCTAGATGAATCACCTTCAGAGTTGCGCGCATCAATGACCAGCTTCTTGGAAACTTCAAGCCTTGCCGACCCCGCCAGTTGTGAAGCAAGCGCTCAAGTTGAAGACGAAATATCGAGCGCACTTCGTGATCTATCGCAATCAATCGAATCAAACGATATCGAAGGCGCGAACTCGAAAATATTGCGCATGACTTCATTGATAAGGCAAAGAGCAGCACTGGTTAAAGCAAGCAAGGACAGCTAATGATCGATAAGGATAAATTAATCTCGCTTCTTATTTCAAAAGAAATTCCAGTAAAAACGACCCGGAGATACAAAACTATTGGCTATCGAATAAAGCTCGAGAGTGGAACAGCCGTATATGTCTACGACAGCGGCGGCTTCTTTTGTCAAGGAAATAACGCTGATCAGGTCCGAAAAGCCATCGAAGATGAAATCATTGATGAACCAAACAACAAAGTTTTCGTTGTTTACGGCCACGATAAAACCGCACGAAACCAACTCCAACGTCTTCTCGAAGAGTTAAATCTCGAGCCTATTTTTCTCGATAATCAGCCTATAGGGGGCCGAACAGTAATCGAACAACTAATGGAATACATCCCTTGCGCTAATTTCGGGATAGTACTTATGACCCCGGACGACATAGGCTATCCAAAGAATAAACAGGATCGACCGCAGCCAAGAGCTCGCCAGAACGTAGTTTTGGAGCTTGGGATGCTACTGATGAAATTCGGCAGGTCTAGGACCGCGATCCTTCTCAAAGAAGCCGACCCACCAATAGAAAAACCGTCCGATATAAACGGCATCTTATATCTCCCTTACAAGGAAGACGTTTTTGAGATAAAGCAGAAACTAATACGGGAAATGAACAGCAAGGGGTATGAAATGGAGCAATCGAAATGAAAGCGCTACAATGCGAGCTCTGCGGTAGCACAGAGATTATCAAGGATGGAGACTTTTTCGTCTGTCAAAGCTGTGGAATGAAATATACGCTTGAAACCGCAAAGAAAATGATGGTCGAAGGTGTTGTCCAAGTCGAAGGCACAGTGAAAACAGACCGCACTGAAGATGTCGATCGATATCTCGCCTTGGCCAGAACCGCTCAAAAAGCCGGTAACAACGCTGATGCTGAGAAATATGCCTCCATGGCCCTCGAGATTGATCTTAAGAACGCCGAGGCATGGTCAATAAAGGCAAAAGCGATAGACTGGCAGCTCACGTTTGACAACGATCGCTTGTCGGAATCAAATGCAGCATGCATTAATATGCTAAAGCTGCTAAATCGAGCCCCATCAGATTTTGATGAGATAAACACCGCGCTAAACATAGCGATAGGTTTCATTGAGCATTTGCGAGCTATCGCAAACTCTGAGATAGACTATTTCTGCCAGGAACTTGCAAATCTACCGAATGCGAAGAATCTAGAGTTAATTCAATCGGGGCTCATTCGTCACCTACAGTCGCGTGAACTCCAATGGAAAAATATAGAGGCCGTGTGCGAATTACAAACGGCTGCCGTAAAGAGGCTCAGCAAAGAGCAGGGGGAGAGTGCCAAGATACCCGAGAATATCGAAGATCTCCTCGGCGCCCTTACCGAAGACCTTTCCGGTCTTGCAGCGCGCAACATTTCATCAATGTATTACAATGCTGCAATCACGATCCTAAAGTCTGCGGTCAACGGCTGCTCCACATGGTCGGAACGGTGGAACAAGGTCCGTGTATTTGATTACTACGCGACAGATGATTTCGACTATGACAACGAAAAAGAAGCTTTTGATCTATGCATAGATGCGTACGATAGTTGCATAAAAGCGGCTCGCTTAGCTATCGACCTCTTTGACAATAAAGTCACTAAACAAGGTACTGCCACAGACGAGATGCTCTTAAGATGCTGGGGCATATTGTGCAGTCTCGAGGAGCTATGTATCAAAGTTCGAACAAATCGCCGATACTACGGATACTACGGACACTCCAGCGAACAAATAACAAACGACGGCTTTTTCCTTAGCGATGAGGCAAAGCAGCTTCGGAGAGAACAGTTAGAAAAGGACATGGCAAAGCGTGACGAATACGACCCCGAGAAGAAGAAGGAACGTGAGCGCGCTGAAAAAGAAGCAGAGCTCCAAGCCAAATATTGGTTAGATAATCCTGTTAAAAAGTCGCAAAAACAAGCGCTCGAAGATGAATTTGACCGTTTGGGGAACGAACTTCGAGAGCTTAAGAGCAGACGTTCTTTCTTCAGTCCATTCGAATTCAAAGCGAAACGAGAATGTGACACAAAAATAGAACAGGCCCGCGCGCGCAGGCGGGAAATCAAAGACTCTTTGAAGGCCTTAGACGATGAACTCATGGCGTACGTGTCGAACGAAATTGAATCATAGCTTTCACCGCTTGCCGCAACAGTCCATTGGCGACCTCAAAGGCGCCTCAATGGGATAAGAGCGATTTCACACCATGGAGGAATGGCGGGCAAACGCTCGGAGTGTTCATTTGTCTGATAACCGATGTTCACTCTAGCCCGAGCAGATTAAGTCCCGCCACCGTCATCTTGCACACGAGCGGCCTTGCGGACACCTTTTCTAAATATCCGGCAGCGATTAGGCTCGACAATGACCTACTCGCTGTCGGCTTTGTCACATCGAGATAGCCCGACACACCATCAAGCGTAGATTCACCAAAGGCACCGAAGATATGCATCTGTGCCGCATAAAACAGAATATCTTTTGCCCTTTCGGTAAACGTATCGTCGAGTTCATCGATCGCCCGCTTGAGATCATCGAGTTGTACGCGCTTTTCGGCCAAATCGCTCAGAACGGCATCTTGCGCTTGCTCGACCAAATCAAGCATCATTGCAACAAACGGAGTAGCCTCGCTACCGTTAAGGGGCCTCTCCACCACGTCAAACGCCTTGTAATATGCGGTTTTATTCTCAGCAATCGTCCTAGAGAGCGACAACACCGTAGGCTGCGACAA
This sequence comes from uncultured Collinsella sp., assembly GCA_958415625.1. GTDB lineage: Bacteria > Actinomycetota > Coriobacteriia > Coriobacteriales > Coriobacteriaceae > Collinsella. The sequence goes on along the minus strand of CATYZI010000007.1, from coordinate 44,951 downwards.
CGTCTCGTTCAGGCTCAACGCGAGAAGATACCTCCCCGTTCTCCCGTTACCGTCATAGAAGGGGTGAATATACTCAAAGAGAAAATGGCAGATTGAGGCTGCATAGAGGCTTGGGACATCTTCGCGATTGCCCAACTCTATCATCTTGCCAAGGAGGTCAATGATTTCGGGCTCCGCGGAAACACCCTGATGGAGAATCTTGCCCCGACTGTTCTCAATCACAACGGGACCCAAACGGAACATCTTGCCATCCGGACGGTCCTTCGGGTCAAGCACGCCCTTAGTGACGGCATCGAAAATCTCGCGAATATCCTCGGGTTTGCCGGGACGACTTGAACCATCCACCAGCTGAAGGTAGAGGCGAGCGAATTCAATAAAAGGAGTGTGCTCCTTTTCGGCGGCACCGCAAAGTTCGGCCGCAGCATCCTCCGCAGACTCCAGCGCCGCTTCAATCTGGCGCCGCGTGCTGTGCACACCCTCCATCTCGTTGCTGAAAACAACCTCCTCAAGCACCAGCGAACGAATCGAGGCCCCCAAAGCCACATAAGGCAAGCTGTTCCACAGGTTGGAAATCTTTCGCTCTTTTCTGAGGATCCGCTCGCTAGCAACGGACAGGTTCAAAGGAACACAAGCGAACAGTTCACCATGCTCAAGGTGAATTCCAGTCCGCACCGTGCCGTCGGCAGTAAGGCGCTCGCGCAGCAGCTCGTCATGGCAAGCATAACGATCGGAGCTTGGATCTGCATAAAAGAGTTTTTCGAGCGTCTTGTACGCCATCGCTTCATCGCTCCTTTGAAATCAAATAGCTTAATCGTCTTTCATTATTTCGAATATATCCGATATTTGCAATTAAGACTCAAGAAATGCATTGTCTAATTTCAGAATTTGAAGTATTGGGAATTAAGGGTTCTTTTTTACATAGCGAGCTAATTTCAAACCTCAGCAGAGCTTTATGCAAGAAGGCACGCTGTCTGCATCAACCGCAGGCAGCGCACCTCCTTCTATTCGAAAAGGAAACTGCGTCCCATAATTCCGGCTCAGAATGGGATGCGCTTTCCCTAACGAGCCTCTCGCGGAAACTGCATCCCACTCTGAGCGCCCATTCCGGGACACAGCTTCCCAACGGCCCCCGTTTCGGAAACCACATCCCGTTCCGAGCCTTCAAGGCGGGACGCGGCTTCCCCGAGAAAGTATCGACTACTTACCGTCGTCGTCCTGGGCTTCATCGCTCGCATAGAGCTCCAGCATGCGGCGGCGGTATTCGCGCACGGCGAGCTTGGCGCGCTCCAGGCGGCGACGCTCGCGCGGGGTCAGCTCGGACGGGTCGACCTCGTCTCCATAGGTCTTATCGGCAAGCAGGTGCGCCGCGTCCACGATGCGGGCATCGATGTGGCCGCTCGCCGCCTCGGCGGAAAGACGCTCGGCAATCGTATCGAGCGTAGGCAGGCCCTCGAATACGCGACCATGGCCATGCGAGGTCAGCAGCTCGTGCTCTCGTGCGAGCAGACTCGCCAAATCGTGATGGGCACGCAGGATATCGAGTGCCTCGGCAGGATGCTCGGCAACCTCTGCCACGGCGGCGACCGGCGCGGCATCGACCACGCGGTAGAAGAGCTGCGCGAGCAGCGGCATCAAGAACACCGTGATGGCACCGGCGGCAACCATGACCGACGCAATATCTTGCGACAGCGCGCCCGCGTTGACGGCCACGCTCGTCACGGCAACGATGATCGGCAGCGCCGTGGTGCAGTACAGGGCCACGGTAATGCGACCATACGCCGACACATCGCGCGTCGCAGGACAAATGCTCATAGAAATAAGAATGGGTACGGCACGAATAATCAACAACGCCACGATAAAGCCCACGAGCAGCCCGGGGCGCGACACCACGGCCGTCAGATCGATCTTTGCGCCCGACACGGTAAAGAACACCGGGATCAAAAAGCCGTAGGCCAGGCCGTCGAGCTTGGTCTCAAGCGTATGGTTGCCCTCGGGGATGATATAGCGCAGGACGAAGCCGGCGGCAAAAGCGCCCAACACGATATCGAGGCTAAAGATGGCCGAGAACGCCACGAGCGTGACCAAAATAAGCACCGTCAGGCGCACGAAGGTCTGCGACGTGGTATCGGCGCGCTCCTCGACAAACGCAAAGAAGCGGCTGCCGACGCGTTTGGAGCGGCTGGGGACCACGGCAAGCAGCACGCACACCACGGCGAACAGGCCCAAGATCAGCAGCGTCTCGATACCCGTGCGGGCAGACAGCAGTACCGACATGGCGAGCACGGGGCCGAGCTCGCCCCACGTACCATAGGCGAGAATCGAATCACCGACGCGCGTTCCGGCAAGCAACCGCTCGCGCAAGATGGGCATGAGCGCTCCAAGCGCCGTCGAGGTCAAGGCGAGCGTCACGGCGATACCGTCGAAATGGCTGACCGAGAACCACGGGGTAAAGCGCACGGCAAGCCAGGCGATACAAAATGTGACAACCCACGTGGCCATACCGTAGCGCCCCTCGACGCCCGTGATGTTCTTTGGGTCGATCTCAAAGCCGGCAAGCAGGAACAAAAATGCCAGACCGAGCTCTGACACAAGCGAGACCTCGGCATCCACATGGATGACGCCAAGCATATGAGGTCCCAACACCGCGCCGAACACGAGCAAAAAGACCGTTTCGGGAACGGGTTTTCCAGGAATCGCCGAAGCGATGAAGGGGCTTGCAAAGGCCACGAGTGCGATGATGGCGAGCGAAACGAATGCCATGTGATGCCTTTCTCTTGTTTGCGCTTCACTGTAGCACCCTCGCCGTCCTCTACGCGCCGCGAGCTGTCGTATCATAGTGAGGTTTACAAACATGTGGCTCAAGGCGACCGCAGGGCAGGCCCCGCAAACCGACCGCTGCCGCATACCGTACCGTACGCCCAACCGATCAGGAAGGCAGGAACCAATGGTCTCTCGTATCTACGTGGAGAAGAAACCCGGGTTCGACGTCGAGGCTCAGCAGCTCAAGGGCGAGCTGACCGAGATTCTCGGCATCAAGGGCATCGAGGCCCTGAGGATCATCAACCGCTACGACGTCGAGGGCATCGACGAGGAGCTTTTCCGCTCCTGCGTGCCGACCGTCTTTAGCGAGCCCCAGGTCGATGTGACCTACGACGAGCTCCCCGCAAGCGACGGCGCCGTCTTTGCCGTCGAATTCCTGCCTGGCCAGTTTGACCAGCGTGCCGACTCCGCCAGCGAGTGCGTGCAGCTCATCAGCCAGGGCGAGCGCCCCGCCGTGCGCTCCGCCAAGGTCTATATGATCTCGGGCGCCCTGGACGAAGCCGCCATCGAGGCCATCAAGCACTACGTGGTGAACCCCGTCGAGGCGCGCATCGCCTCGCTCGACCTGCCCGAGACGCTGTACATGGAGACCCCCGAGCCTCAGCCCGTCGAAGTGCTCGACGGCTTCCGCGAGCTCGATGAGGCCGGCCTTGCCGCCTTTATTTCCGAGCGCGGTCTTGCCATGGACGAGGCGGACATCGCCTTCTGCCAGCAGTACTTCCGCGATGAGAATCGCGACCCCACCATCACCGAGATCCGCGTGATCGACACGTACTGGTCCGACCATTGCCGCCACACCACCTTCGGCACCGTCCTGGATGACGTGACGATCGACGACGCCGTGGTGCAGCAGGCCTTCGACCGCTACATGGAGATGCGCCACGAGCTCGGTCGCGACGCCAAGCCCGTCTGCCTCATGGACATGGGCACCATCGGCGCCAAGTACCTTAAGAAGACCGGCGTCATGACTGATGTCGATGAGTCCGAGGAGATCAACGCCTGCACCGTCAAGGTGAAGGTCGATGTCGATGGCGAGGACCAGGACTGGCTGTTCCTCTTTAAGAACGAGACCCACAACCACCCGACCGAGATCGAGCCCTTCGGCGGTGCCGCCACCTGCGTGGGCGGCGCTATCCGCGACCCGCTCTCGGGCCGCAGCTATGTCTATCAGGCCATGCGCGTCACCGGCGCCGGCGACCCCACGGTCCCCGTCTCCGAGACGCTCGAGGGCAAGCTTCCGCAGCGCAAGCTCGTGACCACCGCCGCCGCCGGCTACTCCAGCTACGGCAACCAGATCGGCCTTGCCACCGGTCAGGTCAACGAGCTCTATCACCCCGGCTACGTGGCCAAGCGCATGGAGGTCGGCGCCGTCGTGGGCGCTACCCCGGCAAACCACGTGCGTCGCGAGTGCCCCGCCCCCACCGACAAGATCATCCTTTTGGGTGGCCGCACCGGCCGTGACGGCATCGGCGGCGCCACTGGCTCCTCCAAGACCCAGAACACCGAGTCCATCGAGACCTCGGGTGCCGAGGTCCAGAAGGGCAACGCCCCGGTCGAGCGCAAGCTGCAGCGTCTGTTCCGCCGCGGCGACGCCTGCCGCCTGATCAAGCGCTGCAACGACTTTGGCGCCGGCGGCGTCTCGGTCGCCGTGGGCGAGCTTGCCGACGGCCTGTATGTCGACCTGGACACCGTGACCAAGAAGTACGACGGCCTGGACGGCACCGAGCTCGCCATTTCCGAGTCCCAGGAGCGCATGGCCTGCGCCGTCGCCGACGGTGACGTCGAGGAGTTCATGGGCTACGCCGCCGAGGAGAACCTCGAGGCGACCGTTATCGCCGAGGTTACCGCCGAGCCGCGCATGCGCATGGCCTGGAACGGTGTCGCCATCGTCGACCTGTCCCGTGAGTTCCTCAACTCCAACGGCGCGCCCAAGCACCAGGTCGCCCACGTCTGTGCCCGCAGCGTGTGGCAGCCCAGCTGGGCCGGCGCCACGCTTGCCGAGCGCATGACCTCGCTTGTCACTGACCTCAACGTCGCCTCCAACAAGGGCCTTTCCGAGCGCTTCGACTCCACCATCGGTGCCGCGACCGTGCTCATGCCCTTTGGCGGCAAGACGCAGCTCACTCCGAGCTCTGCCATGGTCGCCAAGTTCCCCGTGGACGGCGAGACCACCACGGCAAGCGCCATGGCATGGGGCTTCAACCCCTACCTGATGGAGGCCGACCAGTTTGCCGGCGCCTACCTATCCGTGGTCGAGTCCATCGCCAAGCTCGTGGCCGCCGGCTTTGAGCACAAGCGCGCCTACCTCTCCTTCCAGGAGTACTTCGAGCGCCTGCGTACCGAGGCCGAGCGTTGGGGCAAGCCCATGGCAGCCGTCCTGGGCGCCCTTATGGCCCAGGTCGACCTGGGTGCCGGCGCCATCGGCGGCAAGGACTCCATGAGCGGCTCTTTTGAGGACGAAGCCGGCGAGCTCAACGTTCCTCCGACCCTGATCAGCTTCGCTGTCGCCGTGGGCAAGGCGGCCCGCGCCGTCTCGCCCGAGTTCAAGGGCCTCACGCACCGCGTCGTCCGCATCACCCCCGCCACCTATGGCGAGGACTACCGCCCCGACGCCCAGCAGCTGCTCGCCGCGTTTGACGCCGTCGAGGCGCTCACCGCCACCGGTGACGCCCTGGCCGTCTCTACGCCCGGCTACGGCTGCGGCGCCGAGAGCCTCTTTAAGATGTGTGTCGGCAACCAGATTGGCATCGAACTTGCCGAGGACGTGGACGTGGAGAGCCTCTTCACCCCGCTCTACGGCAGCTTTATCGTCGAGCTCGCCGAGGACGCCGAGCTGCCCGAGGTCGCCGACGGCGTTGTCGTGGAGCCCCTGGGTACCACCGTCGAGGGCTATGTCATCGACACCGGCTCCGAGGTCATCGAGCTCTCCGAGCTCCAGGAGGCCTGGGAGAGCGGCATCGAGGGCGTCTTCGCCTACCGCAGCGCCGGCGAGACCCCCGAGGTCGAGACCATCGACTTCCGCGCCAAGGACATCCACGTGTACGGCGGCGCCAAAATCGCCCGCCCGCGCGTGGTTATCCCCGTGTTCCCCGGCAACAACTGCGAGTACGATAGCGCCCGTGCCTTCCGCGCAGCCGGTGCCGAGGCCGACACCTTCGTGATCAACAACCTCACGCCCGAGGCCGTCGCCGAGAGCACCCACGAGCTTGCCCGCCGCATCCGTGCAAGCCAGATTGTCATGATCCCCGGCGGCTTCTCGGGCGGTGACGAGCCCGACGGCTCCGCCAAGTTCATCACGGCGTTCTTCCGCGCTCCTGAGGTCACCGAGGCAGTCCGCGACCTGCTCAAGGCCCGTGACGGCCTGATGCTGGGCATCTGCAACGGCTTCCAGGCCCTGATCAAGCTCGGCCTGGTGCCCTACGGTGACATCGTCGACGCCACGCCGGATGCACCCACGCTGACGTTCAACACCATCGGTCGCCATCAGAGCCGCCTGGTGCGCACCCGCATCTCGTCCAACCTGTCCCCGTGGCTGTCGCAGTGCAGCCTCGACGACCCCTACACCGTCGCCATCAGCCACGGCGAGGGCCGCTTTGTCGCCAACGACGAGGTGCTCGCCCAGCTGATCGCCAACGGCCAGGTCGCCACGCAGTACGTGGGCGAGGACGGCAAGCCGAGCATGGACCTTTCCGTCAACCCCAACGGCTCCGCACTCGCCATCGAGGGCATCACGAGCCCCGACGGCCGCGTCTTGGGCAAGATGGGTCATGCCGAGCGCCGCGGCGACAACCTGTACCGCAACGTGCCCGAGCATGTCCCCGGCGATAAGTTCATGCCGATCTTTGAGAGCGGCGTGGCCTACTTCGCTTAAAGCTATCCCATCGGGTACAATCCCCTCGGGTAACAACACCCGCCACCGGCACGCCCGGTGGCGGGTTCTTTTTTGCTTCGCGCATACAGGAAGGACATCATGGAAAGCCGCAAGCCGTATCTCGCCACCCTGCCCGGGCTCATCCTGGGCTGCCTCGTCTGCTGCGCGCTCTGGGGGTCGGCTTTTCCCTGCATCAAGATCGGCTACGGCCTCTTTGGCATTCCCGCGCACGACAGCGCCTCGCAGCTGCTCTTCGCGGGTCTGCGCTTCACCCTTGCCGGCATGCTGGTCATTGTCGGCATGAGCGTGGCCCAGCGCCGCCCGCTCGTTCCGCAAGCGCGCGATATCAAGTCTATCCTCACGTTGTCGCTCTTCCAGACTATCGGGCAGTACTTCTTTTTCTACCTGGGACTCTCGCGCGCCAGCGCCATGTCGAGCTCCATCATCGAGGCCAGCGCCAACTTCTTGGCCATCCTCTTTGCCGCCCTGGCGTTTCACACCGAAAAGCTCGATGCGGCCAAGGTGCTCGGCTGCGTACTGGGCTTTGCCGGCGTCGCGCTCGTCAACCTTTCGGGCGCGGACGGTACCTTTGGCTTTACGCTCGACGGCGAGGGCTTTATCCTGGCCTCCACCGTCGCGGGTGCCCTTTCGACCTGCCTGATCGGCATCTTCTCGCGCGAGCACGACGGCGTCTTGCTTGCCGGGTGGCAGTTCTTGGTCGGCGGCCTGGTCCTCACCGCCATCGGCTTTTTGATGGGCGGCACGCTCTCCCCCACAGCGATTGCCCCCGCCATCGCGCTCATCATCTACATGGCGCTTATCTCCGCGGTCGCGTACTCGCTGTGGTCGCGCCTGCTTGCCGTCAACCCCGTAAGCCGCGTTTCGGTCTTTGGCTTTATGAACCCAGTCTTTGGCGTGCTGCTGAGCGCGCTGCTGCTCGGCGAGGGCGCTGGCACGAGCCCCGTTACCGTCATCGTTGCCCTGCTGTTGGTCTGCGGCGGCATCATCATCGTCAACAAACCCAAAAAGGCCTAGCGAGCTCACTTTTTTGAGAGGTTGTTCGCACACTTTAGCTTATTGGAGTACATCGGTGAGCTGAGGGCCGCCACGCACGCAAGCGTGCGCCCCTTTTTCTAGCGTATCTGAACGCCGGATTTCTTTTTCTCGGCCTTGACGCGATAGAGCTCCGCATCGGCGGCGCGAAGTAAGTCTTGCCAGGTATCAACACTATCGCCGACCCGCGCGTAACCGATGGACATCCGCAATGCATACGGCACCTCGGCACGAGCGAGCTCGTCGTCAATCGCCGAACACAGGTCTATGATGCCCTGTTCCGCCGCTGCCTTTTGGAGCACCACAAACTCATCGCCACCATAACGTGCGATAAAGCCACCAGCCGGCGAGCAGACATCCTTGAGCGCCGTCGCAACAACCTGAAGAGCGTGGTCGCCCTCCACATGTCCATAGCGATCGTTAATCTGCTTAAAGCCGTCGGCGTCCATCATAAGCAGATATACATCTTCGGCCTGATCCACATTTGAAAAGAGCGACAGCATATAGGTCTCAAAACGGTTGCGGTTGTTGAGTCCAGTCAACGGGTCAGTCGAGATCAGTTGCTCCTGATAGACGATATAGAGCAGCAGGATGCTCAGCGTTATACCGAAGCAAAGGCCCGGTACCGAAAACAAAACCTGGAAGGTACCGCCCACCAGAGCGGGAACCGCAAAAAAGGCGAGGGTGCGATAAATGGCCTTCTTTTGCAGGCTTTCGACTTTTCGAGCCTGAATAAAGGCATGCAAGGACGTATATATGACGTAGCAGTAGCTAACGATAGGCTGAATCATATAAAGCGCTCCGCGACGATATACGCCCTGTGCATCGATATAGAACATAGCGTGCGTCCAGTAGCTGGTAAATGCCAGCACGACCACCAATGCTGTTGGCAACGTTAAAAGTACCACCCTGTAGGGCGTGGTCAGGAGCCGTGAGCCCTGCATCGTCTCGGAATAGAAAAACCAAATGAGGCACGCGATGGCGAACAGCGAAAACGAGACCGCGTTGGAAATCCAGTTGGCCGTGATGCCTACAGGAGTGCTTACGCCGTCCGAGAGCGTCCAGATCATATCGAAGAAAATGTAGGCAGCAGACGTGTAGCCCAGCATGCTAAACAAAAGCTGCTGGGTGCTCGAGAACAGGGAGCGACGGCTTCGTACGGCAAGCCCGATAAGAATAATCATGCACAGCAGGAATATCTCGATCTTGAGTGCCTTAATCACTAGACGCCCTCCCTTCAATATCCAAGTGGCCAGAATCGCCCGAGTCGCGCCCAGGAGCCAAACACCCCTTTCTCCGCAGGGGTAAAGGGAATCATAGCAGAGCGCCCGAACGTCACTGCAGAACAGCCACCGTTCGGGCGCCCACACGGCGCGAATTGCACACGCCGGCTAGATTGACTCGCGTCGACGATTACTCGCCGTCGATGTCGGTCGCGACGGCCTCCTCAATAGCCTCGACGCCTTCGACCGACAGATCCTCTTCGCCGTGGCAGAACTTCTTATCGACCCAGCCGGTCAGAATCGGGGCCATGATTGCCGTGATGATGACGGCGGTGGCGATCTGCGCATACGCGGTGGGCGCAAGCTCGGCATAGCGTGGCGCGACCTCGGCAAGGGCAGCCGGCGTGGTCATAGCCGTGCCGGCGATGGTGGAGCAAGCAACGGCGGCCTTGCCGTTGCCGCCGCACAAGCGCTCGAAGGCAAAGGTGATGGGGCCAACGATAAAGAGGGTGATGAGGCCCAGCAGGATGCCCGAGATACCGCCGGTGATAAAGCTCGACAGGCTCATGGACGCACCGAGCTGAAATCCGATTACAGCGATCGCGGGATTGGCGCCGGGAACCAGCAGGTTCTTGATAAACGGGAACAAGTTGCCCAGGACCATGCCGATAACAAGCGGCAGGATGGATCCGATGATGGTGCCGACGGGGATGTTGGCGAGACCCGAAACACCAAGGATGATCATCGTGACGGCGGGGCCGGCCGTAAAGAACAGGATACCGACAGCGCCCTGCTCGGACTCATCGCCGAACTCGCCCATGATGCCCGTATAGAGCGCCATGTTGCAAAACGTAATGCCGCCGATGATGGAAACCGAGCTCAGGCCTAAAAAGTTATCGTTAAAGAAGTACGCGACGCCCAGACCCAGCGCGGCTGCCACTACAAGCTTAGGAATCAGCACGACGATGCCGGTCTTGATGGCGCCCGGCGTGGACTTAAAGCTGATGCCGGCGCCCACGAACAGCAAGATCGCGGCAACGATGGTGTTGGAGCCGCCGCGGCAGGCAGCCGTAAAGAAGCCGCCGACCTCAAAGACCTGCGGGCAGAAGGTATTGAGCAAAAGGCCGACGATCATCGGATAGATCATGATGTCGCCCGGGATGCGCGGTACCTTGAATTTCTTTTGCTCGCTGGCGGTCGCTTCCTGTGCCATGAAACCCCCATTTCCGCTGACGCAGAACAAAAGCCCACGTCACGCTTTGCTACAGTAAAGTTTGACCATGGTACCAGAAGAAGCAGACCGCCTCGGTGAGAAATTCGATTCGTTAGGCCGGGACGATAACGCGTCCTGCTCCTATACGAGGCTCAAAACGATATAGAACACGATGCCCGAAACGCAGCACCACAACATCGACTTTGTCTTGATTGCCACCGCCACGACGCCGGTGGCCGCAATCCAGGGAACCAAGGCAGGCCAGAGTCCCGCGTCGAACGCGCCGGGGTTCACCAAGTCGTTGGCGACCAGCGCGGCAAAGGCAGCGGGCGGGATATAGCCCAGGGCCTCGGTAATGCGGGGCGACAGGGTCCGCCCGCGCAAGGCGAACGCCGGCGCGATGCGAAAGAACGCGATAGCAGCCCACGACGACAGCCACAGAACCAAGAACTCGTTAGCGGGCATCGCGGGCACCTCTTCCGTCAAATACAGCATCGCACGCCAGCGCAATGGCAATGCCGACCACGACGCTTGCCGGCACGGCAATATTCGCGAGGCCCAAGAACTTGCATACGGCGACGGACACCGCGCCCGAAACCGCCGCGACAACGTTACCGCGCGACAGCCGCTGCGAAAAGAGCAGGCAGATAAAGAGCGAGGTGCAGACAAAGGCTGCAATGGCGGTGGGAACATCGACAACGGCGCCGACGATGGCGCCCATCGTACACGAAACGCCCCATGTTGCGATGAGGATCACGTTGAGCACAAAGGACTCGCGCGGGCCCCAATCCTCCCCTTCAACCAACTTGGCAAGCGAGATGCCATATGCCTCCTCGGTAAGTGTCGCGGCAACAGCCAGCGTCTGACGCTTCGAGGCACCCCTCAGATGCGGTGCGATCGATGCCGAGTAAAGCGCAAAACGCGAGGAGATGGCGGCAACGCTCGCGACGATCGATGCTGCAGGCACACCCGCCAGCCACAGGTTGCAGATCATAAACTGGCCGCTGCCCGTCACAAACGTACTGCTTAGAACAAAGACCATCCAGGGCTCCATTCCCGTCTGCCCCATGATCATTCCGCACGGCGCGCCTATTGCAACATAGGTAAGCATCACCGGCCAGACGGTTCTAACGATTTTGAGCACCATACGTTTCTCATCCTGACAAGGTCTCCGAGCCGCATGTAGCGACACGGCAGAATCATCATCCGGCAGCAACCGAGTTCACCTACAATTGCCACCGGATCGAAAGACACAACTTTTTAGGAAGTCATTATGACAGCTATCGATCGAGACCGGGCGCGCGCGGCCTTCAAAAGCTACACCGATGCCTACGATGCCACCAACCCACGCATCGCGCTCAAAATCGAGCATACGTACCACGTGGCCGAGGCATGCGATGCCGTAGCGCGCGAGCAGGGCTGGTCGTCAGAAGATATTGACCTGGCATGGCTTTGCGGCCTGCTACACGATATGGGCCGCTTTGAGCAGCTGAGACGCTGGGACACCTTTAAGGACGCCGAGAGCATGAGCCATGCGGCGCTGGGCATCGAGGTCCTCTTTGGCGAGAATCCCGCCGATGCACCCGCCGTAACGAGCATCCGCGACTTTATCGATGACCCGGCAGAAGATGAGCTCATCCGAGCGAGCATTGCCTATCACAGCGATTTCCGTCTACCCGCGCAGCTCGACGTGCGCACGCGAAGCTTCTGCGATATCGTGCGCGATGGTGACAAGATCGACATTATGCGCACCATCGCCGACAGCACCGTCGACACCATCCTCAAGGTGGACGAGAAGACGTTTCTCGGCAGCCGTTTCTCGTCGCCGACACTTGCCGCCTTTGACGAGCACCGCTGCGTCGCACGCGATGAACGCAACGAGCCCGCCGACTTCTTGGTGGGACTCATCTGCTTTATGTTTGAGCTCGTCTATCCAGCAAGCCGCGCGCTGGCGCGCGAACAGGGCGATATCCACCGCCTGCTCGACGCGCCCTTTGGCATCACGCGGCCCTTTACCGACCCCGCCACGCAGGCAACCTGGAGCCGCCTAAAGGACGAGATGCGCGACTGGCTGGCGCGCGCCTAGCGCTCAAGCTGGGCCAGCAGCTCCTCGACGACCTCGACGGCATCCCCAACAACCTCGTACTGGGCAGCACCAAAAATGGGGGCATCCGGGTCCTCGTTGATGGCGATAATGCACTCCGCCCCACCGATGCCGGCAAGATGCTGGATGGCGCCCGAAACACCGATACTCACGAGAAGCTTGGGCGAAACCGATACGCCGGTCTGGCCAATCTGATGGCGATACTCCAACCAGCCGGCCTCCACGACAGGTCGCGTGCAACCAAGCTCGGCTCCCAGGGCCTCGGCAAGCCTTCGCATCAGTGGCAGGTTTTTCTTGGAACCAATGCCGCGACCCACCACGACCAGGCGCTCGGCATCGGCGATCGAAGCCTGCTGCCCCCACTCCTCGGCGGGAATCGAAATCTCGACACGAGCCCTGGCGTCTTCCGCAAGCATCACCTGGGTGATCGTGCCGGAACGGCCGTAGTCGAAGTCGGGAGCCTTAAAGATACCGGGGCGCACCGTTGCCATCTGGGGACGATGATTGGGGCAGACAATGGTGGCCATCAGGTTGCCGCCAAACGCCGGACGCGTCTGTTGCAGCAGTCCCGTCTCCGTATCCATCGAAAGTACGGTGCAGTCAGCCGTAAGGCCCGTCTGCAAACGCACGGCAACGCCGGGTGCCAGTTCGCGGCCAAAAGCGGTCGCACCGTATAGGATGGCCTCGGGTTTGCGTTCGGCTACCAAATCGCAGATCAAGCTGGCGTAGACCTCCGCATCGTTTTGGCGCAGGCGCTCGTCGCGACAGGCCAGGACTTCGTCGGCGCCCGCGCAAACCAGATGCTCCAGGTCACCGAGAGAACCCTCGGGGCCCATGCCGGCCAGTGCCACCAGACGGCAGCCACGAGCATCGGCAAGCTCGCGGCCCTTGCCCATAAGCTCATAGGCAACGGGAGTCACCGTATCGTGCTCGTCGGTCTGCACGAATACCCAAATGTCTCGATACGCATCGAGGTCAACCGCGCCGGCGGTCTCGTCACGCTCGATCGAGATAGCGTTGACAGGGCAGGCGTCGACGCACCCACCGCATAGGATGCAGCCGTCGGTTACGCGGGCGCATCGGCTGGGTCGTTCGCCTTCCACTACGATGCCGCCCGAGGCACAGGCGCGAACGCAGCGACCGCAGCCGACACAGGCTTCGCTATCGATAATCAGTCCGCTCATCTATGCCATCCCCTCGATAATCTTGGCAAGTTTTACCGCCTGCTCGGACGCCGTTCCCTCAACGGCCTCGCACGTTTGGTCACGGTCGGGCACAAACGAGCGCACGACCTGTGTCGGCGACCCGGCAAGACCGCAACGCGCGGGGTCGGCGTTCACGTCGGCGGCACTGACCACGCGCACGTCCGCCTCCTCCGCCGCGCGAATACCGGCAATACTCGGCATACGCAACTGGCCAATCTCCTTGGCAGTCGTCATCGCGCACGGCATCTCAAGATACACCGTCTCCTCGCCGGCATCGCATCCGTGAATGAGCGCCAGCGAGCCACAGGTCGTAAAGCCCGCGCTCTGCACGCAACTCACGTCGGTCACGCAGGGAATCTCAAAGGCACCGGCAAGCTCGGGACCAATCTGGGCCGTATCGCCATCCACCGCCATCTTGCCGCAGATGAGCAGGTCGAAGTCCTCGTCGAGCGCCTCGATGCCGCATTTGAGAGCATAGGTGGTCGCCAGGGTATCGGCACCTGCAAAGGCGCGATCGGTCAGCAGCAGCGCGTCGTCGGCGCCTCGGGCGATGCAGTCGCGCAGCAGCGACTCGGTCGCGGGGATGCCCATCGACACCACCGTCACGCGCACATCCATGCCAAAGCCGATAAAGTCGTCCTTCAGCGCCAGCGCGCATTCCAAAGCGCTCGCATCAAAGGGATTAATGACCGCCTGCTTGCCATCGCGCACGATGGTATTGGTCTTGGGGTCCATCTTGACCTCGGTGCTGCCCGGCACGGCCTTGACGCACACCACCATATGGAAATCGCTCATCTTCACGCGCCCCCTTTCTGGACGAGCTCATCCAAGAGCTTCTCCGAAAACAGGTTGCCGCGACCCAGCTGCCCGTCGGGATCGAGCTGGAGCTTGAGCCGCGCCGACTCGACCATGGCCTCGTGACCGTACATCGTCTCTAAGAAGCCCGCCTTGATCTTGCCGACGCCGTGCTCGGCAGAAACGGCACCGCCCATAGCCGTTACCTCCGCAGCCCACTGGGCAAACAGCTCGCCACCGCGACGGTAGTCCTGCGCATCGCGCGGCAGGGTGTTCACATGCAGATGGTTGTTACCGATGTGCCCCCAGGCAGCAGATTCAAGCCCGCTTTCGGCCAGTGTGCGGCGATAGAGGGCCACGACATCGGCAAGGCGTGCATTGGGCACCGACATGTCCGAACCCAGTTTGGTGATGGTGGGATCCGTGCGGCGACGCTCATCGATAAGCATGTTGACGCTCTCGGGGACCGCATGGCGGAAGAACCGCTGGCACTCGCGATCAACCTCGGTGCGCGCGACCCATGTCGCATCGTCGCGGCCACCCGCAAACTCGAGAACCCATCCCAGGTGGTACAGTTCCTCGGTCGCCTGGGCCTCGTCATCGCAGTCGAGCTCCACGTAGACACAGACCTTGGCCTCTTTGTCAAGCGCCGGCAGCGAGGCAAACGCCGTCGACTGCTCGCGCTGGCGACGTAGAATATCCAGGGCGCCAGCGTCGAAGTACTCGATGGCAGCCGCATGGGACAGGACGGGACGCATGGAATCGGTAAAGGACACGGCCTTGTCTTCGCTATTGAAAAAGCAGCTCACACCCCAAACGACCGCAGGCGCCGCCTGCAGGGCAATCTCGAGCTCGGTGATAACGCCGAGCGTGCCGCAAGCACCGATAAAGAGGTCGATGGCGTCCATTTCGTCCGCAACGAAATAGCCTGAGGCATTTTTTGTCTTGGGCATGGTATAGCCGGGAAGATCGAGCTCGAGCGTACGGCCCACTGCCGTCACGAGCGACAGGTGGCGGCCCTGGGCAAAAGCCTCGCCGCGCTGAAGCTCAAGCAAATCGCCATCAGCCAGCGCGACGTGGAGTCCCGTGATATGTGGGCGCATGGGACCGTAGGCGTAGCTGCGGGCACCAGAGGCGTTACATGCCGCCATGCCGCCCAGACAGGCAGATGCCTCGGTGGGATCGGTGGGAAAGAACTGCTCGGGGGCCTCTTGGAACTCCTCGTAGGCCTCAAGCGATGCCTGGTCCCAACCAGCAGTCGGCAGCACCTTCTTGCTCAGCTGCTTGCGCAGCTCCGAGAGCACAACGCCCGGCTCCACGCGCAGCAGAAATTGGCCTTGTTCATCGCGGCGAAGGCCCAAGTAGCGATTCATACGGGAAGTATTGAGGATATGCCCGCCGTGGGGCACGGCACCGGCGGCAAGGCCGGTTCGGGCGCCCTGAACCGTTACCGGGACACGCTCGGCATGGAGCTTTTCCAAAATGGCACGGACCTCGTCTTCCGTTGTCGGAAACGAGATGCTCGAGGCCTCGCCCGATGCGCGAGACTCATCGCGACCATACTCTTCGAACTCGTCGGTGAAGGGTTTGATGGTTGCAGACACGCGAACTCCCCCTTTAGCTAACTACAGTGTTTGCAGGGAGATGTTACCGCATCGTTTCGTCGACGTGTTCGAGACCGTCTCCATAATTGGCGATTTTTACGTTCGTGCAATTCGGCGAGCGGCTTGATTTCCTCGGCAGACGATGCTTTTGACACATATGGCCCCGCCGTCGCCGACCGCGCGATTGTCGCTTGAAAAAAGTTGGAGTATTTTTTGCCGCCTTTTACCTGCGGAGACACCAATCCGTCAAGCATTTGGTCAGCAATTGGTCAAGTAGTGGCTGATACCGTCGGCATCGACAGCCAAAACCGACAGAAGTTTTGGCCCCAGAAGCAGGGAGGTTCCCATGGCATATTACTGGCCCCAGTACGGCATCGTCATCGAAGTCGACGACGATCCCCATCTCCTGCCTTTCGACGAAGAGGCATTCCCCGATACGACGGTCTACCACGTTACCACCGATGTGATCTGCGACCCCGAGTCGTTCTCGGCGCTCGCCCACCGCATCGCGCATATCCACGACATCGAGCTCCCTCCCGACTTCGACGAGCTTGTCTACTCACGCCGCCTGATGCTTCACATGCTCTTTGGAGCGAACCCGTCCACCTTTGCGCGCATCTATACCGCCAAGGATGCCGCATGAGCGCGAAGAAGCCACCCCACTTTGCAGGCCTGGGTCGTCACAAGAAGCTCATCCTTGCCTGTTTGGCCATCGTCTGTGCCCTTGTCGCCGTAGGACTATACGCTTGGCAGTCGCAGCCCGTACCCGAGGCGGGCGCTTCGGTTACGACGGCCGAGGGCAAAACGCGTCAGGAAATCCAAGATGAGCTCGACGCCATCGTCCGCGACAACATGATGACGATTTCGGTCGCACCGGTCGCTCAGCTGCAGGAGGACGGCAAGCTGCGCGTCAACGTGCAAAACGTCCAAGACAATAAATTTCCCCAGCGATTCCGCGTCATCCAAAACGACGAGACCATGTACGAATCCGGTGTGGTCGAGACCGGCAAGACAATCGAAACGTGCCCCGCCGGCGACATCAAAGAAGGCGAGGCGTACATCGAGATCCAGGCACTCGATGCCAAGACCCTCGACAGCCACGGCAATCCGACACGTGTCAAGGTGCGGGTTGAGCAAGCCGAGAACTAGCTTTTCCGGCCGACGCGGCACCGCACGCAATTCACCAGCATTCGTCCAATCATCGCGGGGACGGCCCGCGGCGAATAGAAAGGAACGACCATGGACATCACCAGGAACATGAACGGAGCCAGAGCGCTCGTCGTGGGCGCAGGGCTCGCGCTCGCGCTCGCAATGGGCGCCGCCCCGACGCCAGCTATGGCAGCCGGGCGCGTTGGAACCACGAAAGTAATGGTCAGGACCGAGATCGACAACGTTGAGTTCAAAGTTCCGACGGTTATTCCCTTCGTCGCCAAGGCCGACGGCACGCTTCAGGGCCCCTCAGAAGACGCGACCACCATCGACAATCATTCGGCCTACGGCATCCATGTCACCAACATGAAGATCGACGCCATGAACACCTGGACCATTGCTGCCGACGCCAAAGCCGGAACCGCACAGAACTCCATCGACTTTAAGGTTGGCCCCGACGGCGCGCTCCAGAACGCCAGCGCCGCAATGCAGGGGACGGGCCTCGATCTTTCCAAGAATGCAGCCTTCGACATGGGCTACCAGGGCATTGCCGGCGGCAAGGACAAAATTAAGCTCAAGACAAGCGGAAACGTCGCCCGCGTCACGCGCGACATCTTCCGCGTAACCGGCGAAGGCGATCAGGTTGCAACGATCACCTGGACGGTCGAGCCCGGTGCGCACACGGCATAAGGCTGTCGCCCTGGCCGCCGCCGTCAGCATCCTAGCGTTTGGGCCAGCCATGGCCTTTGCCCAGCAAGAACAGGCGCAGGCCGCCACGCAAGTGACGGTCGACCTCTCGGAGCTCGACCGCGGCGACCGCGAGGAACCGTTGGCGCAGACAGGCGACAGACGATGGCTCTTGGCAGCAGGCGCCACAGCAGCAGGCGCGGGGACCGCCGGCCTCGGTCTGCACATCAAACGCAGCCAGAAACAAAACACGGACAGGCCGCACTAAATTAGCTAAGGAGACCCCATGGCATCAAAGAACCTTTTGCCCGTCGTCGCACTCTGCGGCGCGCTCGCAACCGGAACGCCCGTCGCCGCTTGGGCGACTCCCGTCATGGCAGACTCCTTACCAGCAGCTCTAAGCTCCGCACCAAATCCGTCGAGTGCCATTGCGTGTAAGCGTTTTTCGATCGCACAAGCCGCAATCTCAACCTCGGGATGCCTTCGTCGTAATACGGACGGCTCGATAGTCGTGGATATCAAGCGTTCGAACAAGGCAAACGGCTCCCAGGCGGGGTGCGCCGTCTGCACGTGGCGCTCGGTTGTGCTCGATGCGGATGGCGATCCATGCAATTTAGAGCTGCGCATCGACATCGCTTCGGTCGATGACTCGGCGAACGGAGCGAAGGTCGCCTTCGACGGTACGTTTTTTGAGAAAGGAGGCGGTATATGTCTGGGCTGCGCCGCCGCGAATGCAGATGATGCGCAGCCCACCCTCTCATTCACGGCATCGTTGCGGCTGACCAAAGCCGGTACCGATGCCATCGCGGCGGGAGAAGCGTCCCTGCTGTTCTACGCCGTCAGCACCAAAGACACAGACGCTCATTTCGAGAAGCCAGCCGGATCACTCAGCCTTACACGAGGGATAGAGGCAGGCCCTATTGGAATCGATGCCCACGCGCAAAGCAGGCAACGCATTCTTGCCGACCCGGCGCTTCTCGAAATGGAGTGGAACGGATCCGGAGCCATCGGAATTCTTCCTTCCGCGCTTGACGCCAAGACGCTCCCCTCAAACGACGAACCCATCAACGCAACCATACAAGAAGAGAGCGCGGACAAAGAAGCAGGTGCGGGCGACACGCCGTCGCCGACAAACAGCGTCCCAGCTTCTTTCGAAGCACCGAATGGGCCCGCTACCGATTCAAACGATCCCGAGCTCGCAGACAGTCTGGGGCTTGCTGATCCTCAAGAGATCGATGAAGGTAACTGCTGCGTGCTTGCCGCGCTCGACCACACAGAGGTCATCGACGCTGCGAACATCGAAGTTGCCGCCGCCAATCAGCCCGTCCGCAAGTCGGCTATCATCGCATTTCCCGAATCCATCGAAGTCGTCTTTTTGCCATCGGGCGAGGTCGTGGCCCCAACACTGCTCACCTTGTTGGGCGCCAAGAATACTCGAAACGAAATTAAAAAGGTCACGGTTGTCGACCCTGCAACCACCGCCAAGCTGCGTCTATACGCCGTTGCTCCAGACGGAGGCAAGACCTTGGAATTCGATGGTGACACACTCCTAGCCTGGCGACGTCTGGACATTATGCAAGACGTCTCGTATCAGATCGAACTCGAAGGGTTTGATCGTGCCCGCGATGCCAATATCATCGCCGCGGCTATTGAATCCCCGCAGCGGCTTATGACACTGCGCTTTGAATACTATCCCTATGTCCCGACAACCACCTGAGGCTTAAATGCTGCACATCATTCCTAACACCACTTATATAACGTATTAGATGAGTCGCGATGTGCCTCGCATTTCGTTCTGCTACGATTGCCACGTTGGCATCAATACAGGAGGGCTCATGCCGGGCTTGGGAACAATCATCAACGTTGTGCTTTTAGTTGCGGGCGGTCTTTTGGGATTAGCGGGCGGCCGCTTCATCACACCGCGCATCCAAGACACGCTCATGAAAGCATCGGGGCTGTGCGTCCTGTTTATCGGCCTTGGCGGCACCATGCAAAAGATGCTCCTTATCGATGGGAAGGCGCTAGCGACCACCGGCACCACCATGCTCATCGTCTCATTTGCGCTCGGTTCGCTCATCGGCGAGGCCGTCAACTTGGAAGCCGCCATCGAGAACCTTGGCGAATGGCTCAAGCGCAAGACCGGCAGTGAGGGCGATAACGAGTTCACCAACGCTTTTGTCTCGACTTCACTCACCGTGTGTATCGGCGCCATGGCAATTGTGGGATCGATCCAGGACGGCCTGCTCGGCGACTGGTCAACGCTTGCCCTCAAGGGCGCACTGGACTGCATCATCGTCTGCACCATGACGGCGTCGCTCGGACGCGGCTGCATCTTCTCGGCCCTGCCCGTAGCCGTGTTCCAGGGGACGATCACGTTGTTTGCCGGCGCGCTCTCCCCCATCATGACCACAGCAGCCCTCGACAGCCTTTCGCTCGTAGGCTCCATGCTCATCTTCTGCGTCGGCGTCAACCTCATCCGTCCTCAGACCTTCCGCACGGCCAATATGCTCCCCTCCGTCGTCATCGCCGTCATCTACGCCCTCCTGTTCTAAATCTATCAACGCAGCGGTATCTCGAACACCTGTTTGATGCTGTGCTATGATATGAGGTCACCGTAGCTGCGTTCGAGAGGAGGAGCGGTGGCCGACCAGGACATCAAGATGCTCATCGAGCGCATTATGGCCGAGGCCCGGACCCATCAGTCTGCCCGCTTCTCACATGAAGTCTACGCAGACGAGCCGATTCTCAAAACCGGCCGACAGATGCAGAATTTCCTCCCCGACCAGTACCGTAAAATGCGCGAGATATCGCGCTGGCAGGATGACCCCAAGGGCGGTGCGGGCCGCTGGCTTTCGGAAGCCGAGCTTTTTTACCGCCAGGGCCTGCTGATGGCCGACTTTGAGGACGACTGTCCCTACAACGGCACCTTTAAGTCGTACTTTCCCACCTACAACGCCATGAGCGACCGGCAGCTGCGCGGCTACTTTACCTGGCGTGCCCAAGTGCGCCGCGGAACCGTCGAGGAAACGTCTACGTCCTTTGCCTTTCTGTATCTCTATGAGCTGATTTGCGGCATTGGCGTAGATGACCCGCTCGACGGTTTTAACAAGATCAAGGCCTTTTGGGATGTCTATCGCGCCTTCGAGCCCGGCATTGATCGGTTTGCACGCGTGTGGTTGCAGGATTACGCCGTATTCCATGGGCTCAACCCCAAGCTGCTCCGCGACTCTAAAACCGTCATGTTCGATAACGCCCTTATCGAGCTGCGGCGCGCGGCACGAGACCTTGTACCGGCACCGGCACCGTCCGACCAGACCCCCAAACGTCGCAAAACCTCCGAGCCCACGCTCCCCCTTCCGCCCGATGAGGTGCGCGAGGAGCGACTCATGGCCGCCATCAACGCCCTCTCCACGTACAACCTAAGTAACTCGCGGCTCGACCGCAGCCACCACCGCGATCTGCGCCACGCGGCATGCGCCGTGTATGTCCGCATGGCGCGCTACTATGACACGCACCGAAAGACCGGCATCGTGGCGAGTTTATTTGGGGAGGAGACGGCCATGCCCTACACCATGTTTGCCTCGGCCGTATTCTTTGCGCCCGAGCGCCACGAGGACTGCGAATATCGCCTGGATCCTATCCATATCTACCGTTGCCAAAACGGCTTTTGGGAATGCATGCGCATCCACGGTAGTAGGCAAAAGAGCAGCAAGCTCGGTGAAATGATGCGCGCCTGCGACCAACGCCTGCGCCTGGCGCTGGACCCCGCCCATCCCCTTAAGGAAGAAAAGGTCCCCAAATATCTGGCCAAAATTATCGATGACGAGATTGTGGCATGGCTTTCGTGGGACGCCGTACACCAGCCCGTCAAGATCGATATCGATCTGAGTCAGCTGGGGCACATTCGGAGCGCCGCTGCGCAAACGCGCGAAGCGCTTTTGATCGACGAAGAGCGCGAGGACGGCGCACCTGTGGAAGCCGAGGCAGCGGACTCAGGGCAACCGGAAGCCGAGCCCGTAGCCGACGCGATTGTCGAGGCGGTCGCGGCACCCATTCGGCAGGACGAGACCGACGAGCCAACCATATCCACCGAACAGTTTGGTGTCGTGGCACCGCTTCTCGCGCCGACGCCCGCGTTCGCAGCTGTTGCGCCCGCTGACGCCACGAACGAACTCACGCCTGCCGCAGACGCCTATCTCCGCGCGCTGCTCGAGCACAACGCAGTACAGGCGGAATCGGCGGTAGTGCAATCGGGGCAGAGCGAGGACATGCTCGTCGACAGCATCAACGAGGCGCTCTTTGACCTGGTGGGCGACACCGTAATTGAATTTAGCGCGGCAGGGCCGCAGATTATCGAGGACTACGAAGCAGACGTGAGAGGATACCTAGACCATGAGTGATACCGCATCCGCAGCGCCCCGTGTACCCAAACGCGTCGCCGCCGTTATCCTTAACTCGCTCAAGGGCGGCGTGGTCCCGCGCATCGGCCTTCCCTATATCACCGTGGGTCGCGAGGTCGAGATTCGCGCCCTGCTCACCGATTTGAGTCTCATCGCCGATGGCGGCGCGAGCTTCCGCTTCTTAGTCGGTCGCTACGGCGCCGGCAAGAGCTTCTTGCTTCAGACCATCCGAACGCATGCCATGGGCGAGGGATTCGTCGTCGCTGATGCCGACCTTTCCCCTGAGCGCCGCCTGCAGGGCGGTCAGGGACAGGGCCTTGCCACCTACCGCGAGCTCATCCGCAACATATCGACCAAGACGCGCCCTGAGGGCGGTGCGCTCAACCTTATTCTGGATCGCTGGGTCGCCTCGTGCGCCGACGTCGACGAGTCGGTCGTCAATGCCCAACTGGCCCCGCTCGAGGAGATGGTCCACGGCTTCGACTTCACCCGCATGCTCCGCCGCTATCGCACGGCCGTATCCGAGGGCGACGAAGAAGCCATGAGCCGCGTGACCAAATGGATCCGCGGCGAATACCGCACCAAGAGCGAGGCCCGCGCCGAACTGGGGTCCTCAACCATCATCAGCGATGACGACTGGTACGACTACGTCAAACTCATCGCGCGTTTTTTGGTTTGCAGCGGCTACAAGGGCATGCTGGTGCTCATCGACGAACTCGTGAATCTGTATAAGATTCCCAACGCCATCACGCGCCAGTACAACTACGAGAAGATCCTGACCATGTACAACGACACACTTCAGGGCAAGGCGCAGTACCTGGGCATGATTATGGGCGGCACGCCAACCTCCATCGAAGACCGCCGCCGCGGCGTGTTCTCCTACGAGGCTCTGCGCAGCCGACTCGCTCAGGGTCGCTTTGCGCGCGAGGACCTTAAGGACATGCTCGCGCCCATCATCCGTCTGCAGCCACTCACCTACGAGGAGCTGCTGGTGCTCATCGAAAAACTCATGCAAATTCACGCCGGCTACTTTGGCTGGACGCCCACGCTTACCGAGAACGACTTGGTGGACTTCCTCAAGATCGAGTTCGGTCGCGTGGGAGCCGACACGCATCTGACGCCGCGTGAAGTCATTCGTGACTTTATCGAGCTGCTCGACATCCTATGCCAAAACCCCGACGCCAACGTGGCCGAGCTGCTGCAAAGCGTCGGCGGCGACGCGCTGGCGACGGCAGCCGCAACAGGTGACACCGATACCGCAGGCGGCGACCGTAACTTCGCCGAATTCACCATCTAACCTGCCAAAAAGGGACAGGTTTATTTTGGCAGGTTTTATCTGGGAAAACGTTGAGGCAGTCATGCAGCAAGCCGTTGCCAACCGCGCTGAGAGATTCGTTTTTGAGAGGAGGCCCCGTGAACGCCTTTGACCGCTACGCCCCGTTTATCCAAGACTTCATCTACTCCCACGATTGGGAGAGTCTGCGCTCTATCCAGGTTGCGGCAGCAGATGCCATCTTCAACACACAAGACAATGTGCTCCTAACGGCATCCACAGCTTCCGGCAAAACCGAAGCGGCCTTCTTTCCCATCCTGACCGAGTTTTGGGAGAACCCGCCCGCAAGCGTGGGCGCCCTCTACATTGGCCCCCTCAAGGCGCTCATCAACGATCAGTTCGTCCGCCTCAACGACCTCTGCGAAGAAGCCGACATCCCCGTCTGGCACTGGCATGGCGACGTTTCGCAGTCGCACAAGGCAAAGCTCATCAAAAAGCCGAGCGGTATCTTGCAGATTACGCCCGAGTCGCTCGAGGCGCTCTTGATCCATAAGCACATGGCGATTCCGCGCATGTTCTGCGATCTGCGCTACGTCGTCATCGACGAGGTCCATTCGCTTATGCGCGGCGATCGAGGCGGGCAGACGCTCTGCCTTATTGAGCGCCTGTCGCGCATGGCCGGCGTACAACCCCGCCGCATTGGCCTTTCGGCTACCATCGGCGACCCCGAGCGCACGGGTGCCTTTCTCTCGCAGGGAACGGGACGCGACTGCGTTATCCCTCGTTTTGAGGAACCGCGCCGCGTGTGGCGTATCTCCATGGAGCACTTCTACAACTCGGGTCCCCAGGCGCAGCAGCGGGGATTCAAGAGCATGGGTCCTCAAGAGGCCGAAGTGCTTGCATGCGAGCGCATTGAGGCAGCGGCACCCGCGGCACTGCCCGTCAGCACCCAAGACATGCGCCATAGCGGACAACTCACACAGGAGGAACGCCGCCAACGTCGCGAGCAGGCACGGGGCAAGGCTGCCCCCAAGGACAGTCGCGCTTCCTCGGCCCCCGAGGGCGAAGTCGACATTCCCCGAGCACCCGAACAGGCATTACTCAACCCCACCGACACAGCACCAGACAACGCCGACCCCGGCATGGGCTATATCTTCGAACACACCCGCGGCCGCAAGTGCCTGGTCTTTGCCAACTCGCGCGAAGAGGCGGAGGCCGTATGCTCCATGCTGCGCAGCTACTGCGAAAGTCGACACGAGCCCGACCGTTTCCTCATCCATCACGGCAATCTTTCGGCATCGTTGCGTGAGACGGCAGAAGAGCTTATGCGCGACGAGGAACAGGCACAGACGACCGTTACCACCTCTACGCTGGAACTCGGCATCGATATCGGCCGTCTGGAGCGTGCGTTTCAGATCGATGCGCCGTTTACCGTCAGCTCCTTTTTGCAGCGAATGGGCCGCACGGGGCGCCGCGATCTTCCGCCCGAGATGTGGTTTGTCATGCGCGAGGAAGAGCCCGAGCCGCGCACGATGATGCCTGAAACGATACCTTGGAAACTCCTCCAGGGCATCGCGCTCGTACAACTCTATCGCGAGGAAAAGTGGGTCGAGCCGCCTGAGCTCGATCGAC
This sequence comes from uncultured Collinsella sp., assembly GCA_958415625.1. Taxonomy (GTDB): domain Bacteria; phylum Actinomycetota; class Coriobacteriia; order Coriobacteriales; family Coriobacteriaceae; genus Collinsella. Next base: position 19,922 of record CATYZI010000007.1, on the reverse strand, counting down.
TCCCCTACAGTCTGCTCTATCACCAGACCATGTCGACCCTCGCCAGCACCGGAGAGCTCACGCCGGCAGAACTTGCCCAGCGCGTGCTCACGCTCAGCTATTTCCATCGCGTCTCGGCCGATGACTATCGCGTGCTGCTGCGTCACCTCATCAAGATCGACCACATCCAGGTCACCGAGGGCGATGGGCTCATCGTGGGCCTCGCGGGCGAGCGCATCATCAACAACTTTAAGTTCTACGCCGTGTTCCAGGAAAACGAGGAGTTCACCGTTCGCAGCGAGTCGGCCGAGTTGGGCACGATCGTCAACCCCCCTCCGCCCGGTGAGCGCATCGCCATCGCCGGACACTGCTGGATTGTCGAGGAAGTGGACTGGAAGCGCCACACCGTCTTTGCCACGCAGGTCAAGGGCCGTGTGCCGGCATACTTTGGCGATTGCCCCGGAGACATCAATACACACGTACTCGAGCGCATGCGCAAGGCGCTCAACGAACATGCCACGTATCCGTATCTTATGGGTAACGCGCGGGCCCGCTTGGCGCAGGCTCGCCATACGGCTGAGATTTCGGGTGCGGGAACTAGGCCGCTCATTAACCTGGGCGGCGACACCTGGGCGCTCTTCCCCTGGTTGGGAAGCTACGCCTTTCTGGCGCTCGAGCGTATGCTTAAAATCAAATGCGCAGCTGAGCTGGGCCTTCGCGGACTCGACCCGTCACGCCCGTACTTTATGCAGTTTAAGATGAAGGCCGACGAGGAGACGTTCTTTGAGGTACTCGCCGCCGAGGCCGAGAAAGACTTCGATCCCATCGAGCTCGTCTATCCTGGCGAGGTGCCTTACTTTGACCGCTACGACGAGTTTGTTCCCGAAGAGCTCGTGCGCAAGGGCTTTGCCGAAGGCGTGCTCGACATAGAGGGCATGAAGCAGCGCGTCCTCAGCTGGCGCGACCACGCCTAAGACCAGTCTTTTTGGGACGGAGAGACTTACTTGTCGTGAAGGGCGGTGCCGAGGAAGTCGGCGTCGAAGGGCACGGCTTCGGCAAAGACATAGTCGCCGTCGCTGGCGATGAGCAGGTAGTTCTCCTCGCCGCCGAACTCCGCATCGCCACAGGGGACCACCCAGACATGGGCGAATACCTCGAGTGCCGTGGCAGCGCAGTCGCGCAGGAACGTCACATCGCTCCCCTCGTTTGTGCTTACGATATTGGCAACGTAGACGCCACCGACATTTAGGCTGCCCCGCACCAAACGCAACGCCTCAACCGTCGCCAGCTCGCGTACGGGCTCGGCACCGCCAAAGCAATCGCTCACGACCACGTCGTAGCGACGATGACCAACACTCGTCACGCCCAGATAAGAGCGAGCCTCAGCGGTTATCACCCGCAGGCGATCGCCCGCCGTGCACTCCAGCTCGTCCAGATAGAACCAGCGGCGCGCCAGGCGCGTAATCTCTCCGTCATACTCGATGACGTCCATGCGCAAGCCCTCGTGCGACATCAGCGCGAACTTGGGATAGGCAAACCCGCCGCCACCCAGCATAAGCATGCGGTTGATACCGTGACCATAAGCATCACGCATCGCATCCTCGGACTCAAACACGTCGTCAAACGCACGATAGTACGCAAAGACGGGCTCCGCCCAACGCTCACCAACGTAACTTGCGCTTTGGTAGACGCTGCCTTGCACCAACACGCGAATCTCGTCGCCGCCCTCATCGTGCACGCGTTTCACACGCGCCAACCCATTGCGGGTTCGCGCAACCTGCAGACAGGCAGCACGAACAGCGACAGCGGCCGCACCAAGCGCCGCGGCTCCCAGAGCAACACCGGCAACGACGCCAGCAGAAACACTCGGCTTGTTCATCTAGAGCTCCTTTTGCAGATAGAGTCCATGATCGCAAAAACCCAAATGGCGATAGTACTCGCGCGTACCGATTGCGCTAATCACGTTGATACGCGTATAACCCGCATCCCGGGCAATCTCGCACGCACGCTCTACGAGCAAACGCCCCAATCCATGGTGCTGGGCTGCCTGGCCTTGATCTCCCACGCGCGCCGCCATGCCATACACGTGCACCTCGCGAATCATCGCCTCGTCCGGTGTCGTCGGCAACTCATCCGCATGCGCGGCAACAAAAGCACGATCGGGCAGAGACAGACGCAAAAAGCCCGCGATCTTGCCCTGCGGCGTCACCCACTGCAAAAAGCGCTCGTGCGTCACCGGCGTCTCGTACGCCACTTCCTCGTCAAGGGTCAGCTCATGCAAGTCGGCGCCCGCCGTGCTAATCTCGCGATAGCGAATCTCACGCACTGTCGCGCCTTCCCCACGAGCCGACAAGCGGTTTTCAACGAGCTGACGCAGGTTGGGCTTCTTGTTGCCCACCATGATGTCGTCGGAGCTAAAGTCGCGGATCATGCGACTGATGCGGCAGAACGCCGGCGTCACCACGATGTCGTCGGCCAACACATCGAGCAGCTCTTCCTCGGTATAGGGACGCCACTCGCCGCGCTCATAGCAGCCCACCAGACGCGAGCCCTCGATGAGCGCGCACGGGTAGACCTTGACCTCGTCGGGCATAAAGGCCCCTTCGGTCATAAAGCGCTCGTAGTCGCGCTTGTCCCCCTCGGGTGTGGCGCCCAATAAGTTGAGCATAAAATGCGCATGGATCTTAAAGCCAAAGAGGCGCGCAAGCGAAAACGCCTGCTCGATCTGAGCCACCGAAATGCGACGCTCGTTGATATCGAGCAAATGCTGGTCGAGGCTCTGGATGCCCATCTGAATCTTGGTGCAGCCCAGACGACGAATGAGCGTGAGCGCCTGTGGCGTCACGGCATCGGGGCGGGTCTCGATAACGAGCCCCACCACGCGATGCTTCGCCGTCTCGTTGATGCGCTGCTGACGCTCAAGCTCCTCCATCGTTGCCGTCTGCCACTCGACAGCCTCGCCCCATGGCGTACCGGGGCCGTACAGACGACGCACTGCGCGGTTATAGCCACCAACGACAGCATCCACACGCCCCTGCTCGTCGGCAACGCCGCTCGCAAGCTCGGCCTCGTCGGTCGCAATGCCGGCAGCCCGATAGCGCTCGCGGCGCTCTGTTACCACCGGCGGCAGGGCATCGGCGGGAGCGTCATCGAGCAGGCGCCCTGCCTCGGCACGGCTGATGCCCGGACGCGCCAACATGGGGTTTGCCGCCACACCGGCGACGGCATCGTCATTGAGCGCACGGAAAAGCTCCGACATAAACCACGTCTGATACCCTTGCGGATAGTCGCTCCAGGTACCGCCGAGCACAATGAGCTCTATCTTGTCGGTCGCATGTCCCATCTGCGAAAGCGCGGTCAGACGAGCGCTCACCTGCAGATACGGGTCGAAGCAGTTTTGCTCCGCACGGGCGCACGCCGGCTCGGCGTGCAGATAGCTTTTGGGCATGCGCAGATCGTTGGGGCAAAACAGGCAATCGCCCGAGCATGGCCAGGGCTTGGTAATGACGGTAATGGTCGCCACGCCCGAGGCCGTTCGGCGCGGCTTCATACGCAGGACCTGCAGCAGTTGACGCTCCAGCTCGGCATCGACATTCCACGCAGCCCACCGAACCGGCTCCTCACGTTTAACCCGCTGGTAGAACGGCAGCAGACGGCGCTTGGCCAAATCGCGTTTGTCGGCACCCTCACGGCGCGCCTCGGCATGTATCAGTTTGACGAGCGCTTTGTCGTCCACGGTCTCGCCGCGACGCAGAGCCTCGAGTATGTTCAAGATAATCTGTTCCATGTCCCCATTGTAAAGGCAAAGGCGCCGAAGCCCGTCACGGCTCCGGCGCCTCCATCAAAGAGCATGCCTATATGTACCGATCTCCGAAAACCGCATGTCACTCCGGATCAAACGACATGTCGCCCGAACCGACCTCAAAACGATACGTAGCAGACTTATCGCCGTTATCGAATTCAAGATTCAAAATGGTCTCGCCGTCGTAGCCAAGCGGAAGGAAATCGCTCTCAAAGTCGCCGCTGCCCAAGGTGAGGCTCGCCTTAAAGCCCGTCGAGTTCGGAACCGTCATCTCCACATCGCCCGAGCCCACACTCACGTCCATCGACTTCGCGGGGGCCGGGTAAAGCTCGAACGTCACATCGCCCGAACCGACCTCGGCATTCAGGGTATCGGTCACGGTGCCCGTAAACTCAACGTCTCCAGAGTCCAAAGTCAGGTTGAGGTCATGACACGCAATGCCCGCGACCGTCAGGTCACCCGATCCTACATTCGCTGTAATGCCCACCATGTTATCGGCAACTTCGCGCGGCAGTTCGACGGTAACCGTGCGGTCAATGGCGCGCTCGTCATCGCAATCGAACTGGCGAATCTTGAGCGTAGAGCCCTTGATTTCGGCCAGGTTCTGGGTTGCCGCATCGAAGGCAACGGTCCCCGTTGCCACGCGACCGCTTTCAATTACGCGCACTGGCCCGCTGGAGACGTGTTTGACCTCGACCGTGCCCGACGTCACGTCCAAGTCAAGCGATGTGAACGCGTCGGCATCAAAGGTTTCGCTCGAAAGCTGCTGAGGCTGAGCGGAATAGTTACCGCCATCCAAAAGATCGTCCTCGTCAACCGCATCGTCCATACCAGAGAAGCCGGATACAACATCGTCGAGATCCCACGGGCCATCAAAATGAATCAAAGTCCGCGAAATGCCAAAGACAAGCCCGATGATGAGCACAAACGCTCCGATGCCAACGCCCAAGCGTACCTTGGATTCATGCGAAAGCTTCATCATTCATCACTCTCTTTGGCAATCGGCTCAGCGGTAGTCGCGGTAGCCACGTCAGCATCAGATTCCGCAGAAGTATCCTTCCCCTGGGCCTTGACCGCCACCGACGCCGAACCAACCTGAATATCCCCGCGCGCCCAATCGCCATCGAGCGCACGCGCCACCCAGTGATAGATGGGAATCGTAAAGAAGATCAGTGCGGCAAAGGGGCCGGCACCAAACAGGAACATCAGCAAAAAGAACAGCAGCCAGCACACGGCCCAATATGGGAACGACTGGAACGGGCCCTTCACCGGAGTCGAGCCAACCGCACCGCCACTCGTCGCCTGCGCCGTAGCGGCATTGGCGGCCTGTGCACTCCAGCTTGCCGCTTGCGCCGCCTTGGCGGCGGCATCACTCGCCTGCGTTGCCGCCTCGGTGGCACGTGCCGCCGCCTCATGGGTGCGTGCGCGCTCTGCCGCCTCGGCCTCGCGTTGGCGAGCGCGGTCCTCGTTCTCAAACTCGATATCGTCCTCAATCTCGTCGCTCGGATTGAGCAACTCGTCCAAGCTCACGCCATAGAGTTTGGCGAGCGAGATCAGGTTCTCGGTATCGGGTGAGCTCTCCGCGCGCTCCCATTTACTGACCGCCTGGCGCGACAGCCCCAGCTTTCGCGCCAGCCCTTCTTGGCTAAAGCCTTTGCTGCGGCGAAGGTCGGCGAGCCGCTGCGCAGTTTCTACATTCATGGTTCCTCCTATGTGATGCCAGCCGTGCCGCCGGACCGTTTTTGTTCTTAAGGCGCCTTGCACAGTTAAAAATCTATCCGCCACCGCCAAAAACATGCCACCTATTCTAGTGAGATTTTTGACAACCGGCGGTTGCGGGTGCATATGAGCTGCGGAAATGTGTCCAAACAAAGCAATGACCCGTAGCTTGGTTGTCCCCGTTGCGGCGTTAACGGTAGTATGGTCGTACTGTTAATTCCGCACCGCCAACGGAGGGAGTTCCGCGCCGTGAACCGCGATTTCGCCTCATCGCTCATCCAGCTCAACAACACGTTCTATCGCGAGCACTCCGCCTCCTTCTCCGATACGCGCCAGGCCCCGTGGCCCGGCTGGGTGCGCACCATGGACATCGCGCTCGGGCAGCTCGACGTCGCCACGATCGAGCATCCCGTCCGCGTCTTCGATCTTGCCTGCGGCAATATGCGATTCGAGAATTTTGCCGCCGGCGGCGCACTTGCCGCCAAGGGCGTCGACGGCGCAAACCCCTCGGCAGATGCCAGCTGCCCGTTTGAGTTCTATGGTGTCGACTCGTGTCAAGATTTGGCTATCGATGCACATGGCCATGCCCTGCGCATTCCCAACCTGCACTTCCAGGAGCTCGACGTGCTCGACGCCCTCATGAAGCTCAACCCCGCCGAGACGCCCGACGTGCTTTTCGACGCCCCGCTCGCCGACATCTCGGTCTGCTTTGGCTTTATGCACCACGTGCCGTCGTGCGAGTACCGCGTACGCGTACTCGACGCCCTGGTGCGGCAGACGCGCCCGGGCGGCATCATCGCCATCAGCTTTTGGGAGTTTATGAACGACGAGCGCATGGCGCGCAAGGCCGTTCGAGCCGAAGCCCGCGCCGAGCTCACCCCGCCGTTTGAGGGTTACGATTCCGCACAGTTTGAAGCCGGCGACCACCTCATCGGCTGGCAAAACGACCGCCACGCCTACCGCTATTGCCATCACTTTGACGATCAGCAGATCACCGACCTGGTGCGCGGCGTCCGTACGTTCTACAAGAGCGGCGAGGTCCCCGTGCGCGAGCTTGAGCGCTTCCATGCCGACGGTCGTAGCGGCGAGCTCAACCGCTATGTGATTCTCAAGCGCCTGTAGGCACCGACGACTCGCCGCCGAGCCGCACCACATCTTTCGGGCAATCTATGCCCGCCCTTTTCAACCCATTGACGGAACGCGCGGCCATGCGTTTCGCATTTATGACCAAGGAGCCTCATGGGAGCCGTCCACGTTCGCACGCCTAAGAACTTTGTGCTCGAGAAGCGCCTGGAGCGCTACGCCGATGCGATCGAGACGAACCCCGAGGCTTATGCCGAAGATTGGCGCGAGGCTTGCGCGCCAGCTGGCAGCAAGCCCTTCGAACACCTTCACCTGGATCTTGGCTGTGGCAAGGGAACGTACCTTGTAGAGCGCGCGGCCCACGAGCCAAACACGCTCTTTATCGGCATGGACCAGGAGCCCATCTGCATCGCCTATGCCGCACAGAAAATCCGCGAGCAGGAGCTATCCAACGCGCTCGTCCTGCCCCGAGGTGCCGCATCGCTGCCACAGCTGTTCGCCGCAGGCGAGCTCGATGCCATCACCATCAACTTTCCCACGCCGCAGCCCAAGGCCAAGTACGCCAAAAAACGACTCGTCCATGTCGACCATCTGATGCTCTACCGCCCGCTCCTTACGGCCGGCGCCACCGTCACGCTGCGCACCGATAGCAAGCCACTGCGCGACTACGCCCTGGGGCAGTTTGCCGCGGCAGGCTACGACACGCTTTGGGTAAGTGACGACGTCCGCCGCGACCATCCCGAGCACCCCGAGACCGAATATGAATGCCGCACACGCGAGATGGGCGCCGCCGTCTATGGCATTTGCGCCACACCCGGCGCGCAGCCCAGCGATGAACAGCTCGCGGCGGGCCGCGCGCAGGAGCAAAGCCTTGCCTGCTACCTGCCCGAAAACCTTGATGAGCTCACCTATGTACCTCTGGGCATGGAAGAGGCCGTCGAGAACTTTAGAAACCGCGCCCGCAAGGGCAAAAAGCGCCTTCCGCAGGAGTCATAGGGGCTTTTGACAGTCACGTCGCCAGCGAGCAAGCGCAAATAGGCACCGACGAACGACCCTCAAGCCTAAGTGAGTAGACTTTTTAGCAATAGCCAAGCACAACCCGCATAGGAACAAGTAAAACCGCAGGTAAATCCCTTACGCAAAAGCCATGTGCTGGCGAAATCGCAAAAAGTCTACTCACTTAGCTCGCGGCCGCACCAAACGGCTGAGCAGGACGCCCATTTCCTGCATTTTCTTTCGCGCTGGCACCCCGCGCCGCCGCTACGCCATAATAGTTGGCGGACAATCGCGAGAGAAAGCAAACACATGGCACAGACCACGACAGATATCGCCGCCAGCACCGTCTCCGGTGCCGGAGCCGCCAGTTCATTCTCCGGCGGCACGGGAACCGAAGCCGAATTCGGCTCGCTCGGTGCGCTCTCCCCCACCTGGTGGGAGCCCGAGGACGGCAGCGAGCCCGAACCGTGGCTCACGCCCGACCAGGCCTTCGAGCGCTTCTTTGAATGGACGAGCGACCGCGGCATTGAACTGTGGGACCACCAAGAAGAGGCCCTCATGGACCTGGCAGCCGGCGATCACGTCATTTTGGGCACACCGACCGGATCGGGCAAATCGCTCGTCGCACTGGGCATGCTCTTTATGGGCATGGCGCAGGGCAAGCGCTGCTATTACACGGCCCCCATCAAGGCCTTGGTCAGCGAAAAGTTTTTCGACCTGGTGCAGGTGCTCGGCCGCGATAACGTCGGTATGATCACCGGCGACACGCATATCAACACCAAGGCGCCCGTCATCTGCTGCACGGCAGAGATCCTCGCCAACGACGCACTACGCGAGGGCGAAGATGCCGATGTTGGCTGCGTCGCCATGGACGAGTTCCACTACTTTGCCGACCCCGATCGCGGTTGGGCCTGGCAGGTGCCGCTGCTCACCCTGCCTCACACGCAATTCATGCTCATGAGCGCCACGCTCGGCGATGTCACTGCCATCGCCGCCTCACTCGAGGAGCACACCGGCGCTGCTTGCGACTTGGTTGTCGACGCCCCACGTCCTGTTCCGCTGAGCTACGACTATGTGACGACCTCCCTCGAGGGCACGGTCGAGCTCGCCATGCGCCGTGGCGAGGCCCCGCTCTACATCGTGCACTTTAGCCAGGATGCCGCACTTGCGACGGCACAGTCGCTCGCCAATTTTGGCATTGCCAGCAAGGAGCAGCGCGAGGCCATCAAGGAGGCGGCCAAGGGCACGAGCTTCTCGACGGCCTTCGGCAAAATCCTCAAGCGCTTGCTCGGATGCGGCGTCGGCGTGCACCATGCTGGCATGTTGCCGCGCTACCGCCTGCTGGTCGAGCGCTTGGCGCAGCAGGGCCTGCTACCCGTCATCTGCGGCACCGATACGCTCGGCGTCGGTATCAACGTGCCCATCCACACCGTGGTGCTCACCGCGCTCACCAAGTTCGACGGCTACAAGATGCGTCGTCTGCGCGCCCGCGAGTTCCATCAGATTGCCGGTCGCGCCGGCCGCTCGGGCTTCGATACCGAGGGCATGGTGATTGCCGAGGCACCCGAGCACGAGATCGAGAACGCCAAGCTCATGGCCAAGGCGGGCGACGACCCCAAAAAACTCCGCAAGATTAAAAAGAAGAAGGCCCCCGAGGGCTTTGTCACCTGGAACAAGCAAACCTTTGAGCGCCTGATCGAGACGCAGCCCGAGACACTCAAGCCGCGCCTGCGCATCACGCACTCCATGGTGATTAGCGTGGTCGAGCAGGGCGGCGATGCCCGAGCCCGCGTACACGACCTCATCGAGACGAGTCTGCAGACCCCTGAGGAAAAGGCAAAGCTCGAGGTTCGTGCCGACGAGATCTTCGCCACGCTCATCGATTCCGGCGTCGTCGTTCGCACCGAAGTGCCGCCCGCACCCGACGCTCCGGCTGACGCCGCGCCGGACATCGACTACGCGCTGACGGTCGACCTGCCCGAGGACTTTGCGCTCGACCAGCCGCTCTCGCCGTTTTTGCTTGCCGCGCTGGAGCTGCTCGATCCCGAGAGCGAGACCTATACCATGGACCTGATCTCGATGGTCGAGGCAACGCTCGAGGATCCCAAGCAGGTGCTGCGCGCTCAGGAGCGCGCAGCGCGCGACCGCGCGATGGCCGAAATGAAGGCTGACGGCGTCGAATATGAGGAACGCCTGGAGCGCATCCAGGATGTCACCTACGAAAAACCGCTCGAGGACTTGCTCGACGCCGCCTTCGACAAGTACTGCCAGGAAGTGCCCTGGGCAAACGACTACCAGCTCTCTCCCAAAAGCGTCCTGCGCGATATGCTGGAAAGCGCGAGCGATTTTAAGGGTTACATTCAAAAGCTCGGCATCGCCCGCTCCGAGGGCATTTTGCTGCGTTACCTGGCAGAGGCCTACCGTTCGCTCGACCGCACCGTGCCCATCGAGAAGCGCGACGAGCGTCTGCGCGACATTATCTCGTGGCTCGGCTTTGTGGTGCGCTCGGTGGACTCGAGCCTGGTGGACGAGTGGGAGAACGCCGGCAACCCGGCAGCCCTCGATGCTGCGCCGCCGCAGGGCATCGACGAGGTCGTGGCGGACCGCCGCGGCTGCACGCTGTTGGTGCGCAACGCGCTCTTCCGCCGCGTGACCCTTGCCGCCCGCGAGCACGTTCGCGACCTGGGCGAGCTCGACGACGACTGGGGCATGAGCGAGATCCGCTGGCAAAAAGCACTCGACGCTTACCACGAGCAGCACGAGGAAATCCTCACCGACGGAGATGCCCGCAGCGCCGCGATGTTTTCCATCGACGAGTCCGACGAGAAGACCGCGCACGTATGGCACGTGCACCAGATCTTTGCTGACGAGGATGGCGACCACGATTTTGGCATCATGGGCGATGTCGATCTGGACGCCACGCAAGACGGCGGCGAGGTAATCTTCAAGAACTACCGTGTCGGCTTTATCGAGAACCTGCTCGAGGACTAGCCGGGCGCAATGGGACGAAACAAAGCGGGGCCGCTGGCAACATCGCCAGCGGCCCCGCTTTTTGCGCGATACGCTATCCCCTACTCGGCATCCTCGACCTCATACGAATCCGCCTCGGCTGGCTCATCGTTCGTCTCTGTCGCGGCCCCGCGCGCCTCGTCAAACGCTGCTTTCATGGTCTTGTTGCCCCACGTGAGCTTGCGAATGGTAAGATCGTCGGCTTTCTTGTTGGCAAGGCGCAGATTGTTCTCGGAGGACAGCAACGCCTCCTTGGTTTTCTGCAGATGGCTAATCGTCTTGTCGATCTCATCGATTGCCGTTTGGAACTTGCGGCTCGCGATCTCGTAGTTGCGGCCGAAATCGTTCTTGAACTTCTCCATCTTGGCTTCGAAGTTCGTGACATCGATATTCTGCTGCTTGTACTCCGCCAGCTCCTGCTTATAGCGAAGCGAACCCATGGCGGCATTGCGCAGCAGCGTAATGATGGGAATGAAGAACTGCGGGCGGATCACATACATCTTCTCGTAGCGATAGCTCACGTCCACGATTCCCGCGTTGTAAAGCTCGCTCTCGGGCTCGAGCAGCGTGCAGAGCACCGCGTACTCACAGCCTTTCTGGCGACGATCGTGATCGAGTTTCTTAAAGAAGTCCTCGTTTTTATGCTTGGTCGCGGTCTCGTCGTTCTCGTTTTTCATCTCGAACATAATCGAAATGACCTCGTTGCCGCTCGCGTCGCACTCACGGAAAATGAAGTCTCCCTTGGTGCCCTCGGATGCATCGTTATCTTTCTCGAAGTACGCATTAGGAAACGCCGTCATGCGCAGACGGTTAAACTCGGTCTCGCAGTGCTGCTCGAGCGACTCGCCCACCATCTTGGTGGACAGGCGAACCTTCATGTCCTTAAGGCGCTCAATCTCTTCATCCTTGTAGCGAATCAGGTCATCGCTCGCGCGCTTGGCCTGCGCAAGCTCGAGCTCGTGTGCCGCCTTGGCTTGCTCCTCGCGAGAATCGCGCACCGCCAGCTCGCTCGTCAGTTTGGCACGTGCCTCATCGCGCTCTCGCTCCGCCGCGGCGACCGCCTCTGACAGGTTCATTTTTGCCATCAGTTCCTGCTCGCGCAGCTGGGCACGCAGGCCCTCGGCCTCTTGCTCGGACTGAGCCTTTGCGGCGGAAAACTTCTCTTGCACCTTCGCGCGATAGTCAGCAAGCGCGCGCTCGGCCTCGCTGCGAGCAGCATCGAGCTCACGCTGCGACTCTGCCGCGGCAGCGGCAAGCGCCATCTCCTGGGCCTTGTCCGCCGCGGCGAGCCTGGCCTGCAGCTCGGCAATCTGAGCGTCGCGCGCGAACAGGTCGTTTTGAGCAGCATTGCGTGCCGCCGCCTCGGCAAGCTTTGCTTCGTCATCTTTGCGCTCCAGCTGCGCACGCAAATTGTCGATCTCGCGCTGAAGCTCGGCATTTTCCTTTTGAGCGTCGGCGCGGGCCTCTACCGCCGCGCGCTGGCTTGCACTCTCGCGCTCTGTGACGGCGCCCTCGAGCTTGGCGCGCAGCTCGGCAAGCTCAGCATCGCGCTTGGCAACCTCTTGCGCCAGCTGCTGAGCTGCAGCATTCTTCTGCTCGACAAGCTGAGCGTCGCGCTGAGACTCTGCCTTTTGCAAAGCAGCCGTCGAGCGCGAGCGCTCAAGCTCCAGTGCCTGCTCGTCCTCGCGCTGGACCGCCTTCACGCGCTCATCCAGGTCGCGCGAGAACTCGGCATCGCGCACCTGCTTGACGATATCCGCATAACCGGACGCATCGACCTTAAAAACTTCGCCGCAATGCGGGCACTTGATCTCGTTCATGGCAGCTCCTCGATGGACGCAAATTTCAACCGCCTACACTCTACCGCGCCGCACGGACAAAAAAGGCGCCGCTGCCATAATGGCAACGGCGCCAGAACCACCACAAAGGCGACTGTCCCCTTTGTGGTGACTTGGGTCCTTACAGGTCGCGGTAGTCGATCAGGCGAAGATCGGATTGAGACTCGAGCCAAGCGCGAAGCTCGGGGTCGATCAGCGCATCGACTTCCTTGGTACGATCGGTCGTGAGCGAGCTGTTCTCCAGGATAAAACGATCGAGATAACCCGGATGGCACACAAAGACGACCGTCTCGCCGTCCACCATCCCGCGAACCGTCTGCATGATTGCCTCTTTGGGCTCGTAGCCCGGCTCCATCGAGCGCATCACCATGCGCAGATCAGTATCTCCGCAATGCACCACAGCCGCGGGGTCGAAGCTCGCCTTTTGCTCCTTAAGGCCCAGCTCCTGAGCAACCGCCGAGATCGCTCGGTTAAGGTTTTTGCTCATGACGGCATGGGCCTCAAAGTAATCGGGCTCGCGGCCCACGATCTCGACAAAGCGGTCATGCTGCGCGCGGATCTCGATGCAGGCCTCGTCGAAGTCTATCAACTCCTCGCCGCGCTTAAAATGATCGCGGAAGGTACGGCTGCTATGGAACTCATCATTCTCGTTGAGCATGCTCGGAATGAGCGCCGGGTCGGCACACGGCTTGCCCAGGCACACGTTGGTATGCTGACCCACCGCAATGCCGGCATCCGCCACGAGCGACCAGCCACGCTCGGCCTCGGGCATATTGGGCATAAGTCCCGCCGAGCGCACCAGGCCCTCATTGATACTGCGGGCAATCCCCAGGTTAACGGCATACGAATAACCGATATCGTCGGCACGAATGAGCAATTGCTTCATATTGACCCCCATCTATGGAAAGGGGCACTTGAAGCGCAGCCAAGTGCCCCAGATAATTGTCCTACCGAACGGATGCTTTAGGCTTTGGCGGCAGCAGCGTCTTCGTCGAGCTGCTCCTTGGTAAAGCCAAAGAAGTAGGCGATGGCAGCGGCGGCAACAAATGCAGTGCCCGATGCAACGCAGCCCCATACGAGATTAGCAGTTCCGCCTGCAACATAACCTGTAATACCAAGGATATTAGTTGCGCCCAAAACATACGTGGTCACATTAGTGAGAGCCGCGATCAGGCCGCCGATAGCGCCGCCCGCGACCATGGCACCCAGGCAGCGAGTATACTTAAAGCCGCAGCCATACAGCGCGGGCTCCGTCACGCCGCCGACAATGCCGGAGAGCGAGAAACCAAGCATGGCACCCTTTTCGTCAGTCTCCTTAAGGCGCAGGAAGGCGCCGAAGGCCATGCCCCACGTAGCGAACTGAGCGATAGCGCCCGCGACCATGACGCAGGAGTCAGAGCCCATGGTGAGCAGCTGCACAATGCCAAGGGTAAGCAGGACCTGGTGCATACCGGTCATAACCAGGAACTCCCAAAGCGCGGCAATGGCAACGAGGGAGATGACCGTGACGATACCGCCGGTGTTGCCGAGGCCGAACATAAAGTTACCAACCGCGTTGCCCAAGATAGAGCCAATCGGAGCCAGCGCGCACAGCGAAACGGGAATCATGACGGCCAGAGTACACACGGGCACAAACACCGTAGAGAGCATGTCGGGAATGATCTTCTTCATGAACTTCTCAACGACCATGAGTACCGGCATGGACAGAACCATGGGGAGAACGGTGCAGGAATAGTTGTTCAGCTGAGCCGGCAGCACACCATAAATCATCGTGGTCGTAGCACCCGAATCCGCCGCAGCGTTGACCAGCGTCATGAACTCGGGAGCAATAAGCACGCCGCCGAGCATCATGCCGAGCGGCTGGCTGCAGCCAAGCTGCTTTGCGGCAGCCCAACCCAGATAAACAGGAAGGAAATAATAGCCGGCGTTGTAAATCCAGTTGTAGAAGAAGTTATAGATGTCGGAATCGGCAGACCAGATACCGAGCATGCCGTCGCCGCAAAGCACGGCAATGGTACGGAACATGGCGGCGCCCATGATGATGGGGATCGTCATAACCATTGTCTTGGACAGGTAGTTGAGGGTCTTCTTGCCCGCAGTCTTGAGCGTCAGCGGCTCCTTGGCGCTCGCATCGAGGTTCTCTGCGATTGCGCCCTCGCCCTTCACGCCGAGCTTGAGAGCGGCGTCATAGACCTTCGGCACGTTCTGGCCAATGATGACCTGATACTGGCCGCCAGACCACTGTGCGCCCAGCACGCCCTTGATCTTCTTCACTTCATCGTCATTGGGAATGGACTGATCCTTGAGGTTCAGACGCAGGCGGGTCATGCAGTGCGTCGCGTTCGTCACATTGGAGGCGCCGCCGACGGCAGCGAGCACGTCCTCAGCAATCTTCTTGTTATCGACAGCCATGTCGAATCCCTTCTCTTCCAACTAAAGGCTCGTGGGGCTTCATGGCACCAAGACACACGATTCCGCTCGCGCCTGCGCAGCGCGCGATGCCCGTTGGCAAGAGATTTCATTGCATGTGATTCCCGGGTGGATCGACATGAAAAAAGCCCCGCGCACAACCGACAGAGACCCAATAATGGTCTCGACAGAATCGGTAGTGCCTCTCGGAGCTGCGCCGTGAGTAACACCCAACACACGGCGAGTATATGCGGCGGATGCGTTCGTTGCGGCTCAGATTACCGACGAACGGTAGCAAACGACCCGCGAACGGTCGCCATGACGGAAAGGAAATACCAGAGAGCCTATTTATCCGAGTGGACAGAAGCCACGCGATTCACATGCATGATCAGATAGACGAGCTCTTCTTGGGCCAATGGCTCGCCAAAGGTCTCTTGAATCAGATCGTTGACACGATGAGCGCAACGCGATGCCGCCGGATATTGCTCCACGAGCACGTCGTAGAGACCGGAGTTCTCAGTATCTATCGGTTCTTTCTTTGCCACGCGGTCGAGCAGATAGCGCACATGAGTGGCAAAGCGAGTAAAGGCAAACGACGAGCGATCGACCGTCACGCCCAACTCTTCTTGAATAATCGCGACCGTCATATCGAGCAGTCGCTCCTCGTGCTGCTCGGCAAGCACGCGTCGCTCGCTCGGCCTAACCGATGCATTAACAATCGACATGGCAATGCCCGCGGCCTCGCTTCGGGGCATACGCACCCGGAAGCTTTTCTGAATGCCCCGAACAGCCAGCTCGCCCAAGCGGTATTCGATGGGATGCAGCTGCTCCAGGTCGCGCTCGAGCGGCAACGACACCACCATGTGTTCGCGGGCGCGCTTAATAGCAAACTGAATATGGTCTGCCAATGTAATGGGAAGGTTTGGGCTCAATTCATACGAAAGCTGCCCGGTTGCGATATCTGCCAGCTGGGCGGAAAACTCCAGCACCTCGGGGTCGACCTCGTCGATAAACGCCAGGTACTTTGAATCGATGCCGTAAAAGGTGCGTGTAACAACGTCCAGATCGACCTCGTGCGGCATCTCGCCAAAACCGATGCCACGACCCAGCGCGATAAGCTGACGCCCCGCGCCGTCTTCGCAGATGGCAGCGTTGTGGTTAATGCGCTGGATAGCCTTCATGGAATCATCGCTCCTACTAAAACGCGCCGCGCAGACCATCCGCGCGGCGCGTTCATTCTACCTGCACTTGCAGCTATAGTCCAAAGAAGCCAAGGATCTGGTCGCGGCTTACGGGCTTGTAATCGTTAGCGTCGAGACCAACGTCATAGCGCAGAATCGGGCGCTCGCGATCGCGATTGCGCGCGTTGGCGCGGTCTCCCCTGCTGTGGATATGCCCGTGCAGCATGATGGCGCCGCGCGCCTTGCCATTCCAGCTGAGCATGGGGTAATGGCTCAGTACCAGCCTGTGCCCGCGAGCATAGCCGGGCGCAATCTCAAGATAGTCGCGCACCTCATCCCAAATGTGCGGCGCGTCCGGATCTCCCCAATCGCCATCATGGTTACCACGGATGAGCGTCACGTTCTGGCATTCGATGCGCTCGCGCAGGCGCACTGCCTCCGCCATGGGCAAACGATACGTAAAGTCTCCCAGGATATAGAGGCGGTCGTCCACAGCCACGCACTCATTGATGGCATCGATGACCTTGCGGTTCATCTCCTCGACCGAATCAAACGGTCGATCCATGTCGTGCAAGATATTCGTATCGCCCAGGTGCAGGTCGGCGGTAAACCACATCATCGTCTCTGTCCTCATTTCGCAACGCGTATAAGACCTGTTTAGTATACAGACGCAGCGATACGACGGTTACCCAAAGAGCCCGCCGAACAGACCTCGGCGGCGCTTGTCCTGCTTTTTCGAAGCGTCATCCTGAGCCTTCTTGCCCTGTCGCTTTTTACGATCTTGCTCCAGCTCATCGTCATCGAGCAGTAAATCCCACTCAAACGGATCATCCGTCAAATCGAACAGGTCATCGTCATCAAACACGTGCGCCTCCATTACCGATTAGCGAGCATCCACAACGTAGTTGAGAAGTCTACGGGCCCGTGCGGACACAAATTCATCCTGTCTGCGTCTTTCAATCGTTTGCCGCAACGCTTGCGCGACGGAACGCTTGCAGATAAGATAGGAACACGGATGGCACCCGTGGCAGCGGGTCTTGCCAACTCCGATACACGTTTTCATCGTGAGAAGTGGCCGTCTTCGCTTACGCGGAGACGGCCACTTTGTTTATCCCTATGTCATCTGATTCTAATGCACAAACATGCGCACGAACTTGTGCTTCCAGCTTGCATAAGGGGCATAGCGGAATGGCACGTCCAACCACGTTGCCTTGTTCACGATGCTCTTCTTGTGGCTAAACGTATCGAAGCTCTCGCGTCCATGGTACTGCCCCATACCGCTCGCTCCCATGCCGCCAAAGCCCATATGACTCGTAGCCAAATGCATAATGGTGTCATTAACACAGCCGCCGCCAAAGGGCACGTAGCGCACAAAGCGCTGCTGAGCCGCGCGATCCTGGCTAAAGATATACAGGGCCAGCGGCGTCGGACGATCCGTAATAAACGCTTCGGCCTCGTCTAAGCTCTCAAACGTCAGCACCGGTAAGATGGGGCCGAAAATCTCCTCCTGCATCACGGCGTCATCGGGGGCCACGCCGTCTATGATCGTCGGCTCAATCTTGAGCGACGACTCGCGCGCCGTGCCTCCCAGCACAACCTTATCGGAGTCGATCAGCCCGCGCACGCGCACGAAATGCTTGGCGTTGACGATATGTCCGTAGTCCTCGTTATCGAGCGAATGCTCGCCAAACATACGGCGGGCCTCCTCCTTGATGAGGCCCAGCAGCTCGTCGTGCACGCTCGTATCGACCAGCAGGTAGTCGGGCGCCACGCAGGTCTGCCCCACGTTGAGCCATTTACCAAAGGCGATACGCCGTGCCGCAACCTTCAAGTTTGCCGTCGCATCCACGATGCAGGGACTCTTTCCGCCCAGCTCAAGCGTCACGGGCGTAAGGTTTTTACTTGCGCGCTCCATGACGAGCTTGCCGACCGGAACGCTACCGGTAAAGAAGATCTTGTCCCAGCACTCATCGAGTAGCGCTTCGTTTTCGGCCCGCCCGCCCTCGACAACCGTCACCAGGCGCGGATCAAATGCCTCTTCGCAGATTTGCTTGAGCACCGCGCTCGATGCAGGAGCATAGGCGCTCGGCTTGATGACCACAGTATTGCCCGCGGCAAGGGCGCCGGCGAGTGGCTCGAGCGTCAGTAAAAACGGGTAGTTCCACGGAGCCATGATGAGTGTGACGCCATAGGGCACGGACTGCGTCTTGCACACACTCACGGCGTTGGCGAGGTCACACGGACGCAGGCGCGAACGACTCCATCGAGCCACATGCGCGATCTGATGACGAATCTCGGAAAGCGAGGTGCCGATTTCGCACATATAGGCCTCGTCATGCGACTTTCCCAAATCGGTCTTGAGCGCATGGGCAATATCGGCCTCGTGGGCCCGTACCGCATCGCGTAAACTCACGAGCGCACGACGTCGAGCATCGACATCAAACGTGGCGTGCGTCTTAAAGTAGGCGCGCTGATCGCCGACGATGCGCGCAATTTCCTCGGTGTTCATGGCGCCCTCCTAGTTCTCGTCCTCAAGCATACCACCCGCGACGACCTCGTACATACGCTCGAGCTCCAAGCGGTCCATTAAAAGCGGAACGGGGTACAGCGGATTAGCCTCGGCATCGGCGTGCGTTGCCATTTCGGGAATGTCGGAGCGGCGAATGCCTGTCACATATTTGGGGATACCCAGGGCAACGTTCATGCGGTCGACCCAATCAATAAAGGCCTCGGCCGCCAGGCTGTCCTGCGCGGTAGCCGGCGCAATGCCCGCCATGCGAGCAAGATCGGCAAGCTTGGGGGCGGCGGCGTCACCATAAGCGCGAAGCATGTGCGGCAGGATAATCGCGTTGGCCAAACCGTGCGGAATTCCGTATCGGCCGCCCAGACTGTGCGCGATGGCGTGAACGTATCCCACATAGGAGCGGGTAAACGCAACGCCCGCCTTATACGCCGCCGAAAGCATATTGCGACGCGCACGCATGTCGTCGCCATGCTCATAGGCCTCGAGCAAATTGTCGTGGATGAGCTGCACCGCCTGGCGCGCCATCTTGCGCGTGTAGGGCGTGGTGCTACGGCCGATAAAGGCCTCGACGGCATGCGTCAGGGCATCCATACCCGTCTGCCCCGTAATGGAGGCGGGCAGGCCACGTGTAAACTCGGGGTCGTGCACCGCAAAGCGCGGAATAAGCACAAAGTCGTTAATGGGGTACTTGTAGCGCGTCTCGTCATCGGTGATAACCGCCGCGAGCGTGACTTCGCTTCCCGTACCGGCGGTAGTGGGAACCGCAATAAGCAGCGGCAGGCGACGATGAATCCGCAGCAGGCCGCGCATCTTGTTGATGGGCTTGTTTGGCTGCGCAATGCGTGCGCCCACGCCCTTGGCGCAGTCCATGGCTGATCCTCCGCCAAAGCCGATAATGGCCCGGCAGGCGCTCTCTCGGTACAGGGACGCCGCTTCCTCCACGTTTGAGACCGTGGGGTTTGCACGCGTTTCGGCATAGACCGAAACGCCAATCCCCCTGGATGCGAGCGCCGTCTCGAGCGGTGCCGTGAGCCCCAGACGGGCAATGCCGGGATCCGTCACGATAAGGACCTTCTGGATCGAGCGCTTTTGAAGCACCGCGGGCACATCCTCGGCATGCTCTAAAATGCGTGGCTCGGTATAGGGCAGGATTGGCAATGCAATGCGAAAAACCGTCTGATATGTTCGGCACCAGGCACGACGGGCTAGATGCATAAAGGAAACTCCTTCATTTGTTGATAGGTCAACATTTGCTCGCCCGATTGTACTCAGCGGCGTCCGTATATGACTTGCAAACCGTTAATCAATCAACATCTTCATATCTCAAAATTGTTTTATTAAAAATCATTCCTAATAGGCTTCACATTTGGTTGCATTTATGG
>CATYZI010000006.1 GCA_958415625.1 uncultured Collinsella sp. | reverse complement strand
CCCTAGGAAGGGTGCCCCGGAGCTCCCCATAGGGGAGCTCCGGGCTTCACAGAGGCACGAATAGCCCACTCCGACCTGCGAAATCTGTACTCGCGATGCGAATGACGCCCCTAACCTTAAACTTTAGCTTGAACTTAGCTATAATGCGCTACGTTCCTACCAGGCTGTGGTTGCGGACGGACGAAATGCCCGTCCTAGTCCAAGACAGACGCGGTCAAAGGGATCCACGTAAGCGACCGCGTGCGCGCGGCGCGATCATGGCGCGTCCTAGATGTAAGCCGCACCGTCCGTTCTACTTTCTTTGGGGCAATACCGCCTCGCGGGCGAGCGGGCCAGTCGTGAAGGTGGCTGCGGCCTCCCGAGCAAACACCCCGGTGCGCAAGTGTGGGGTCAAATACCAGGTCAGCTGGTGGGAACAATCTGATATTTCGTGCAACGCACGGATCGTATACGACACAGAAGGCAGGGTAGTGGACATGGTGAGGGGCAGCTTGATGCACGCGGCTCGGTTAGGTGCTGGGACCGCAGCGGTCATCGCCGTTTTGGGCCTGAGCGGATGCGCGTTCAACCCGCTGTCTACGTTCACGACTCCCACGATCGACCAGATCGAGTACGAGACCGTCACGTCCGCGGTGTCGGATGATGCCCTGGTCACCCCCGGTACCCTGACGGTTGCCCTCGATACCTCCGATGCGCCGCAGGCCATGCAGGGCGCTGACGGCGAGCTCACGGGGTATGCAGTCGACGCTGCCCGCGCCCTCGCAAGCCGCATGGGCCTTAAGGTCGCCTTTGTCGATGCGTCCTCGGCAGGTTCCGCGCTCGGTGACAAAAAGGCTGATATCTTTATCGGCGAGATCAACTCCACGGATGGGGACGTTAGCTCGCTCGGCACCTGCCTGTACGATGCCGCTTCCGTGTTCGGTAAAACCAGCGATGGTGGGTCGCTAAACGTTTCCACCGATACCCTTAACACGTCTACTCTGGGTGTCCAGATGTCCTCGGCCTCGCAGGAGGCGCTTGCTAAGCAGAGCATCACCGCCAACCAAAAGACCTACCCCAACATCAACGAGTGCTTTGAGGCGCTCGAGTCCGGCGAAGTCGACTATGTGATCTGCGACTCCACGGCCGGCGGCTACCTTGCACGCCTGATGAGCGAGATCTCCTATGTCGGTGCGCTCGAGGCGCCCTCGACGCTTGGTGTTGCGGGCCTCTCGTCCAATGACGAACTGTGCCGTGCCGTGAGCGATGCCCTCGACGGCATCACGGTCGACGGTACGCTCGAGGCAGTCCACTGCGTCTGGTATGGCACGATGCCCTACGACCTCACCACTAAGACAGTATCTGGTGTCAACCTTCAGTCGTCTGGCTCCGCATCCTCCGGCAGCGAGTCCTCCGATTCCAACAATGAGACCGCATCCTCCGAAGACAAATCGTCCAGCCAGGAAGAC
This sequence comes from uncultured Collinsella sp., assembly GCA_958415625.1. Lineage (GTDB taxonomy): Bacteria > Actinomycetota > Coriobacteriia > Coriobacteriales > Coriobacteriaceae > Collinsella. The sequence continues at coordinate 73,544 of CATYZI010000006.1, read as the reverse complement.
ACCATCACCGACGACGACATTAACAAGCTTAATAGCTAGTTATTGCTAGGGGTGGCGTCTCCTATGCGCTAGGAGAGACGCCTCTTCACGGTTTCAACACGCACTGCCGGGCTTCCCCAATAGGGGAGCCAGGCTTTTTCATCTCTATAAAACCAGCAGGTCAAAGCCAATTTTCGGGACCAAATACAAAGTCGCTGGCTCCCTCCTATAGCGCACTTTGCCACAGAAAAGTGCGAGACTTCGGTATGCGGTATCAAGCAATCGTTATTCGGGTCTTTGGGAATCCGCGTGATTAAATGCACGGCAATGGGTACATAGCCAGTACAGTAAGTCCCCGAGGCAGATTGGAGCCACGTATGGATATCAAGGTTTCTGGACGCAAGACGACGGTAACCGATGCTCTGCGTGCGCATGTGGATGAGAAGATCGGCGAGGCGCTCAAGGTTTTCGATATCGAGCCCATGACGGTCGACGTTGTACTTCGCTATGAGAAGAACCCCTCGAACCCCAACCCGGCAATCGTCGAGGTTACGGTTCGCGCCCGCGGTTCGGTGATTCGCGTTGCCGAGCATGGTGCAGATATGTACGCCGCCATCGACCTCTCCGCCGATAAGGTCACCCGCCAGCTGCGCAAGTTCAAGACCAAGGTCGTGGACAACCGCCAGGGTGGTGCCAGCGCAGCGGATGTTGCACCGGTCGAGCGTGTCGAGGATCTGGCCGACCTGCTGCTGCCCGAGGAGGACGACGACCTGCTCGTCCGCGAGAAAGTCATCGATGTCACCCCGATGACTGAGGAGCAGGCGCTGGTGCAGACCGATCTGCTCGGCCACGACTTCTACGTGTTCGAGAACGCGACGACTGGCCTCATCAATGTGGTGTATCACCGTAAGAATGGTGGATATGGCATCATCAAGCCCCGTATCGAAACACTTGACGAGTAAAATACGTTAACTTGCATGAGTTAACGGCTGGCGGCCATCCCATGCGGGTGGCCGCCTTTTTACGTAAGGAGTCGCTTTGATGGACAAGGCTGCATCCGCCGGCCATTCTGACCGCTGCCGCATCGTCGTCGATACCTGCTGCGACTTTAGCCCCGAGGTCGCCGCGAACCTCGATGTCGATATCCTGGGCTTCCCCTTCATCATCGATGGCGAGGAGCGCACGGACGACATCTGGTCGAGCATTACACCCAAGGAGTTCTACGACCGTATGCGCGCCGGCGCTCGCGTGTCCACCTCGGCCGTGTCGCTCGGTCGCTATATCGAGTTCTTTACCGAGTGTGCCAAAGAGGGCACGCCCACGGTCTACCTGTGCTTTACCTCGGCGCTGTCGTCGAGCTACAACTCCGCGTGCCAGGCGGCAGATGCCGTACGCGCCGAGTATCCCAACTTTGAGCTGTACGTGGTGGACAACGCCCTGCCCTGTGCGACCGGCGAGCTCTTGGCGCTTGAGGCCGTGCGCCAGCGTTCGGCGGGACTGACCGCCAAGCAGCTGGTCGACTGGGCAAACGAGGCCAAGACCTATGTCCACGGTTACTTTACGCTCGAGAGCTTTGACGCGCTGGCTGCCGGCGGCCGCATTCCGCCCGCGGCAGCGCAGCTCACGGCAAAGCTCGACGTCAAGCCCGAGCTGTCCTACGACCTGGCCGGCTCGCTGTCGCTGATCGGCGTCAACCGCGGTCGCAAGAAGGCGCTCAAGTCCATTCTCAAGTCGTTCCGCGAGAACTATGTGCCCGATCGCACCATGCCCATCGCCATTATGACGGCCGATGCCGAGAAGGACGGCGACTGGCTCGAGGCCGCCATCCGCAAGGAGGAAGGCTGCGCCGACGTGACCATCATCCGCAGCTCTGTGGGCCCCACCATTGGCTCGCACGTGGGCCCCGGCATGGTGGCCTGCGCGTTTTGGGGTAAGAACCGCGCCGACAAGGCGTCGCTTTCCGACCGCATCGCCCGCCGCGTGCGCGGTCAGTAGGCAAGTAACGCGGCCGTAATCGATCCCAACTCACGGCCCAAACGCTGGCACCGAGTATTCAACCTGGTAACAACACCCAACCCAAAAGGAAAGGTTTCATGGCAAACAAGCTCTCCGTCGCATTCATCGGCACTGGAATCATGGGTGCCCCCATCGCCGGCCACATCCTGGATGCCGGCTATCCCGTCACGGTCAACAACCGTACCAAGTCCAAGGCCGCCGCGCTTATCGAGCGCGGTGCCGTTTGGGCCGATACACCGGCAGATGCCGTGGCGAACGCCGACGTCGTCTTTACCATGGTGGGTTATCCCTCCGAGGTCGAGGAGCTCTACCTGGCGGGCGACGGCCTGCTCGCGTGCACCAAGCCGGGCGCGGTCTTGATCGACCTCACCACGAGCTCGCCCGAGCTCGCCCGTGACATTGCCGAGGCCGCCCAGGTTTCCGGCCGCATGGCGTTTGACTGCCCCGTCACCGGCGGCGAGTCTGGTGCTATCGCCGGCACGCTCACGGCTATCGTGGGCGCCACCGAGAACGATATCGCCCCGGTCCGCGACATCCTTGCCACCTTTGCGGCAAATATCTGCTGCTTCGATGGCGCCGGCAAGGGCCAGGCTGCCAAGCTCGCCAACCAGGTGTCGCTGGGCGCCTGCATGGTCGGTATGGCCGATGCGCTGGCGTTTGCCGAGCTCAACGGCCTGGATCTGGAGAAGACCCGTCAGATGATCCTGGGCGGCACCGGCAAGTCCGGCGCCATGGAGAGCCTGGCGCCCAAGGCGCTCGACGGCGACTACAAGCCCGGCTTTATGGTCGAGCACTTCATTAAGGACCTGCGCCTGGCCCTTGCCTACGCCGACGACCGCGAGCTCGCGCTGCCCGGAGCCGACGTGGCCTTTACGCTCTACGACATGCTCGACGCTATCGGTGGCGCCAAGCTGGGCACCCAGGCCATCACGGTCCTCTATAAGGAGGAGGCCGACGCCATCGCCGCCGGTCTGGACTGGTCGCAGTATCGCCCCGAGGAGCACGGCGCTCACGAGGACGGCTGCGGTTGCGGTGAGCACGGCGACGACCACGAGTGCGGTTGTGGCCACCACCACGGCGAGGACCACGAGTGCTGCGGCGGCCACGGCCACGATGACGGCCACGAGTGCTGCTGCGGCCATCATCACGAGGAGTAGTGCCCATGAGCTGGACGTTCGTGGTGCTCGCGCTGGTGCTCTTTATCTTTGCGATCTACATTGGCTTTTTGTGCGGCCAGTGGGCTTGCGAAAAGCGCGTGATCACCAGGCGCGACTACTGGATCGCCAACTTTGCGGGTGCGGCGGCAGTCGTTCTGCTGACCTGGGTTTTCTCGCTGTTCCCGCTGGTGCAGTTTGCGCCGATCGGCTGGCTCGGCGGTTTTATCGCCGGCCTTAAGATGAGCTTTGGCGAGTCCGTTGGCCCGTGGCGCAAGCATGACGAGGTCTTTAACGTCAACAAGGCCCATCGCGCCGCCGCCGACGCGGGCGACGCCGAGGAGCGCCGCCGCGCGCGTCGCAACGGCGCTGCCGACCGACAGCTCATCTCGGTCACCGATGACAGCAAGGGTGCTGGCAAGCACACCAAGAAATAAGAAGAGGTAACTATGGCAGAAAACAAAGACGAACAGCTCACCGACGAGGAGCTGGCACAGCTCCAGCTGGCAGAGGAGAACGAGAACGCCGTCGATCGCCTGGTCCAGGAGCTCGGCTGCCCCACGCGCCGCATCCGCCAGTTTGCCGCCCGCGTGCTGCACCTGCTTGCCGAGCGCGACCCGCAGCGCGTCGTGCCCTGCGTGCCCACGCTGATCGAGGCACTCGACCGCCCCGAGGCACAGACCCGCTGGGAGGCCCTCGATGCCCTGACGGCGCTCGCCACCATCTGCCCCGAGCAGCTGGGCGATGCCTTTGAGGGCGCCGAGACCGCACTGTTCGACGAGATCTCCTCCACGCTGCGCTATGCCGCCTTCCGCCTGCTGTGCGTGTGGGGTGCCACGAGTGTCGAGCGTTCGCGCGAGGCTTGGCCCATCCTGGACGAGGCCATCCAGTGCTACCACGGCGACCTTGAGTATCGCGACATGCTCGGTTGCCTGTACGAGTTTTGCCAGGGCGAGATCGACGCCGAGGTTGCCGAGAAGCTCGCGCTGCGCCTTAAGTTTGATGCCGAGAACGGTAAGGGCAGCTATCTCAAGGCCCGTTCGAGCGAGATTTGCGAAATGCTTGTTAAACGTTTTGGCCTGGATCTCTCCAAAAAGAAGAAGCGTGCTAGCGTTAAAAAATCTGACGACGCCGAAGACGAGGAGTAACAGATTATGGCGCACGATGTAGTCCTGATTCCCGGTGACGGTATCGGTCCCGAGATTACGCAGGCCATGCGCCGCGTGGTCGAGGCCACCGGTGTCCAGATCAACTGGAACGTCCAGGAGGCCGGTGCCGGCGTCATGGACGAGTTTGGCACGCCGCTGCCCCAGCACGTGCTCGATGCGGTCGCCGAAACCAAGGTTGCCATCAAGGGCCCCATCACCACGCCGGTCGGCACGGGCTTCCGCAGCGTCAACGTTGCCCTGCGCAAGCACTTCGACCTGTACGCCTGCGTGCGCCCCTGCCTGTCGCAGCCGGGCGACGGCTCGCGCTTCCGCGACGTCGACCTGGTCATCGTGCGCGAGAACACCGAGGATCTTTACGCCGGCATCGAGTTTGACGAGGGCGCTGCCGAGGTCGAGGAGCTCTCGCAGCTCGTCGAGCGCTCGGGCCAGAAGACCTTTGCCGCCGATTCCGCTATCTCGATCAAGCCGATCTCTATCGCCAAGAGCCGCCGTATTGTGGAGTACGCCTTTGAGTATGCCCGCCGCTGCGGCCGCAAAAAGGTGACGGCCGTGCACAAGGCCAACATCATGAAAGCGACCGACGGCCTGTTCCTGCGCGTGGCGCGCGAGGTGGCCGCCAACTATCCCGATATCGAGTTCAACGACAAGATCGTCGACGCCACCTGCATGGGTCTGGTCCAGAACCCCAACGACTTCGATGTCCTGGTGCTGCCCAACCTGTACGGCGATATCGTGAGCGACCTGTGCGCCGGCCTGGTGGGCGGTCTGGGCATGGCCCCCGGCTCCAACATCGGTGCCGACTGCGCCATCTTCGAGGCAACGCACGGCTCCGCGCCCGATATCGCTGGCCAGGATATCGCCAACCCCACGGCCGAGATCCTCTCTGCTGCGATGATGCTCGACCACCTTGGCGAGAACGACGCTGCCAATCGCATTCGCGCCGCCGTGTCTGCCACGCTCGACGAGGGCGAGCAAGTTACCGGTGACGTGCGTCGTGCCCAGACTGGCTCCGTCGAGGGGGCCGTGGGCACGCAGGCCTTTGCCGATGCCGTTATCGCGCACCTGGCCTAAGGTATGCACGCTGCAAACGCCTAAATAGTACTTAAGTGTTTGCGTATAACCTAAGAATCAATACGCCCGGCGCTCCGTCGGGCGTATTCTATTGAGGACTATGTTTCCTAACAAGGAGTAACTGATATGGGTCTGATTCAAAAGAAGGACGAGAAGGACGAGATCGACGGCATCCAGATCATCGAGCGCGGTGAAGGCCCCGACGGTGATGAGGACGAGAAGATCGACCTGGTCGCCGGTACGTCTGCCGAACATATCGCCGCTGGCACGACCGCCGAGGAGGAGGACGCTCGCCTGGAGGCAAAGATCGCCGCGGACGCCGCCGACGAGAACCTCATGCCTGAGGAGCAGGACGAGAACGACGACTCCGACGAAGACGACCATGCGTCCAAGCACAAGAAGACGATGATCGCCGCCTTCGTGGTTGCAGTCGTGATCGCTGCGGTGGTCGGCTTCTTTATTGGCAATGGCGGCTTTGGCGGCAAGGGTGTCGGCTCGGCGACCCTCACCGAGGACCAGCTCGATTCGACCGTGGCAAGCTATAGCTACAACGGCAAGAAGAGCGATATCACCGCGCGCGAGGCCATCGAGAGCCAGTACAGCCTCGACACCGTCAAGGATAGCGATGGCAACTACACCGCTCCTTCCGCCGACGTCATCCTGTCCTACGTGCGCAACCAGATTCTGCTGGACGCTGCCGAGGACGAGGGTATTACCGTTTCTTCCAAGGAAATGAAGCAGTACGCCGAGGATTCCATCGGCACCTCCGACTACAAGACCATGGCCACGCAGTACGGCGTGTCCAAGGACCAGGCCAAGCAGATCGTCCGCCAGTCTGCGACGCTGCAGAAGCTCTACAAGAAGAAGGTGGGCGATAGCTCCGCAAGCATGCCGACCGCCCCGACCGAGCCTGCTGACGGCAACGAGGAGACCGCGAGCAAGGACTACGCCGACTACATCATCAACCTTGCCGGCGACGAGTGGGATAGCTCAAAGGGCACCTGGAAGGACGCCGACAGCACCTATGCCAAGGCCTTTGCCGACGATGCCTTTACGGCCGATAGCGCTACCTATAAGCAGGCCATGACCGCCTATTACACTGCTTACCAGCAGTATTCTTCGCAGGCTTCGAGCGCCAGCTCCAAGTGGACCGAGTATGCTAACGGCCTCTACGCCAAGGCCAACATCAGCATCTACGGCCTGTTTGCGTAAAGAGTTGCACGGCTCATCGAGCATCTAGCTGATAGAAAACAAATTGCCCGCCAGTACGGAAGTCGTTCTGGCGGGCAATTTGCGTTGAGGGCGTGATTGGCGGCTTAATTATGGCTATTCATCTTTAAGTCCAAAAAGGCTATCGGCTTCATCGTCGGATATATATTCCAGTACATCGCCCGGTTGGCAGTCGAGTGCCCGGCATATCGCGTCAAGAGTTGAAAAACGTATGGCAGAAACCTTGCCCGTCTTAATGCGTGACATATTGACCTGGGAGATGCCCACGCGTTCCGCAAGCTCTTTGGATGAGATCTTGCGTTCGGCGAGCATGCGGTCAAGCCGCAGAATAATCATGGATTCCCCCCTAGAGCAACTCGTCATCTTGTTTTTGCAGGATATACCCGTAGCGGAAGATGCTGGCAATCAGGCAAATAATCAGGCCTGCAAAGAGCATGGAGGGCTCGAATAGCTGGCCGACGAACGCATCCGTAAAGCTGCCGCCAAATCCTGAGAGTATCATTCCTGTGATTACGGCACCAAGAAGCCTCACGGCAACGCCGCCGATAAGGAATAAATGTCCTACTCGACGAAGTGTCTGGTTACATTCAAGGTCAAAGGGCCTGCCTTCCTTTTCAATGTTGAAGAAAAGCCTGCGCACGCTTATCGCGATGGTAAGCGCGAGACATGTCATCAAGAGGCTCCCTATGGCAGTGTGACCATCGTGTGCAACGAGCATAAGTGGGGCCTGCGCATCGGTACCGACGATAGCAAGGCACGGCCCTTCGCCGGCTTGAAGTTCTACGGATTGGAGACACGAGCCTTGGGAGAGGCCAGGCAATATGAGTAGAAGGTCAATCGCAATGACTGCGAGGAGTCCCAGAGCGAGCGCGGTGGTAATGCAGATCGTGGCCCATTTGCAGATGCGAGCGAGCTTCCTCAGTTTGGCTATCGTCTGTTCGCGGCTGATGGTTTCATTCGATATAGATGCGTTTCGATGGACCATAACCCCTCCAACCGGCGTTTTGGATGATACTTGTATCATATCAGAATTAACGACAAACGACAAATAATTACGAAACTGAGTAAGTAATGATTGAAAACGATTAACGTGACCTATTAGCTCATTTTGGATGCCGGAGTTTGGCGCGCGGGGGATGAGGGCAAATGCCAAAACTTCCCGTGATCGCACAAGTGCTTCATTGGGTTTCCCTAATTCATCTGGGAAAACAACTGCAAACGATTGCAAGTAACCGGTGAACGGTCGAAAACTACCGTTCACCGATAATCTCAAAACTGGTTCTAACTGGTATTAAGTCAAAAAGACCAATTCACAAATCTTCACAATGACCTGCAATTTTTCTTTACGCTATTTTTAGCCGCCCTGCGTTGTATTGGCACGAAAAGAGTTCCGATCTTTCGCCAAAACATTTCGAAACGGTTTCAAAACCGCAGGTAGAAGTGTTAACGAGCGGTAAACGGTCGATTTTTTACCGTGAGCGGTGCAAAAACGTTTTACTGTATGAATCAACGAAAGCGACCTCTTCTGTGGTGATATAGTGACAACAACACGTCACGTGGTTACTACCAGTTTAGAAACCACTGGTCTTCAAAGAACGCTTTCCAAGAAGCTTTAAGGGCGAGTGCCCGCTGGCTTCCGAACATCATCGGACTCAGATCGTACACACCTTCGGAAGGGAAATTTGAATGGTTGGCTTTATTCTTACTGGTCATGGACAGTTCGCACCCGGCCTCGCAAGCGCTATCGCTATGGTTGCCGGCGACCAGCCCGCTTTTACCGTCGTTCCTTTTGAGGGCGACCAGGCTGCTTCCTACGGTGAGGATCTCCGCGCCGCTATTACCGCCATGCGCGAGGAGTGCGATGGCGTGCTCGTCTTTACCGACCTGCTCGGTGGTACTCCGTTCAATCAGTCGATGATGATTGCCCAGGATGTCGACAACGTCGAGGTTCTGACTGGCACTAACCTCCCCATGGTTATTGAGCTTCTGTTCCTTCGCGGTAACGCCACGCTCGCCGAGCTTGGCGAGCAGGCCGTGACCGTTGGTCAGACGGGCGTCACCGCCCAGACGGTCGCATCCGTTGCAGGCTCCGAGGAAGAGGATATCTTCGGCGACGAGGACGGCATCTAATGGCCGATTTCGGAGCCAACGTCCTGAGCTCCTCGGTCGCCCTTTTAGGCCTGCTTGTCATCATGGGCTTGATTTACACCATCTGGTCGCAAATCAACATGAAGAAGAAGCAGAAGTACTTCAAGGAGCTGCACACCGAGCTCAAGCCGGGTCAGGAGGTTCTTTTCGCCGGCGGTATCTACGGAACCGTCAAGGGCATCGAAGGCGAAAAGGTCCAGATCAAAGTCCGATCCGGTGCCGTCGTAGATGTTTCGCGTTACGCGATTCAGGAGATCAAGTAACTGTCGTCAGCAAATAACGAAAGGAAGCTGATCAACATGGCAGAACCCAACATTCTTCTTACCCGCATCGATAACCGACTGGTCCATGGTCAGGTCGCTACCCAGTGGAACTCCACCCTGGGCTCCAACCTCATCCTCGTCGCCAACGACGATGTGTCGACCAACACCATGCGCCAGAACCTCATGAAGATGGCCGCTCCCGCCGGCGTCGCTACGCGTTTCTTCTCCCTGCAGAAGACCATCGACGTCATTGGCAAGGCGAGCCCGCGCCAGAAGATCTTCATCGTGGCCGAAACACCGGAAGACGTGCTTACGCTCGTCAAGGGCGGTGTGCCTATAAAGAAGGTAAACATCGGCAACATGCACATGTCGGAAGGAAAGCGCCAAGTCGCCACCTCCGTCGCAGTTAACGACGAGGATGTCGCTGCGTTTAAAGAGCTGCAGGAATTGGGGGTGGAGTTGGAGATCAGGCGCGTTCCGAGCACGCCTGTTGAGGACACGAGCAAGCTCTTCTCGTAATCCTCGTGATCCACGTTGTCAGGATTGAAACCCTGACGTTCTGTACGTGATATCCAAAGTGCGTACATACATTTTGAAAGGAGGAGCAAGATGGAATACTCGATCATCCAGGTCGCTCTGGTCTTCATCGTCACGTTCGTCGCGGCAATCGACCAGTTCAACTTCCTCGAGTCTCTCTATCAGCCCATCGTCACCGGCGCCGTCATCGGTCTTATCCTTGGCGACCTCAACACCGGTCTTCTCGTGGGTGGTACCTATCAGCTCATGACGATCGGCAACATGCCGATCGGAGGCGCTCAGCCGCCTAACGCCGTCATCGGCGGCATCATGGCAGCCATTCTCGCTATCGCTACGGGCCTCGAGCCCAACGCGGCAGTCGGCCTTGCCATTCCGTTCGCTCTGCTTGGTCAGCTCGGCGTTACCCTGGTCTTCACGCTTATGTCGCCCCTCATGTCCTCCGCGGACAACATGGCTCATAACGCTGACACCAAGGGCATCGAGCGTCTGAACTACTTCGCCATGGCTCTGCTCGGCCTGATCTTCGCTGTCGTCGTCACCCTGTTCTTCATCGCTGGCGCTACCATCGGTCAGACCATCGCTTCCGCCATCCCGACTTGGCTGCAGACCGGTCTGTCCGCTGCAGGCGGCATGATGCGCTTCGTCGGCTTCGCCGTCCTGCTCAAGGTTATGATGAACCGCGATATGTGGGGCTTCTTCCTCATGGGCTTTGGCCTCGCGCTCATCACCGTTGCCAACGATTCTCTGGCAACCCCTGCCCTGCTCATCCTCGCTCTCATCGGCTTCGGCATTGCTTTCTGGGACTTCCAGCAGCAGACCGAGCTGAAGGGTGCAGCTGTTTCTGACGGAGGTGACTTCGAAGATGGCATCTAATGAGTATGTGATCCCGGAGCACTACGAGGATCTCACTCCTGCTCCGCAGCTCGACCAGAAGACCCTCAACAAGATGGCTTGGCGCTCCTGCTTCCTGCAGGCATCGTTCAACTACGAGCGCATGCAGGCCGCTGGCTGGCTTTACTCCATCATCCCCGGTCTGGAGAAGATCCACACCAACAAGAACGACCTCGCGGCTTCCATGAGCCACAACCTGGAGTTCTTCAACACCCACCCGTTCCTCGTCACCTTTGTTATGGGTATCGTGCTTTCGCTCGAGCAGAACAAGGTTGACATCCCCACGATCCGCGCCGTCCGCGTCGCCGCAATGGGCCCGCTCGGTGGTATCGGTGACGCCCTGTTCTGGCTGACGCTCGTGCCTATCACGGCCGGCATCACCTCCAACATGGCCATCAACGGCAACGCCGCTGCGCCGATCATCTTCCTGGTGATCTTCAACGTCGTCCAGTTCGCTCTGCGCTTCTGGCTCATGAACTGGTCCTACAAGCTTGGCACCAGCGCTATTGACGCTCTGACTGCCAACATGCAGGCCTTCACGCGTGCCGCTTCCATCATGGGCGTCTTCGTCGTCGGTTGCCTGGTCGTCACCATGGGTGGCACCCAGATCAACCTCCAGATCCCCAACGGCACCACCCGTGGCCTCTCCGCTACTACCGTGATCGTCTCCGAGAAGGAGGCCGAGAACTTCACCGGTATGGAGGGCATCGATACCGAGACCGCTGAGGCCGGTACCATCGCCATGACCGATGAGGACGGCAACGCCCTCACCGCTTCCGATGCCGACGGCAACGCTGTCGAGTGCGGCGTCACCGATCTGGGCAACGGCATGGAGTCCGTTACCTATGGCACCGTCACCGAGGATCCGGTCAACTTCTCTGTTGCCGACACCCTCAACACCATCGTCCCGAAGCTCGTCCCGCTTATGCTTACGCTGCTGCTTTACTACATGTTCGCTAAGCACAGCTGGACCCCGACCAAGGGCATTCTGCTGCTCTTCGTCCTGGGCATCCTGGGCGCTGGCCCGCTTGGTCTCTGGCCGAGCATCTGGTAAGGCTCTAGCTTGAGGGGTGTGTCCCTACGCGGCTCACACCCCGACCCCTTAAGCCATGTGTATGTTAAAAGCCGCGTGCTCGAAAGAGCGCGCGGCTTTTGTTTTCTTGATGATTCGGGTGTTGCGGACTGATAATGCTTAACACCCTAGGTAGTTAGCCGAATTCGAGCAAAAGGGAGGATAGGATGGCGATCGGAGCGCGTAAGCAACCGCTGTACGATCAGCTGGTCGATATTCTGACCGAAATGATTGACCATGAATATCGCGCCGGTGACATGATTCCTTCCGAGCGCGAGCTTTCGGAGCGCTATGGTCTCTCGCGCACTACGGTACGCCTGGCTCTGCAGGAACTGGAGCGTTTAGGACTGGTGGTTCGGCAGCACGGTCGCGGTACCTTTGTGACCGACCGTTCGGCAAAGGCAACCAATCTTATGCAGTCCTACAGCTTTACCGAGCAGATGCGCGCGATGGGTCGCGACCCCGAGACCACGATTCTCGAGTTTTGCGAGATGGAGGCCGATAAGAATCTGGCCGAGCATATGGGATTGCGTATCGGTGATCGCATTTTTAAGCTTAAGCGCCTTCGTTCTGCCGACAACATGCCCATGATGGTCGAACGCAGCTATCTACCGGTTCGTCAATTTCTGTCCCTAAAGCGACCGCTGCTGGAGCGTAAGCCGCTTTACGATGTGATTGAGCAAGACTTTCAGCAAAAGATACGCGTGGCCGAAGAGGAGTTCTATGCGAGCATAGCCCGTCCCACCGACGCCCACCTTTTGGGAATTGTCGAGGGCTCGCCTGTGCTCGATTTGGTCAGGACTACGTATAACGAGTCAAACGAGGTTGTGGAGTATACACTCTCGGTTGCTCGTGCCGATCAGTTTAAATACAAGGTTTACCACCAGCGTAGCAACTAGTGTCCGCATCGTTTCCATATGGTGATTCTTTGCATTTAACTGGTTACTACCAGATAACCAACCGAAGTGTATAATTGCACGTCAGAGGATTACTTCTAGAGAGAGGTATTAGAAATGTTCGAGAAGAGTGTCGAGGAGCTCACCGAGCTCGGCGCCCAGATCACCACGGCCGAGATTGCTCAGCAGCCCGAGCTTTGGCGTGATACGCTCAACATCTATCGCGAGAACAAGGAGGCCATCGAGGCCTTCCTGGCCGAGGCTCGTGCTATGGGCGAGGGCCGTCTGTCCGTTGTCTTCACCGGTGCCGGTACGTCCGACTACGTTGGCGATACCTGCGCCCCGTACCTGCGTCACGCTGGCAACACTGATCTCTACGACTTTAAGCCCATCGCCACGACCGACATCGTGAGCGCTCCGCGCGATTTCCTGCGCGCCGAGGATCCCACACTCGTGGTTTCCTTTGCCCGCTCTGGCAACAGCCCCGAGAGCCTTGCCGCCGTTGCCGTTGCCAAGGAGCTCGTCCACAACGTCAAGTTCCTCAACATCACCTGCGCTCCCGAGGGCAAGCTCGCCGTTGAGTCTGCCGATGATCCCAATGCGCTGACGCTGCTCATTCCGCGCGCCAACGACAAGGGCTTCGCCATGACCGGTTCTTATTCCTGCATGACCCTGCTCTCCACCCTTATTTTCGACACTGCCTCTGACGAGCAGAAGGCCGAGTGGGTCGAGACCATCGCCAAGATGGGCGAGGAGGTCATCGCTCGTGAGCCTGAGATCGCCGATTACCTGGCTGGCGACTTCAACCGCGTGACCTACTTGGGCTCTGGCTCCTTCGGTGGCCTTGCCCAGGAGAGCCAGCTCAAGATCCTCGAGCTCGCTCACGGTCTGGTCGCTACTTCCTACGACACCTCCATGGGCTATCGTCATGGACCTAAGTCCTTCGTCGACGATAAGACGCTCGTCTTCGTGTTCGTCAACAACGACGCCTACACCCGTCAGTACGACATCGACATCCTCAACGAGATCGGTGGCGACAAGATCGCTCAGCACACCGTCGCCGTTCAGCAGGAAGGTGCCACCGTCTATGAGGGTGAGTCCTTCACCTTTAAGGGCTACGAGGCGCTTCCCGAGGGCTACCTTGCTCTGCCGTTCGTGATGTTTGCCCAGGCTATCAGCCTGCTCAACTCCGTGCGCGTGGGCAACACGCCCGATACGCCGAGCCCCACCGGCACGGTCAACCGCGTGGTTAAGGGCGTGACGATTCACCCCTTCACCGCTTAATCGCGTCCCCCTGTAAGGGCGCCCGTCCGCTCATAACGGCGGGCGGGCGCTTTTTGTTTTACGTGAGCTGGGTATAAGCAACACCACAGTCAACTGCTTTAGAAGCGAGGAGTGCATATGAGCACGTACGCAATTAAGGCTGACAAGTTCTTCTTGCCGGCAGGCCCGCAACTGGGCGGCTATCTTATGGTCGAGGATGGCGTCTTTGGCGCCTGGCAGGCCGATGAGCCCTCTTGCGAGATTAAGGACTACACGGGATCGTGGATCGCACCGGGTATGGTCGATACTCACATCCATGGCTTCTACAACCACTCAACTACCGATAACGATCCCGAGGGCATCGATATCAGCTCGACCGAACTCGCCCGTCGCGGTACCACCAGCTGGCTGCCCACGACGTTCACCGATGGCGTCGAGCAGATCAAGGACGCCTGCGCCGCCATCGCCCAGGCGGACGAGGGCCGCGGCCCCGACTTCTGCGGTGCTCGCATTCAGGGCATCTACCTGGAGGGCCCCTTCTTTACCATGAAACACGTGGGCGCGCAGAACCCCGCTTATCTGATCGATCCCTCCGAGGAGGTCTTCGACCAGTGGCAGGAAGCTGCGGGTGGTCGCATCGTTAAGAGCGCCATGGCGGCCGAGCGCGACGGTGCCGCTGCTTATGCGGCTGCTCTGAACGCCAAGGGCGTGGTGACCAGCATCGGTCACTCCGACGCCACCTACGATGAGTGCATCGCCGCCATCAACGCCGGTGCCAGCTGCTTTACGCATACCTATAACGGCCAGCGCGGACTGCATCACCGTGAGCCCGGTGTCGTGGGTGCCGCCATGTCCACGCCCGAGACCTACGCCGAGATCATCTGTGACGGCAAGCACGTGAACCCTGCCGCCATCAAGGCACTGCTGCAGGCAAAGGGCTGGCAGCACACGGTGCTCATCACCGACTGCCTTGGCTGCGGCGGAATGCCCGAGGGCAGCTACACCAGCGGCGGCATGGACGTCATCATGAAGGACAACCTGTGCTGGCTCGCCGACGGCAAGAGCATTGCCGGCTCGGTGCTCACGCTTGCCCAGGGCGTCAAGAACATTGTCGACTGGGGCATCGCCAGCGCCGATATCGCCATTCGCATGGCAACCGAGGTGCCGGCACGCTCCGCGCACATCGAGGATAAGTGCGGCAGCATCATGCCGGGTCGCGACGCCGACTTTGTCGTGTTCGACCATGAGCTCACCCTCGTCGAGACGTATGTTGGCGGCCAGAGCGTCGGCAACGCCTTTACCGAGTAACGATGGAAAAAGACGGCGGGCCCGAATCTGCTCGGACCCGCCGTATGGGTTAAACGCTCAAAAGCACCTTCACAGTTACAGCTTGTTAGCGATCTTCTTTGCCGTGCGCTTAACGCCGGCCACCAGGCCTCCTGCAGGATGCTCCTTCTCGTATGCTAGGCGCTTCTCGCGCTTGGCGTACTCTTCGACGATGATGTCGCCATACTCGTCTTCGATCTTGTCGAAGAAGTCGACGGCGCCCTTAATTTCCTCAGCGGTCGGGTGTCCCTTTTGGACACCGCCGGTGAATTTGAACGGCCCCCACGTATCAAAGCCGGGGCAGCCGTAGACACCCATAAAGATTGCCTGCCTCATGCGGCAGATACCATCGATATCCTTGCCGTACCACTTGTTTTTGCCACCGTAGGTCATAAGGCCAAACACCTTGTCCTGCGGCTGCAGCACGTTAGTGAGCACGCGTGCCATGTCCTTGTCGATTTCGGAGTAATAGATGCCCGTGGCGACACCGATTAGATGATATTCGTGCAGGTCGGGGTACTCATTTTTACCGAGCGCCTTGACGTCGAGGGTATCGATCTCGGGGTGCGCCTCGACGATGGCGTCCACGAGCTTTTTCGTATTGCCGTGATGGCGCGAGGCGTAGAGGATGATGGTTCGCATAAGAAGGCCTTTCAGCTGTAATTGCATCAATGTCTGTATGGTACCCCGTTGCATGGCTGGGATACCGGACGCATCGATGAACGTGCGGGTTTGTCCTTTGGCCAGGGCCGAGACGGGTACTTGCGAGCAAAAAAGCAGTATTTCGAAAGGATGGGCAATGGAATACGCTCTCTCCAACGATTCGATTTCTATTAAGGTTTCCACGGCTGGCGGTTCGTTTACCTCGATCGAGGCTGGAGGTCGCGAGTATCTGTGGCAGGGCGATCCCGCCGTGTGGTCCGGCCAGGCACCGATTTGCTTCCCGATTTGCGGAGGCTTGCGCGACAACAGCGCCATGACGTTTGCCGGGCATCATGTGAAGCTCGCCCGTCACGGGTTTGCGCGCAAGCAGGAGTGGAAGCTGCTGAGCCAAGGCGAGAACGAGTTGGCGATGTGCCTGGCTTCGGAGGATAACGCCGCGCTGCTGAGCGATTATCCGTATCCGTTTAAACTTGTCGCCCGCTATACGCTCGAGGACGCCGCCGTGCGTGTCTCCTATGAGGTTACCAACGAGGGCACCGAGGACATGCCGTTCTTTATCGGTGGGCACCCCGGCTTTAGGTGCCCGCTCGATGAGGGCGAGGCCTATACGGACTACGAGTTGCGCTTCGAGAAAGACGAGGCTGCGGAGCTTTGCACCGCCGTACCCTCGACCGGATTGATTGATGTAGCTAACCGCTCCAAGAACCCCATGGTGGGAAAGACGCTGCCTCTGTCGCATGAGCTCTTCGATTTTGCGGAGACCATCTTTGACGTGCTCGAGAGCCGTCAGGTCACGCTTTCAAAGAAGGGCGAGGACAAGGGCGTTCGCTTGAGCTTTGAGGGTTTCCCGTATCTCATTGTGTGGAGTAAGCCTGAGGGCGATTTTGTGGCAGTTGAGCCCTGGGGCGGCCTTTCGACCTGTTCCGATGAGGACGACGTGCTTGAGCATAAGCGTGGCTGCCTTGTTGCCAAGCCCAAGGAGACCGTCGTTCGCTCGTTCACGATTGAGATTCTGTAATTCCGTTTTGTCGACTCGTATCGCGAGGCACAAGGAGCCTGCGAGATAAGGAGCTAAAAATGATCCTCACCGTTACGATGAACCCGTCTGTCGATACGCGCTATCAGCTCGATGAGCTCATTATCGACGACGTCAACCGCGTGACGCCCGAAAAGACCGCCGGCGGCAAGGGCCTCAACGTGGCCCGTGTGCTGGGCCAGCTGGGCGACGACGTTGTGGCAACCGGTCTGCTCGGCGGCCACATGGGCGCCTACATGGCCGAGCTCATGGACGCCAACGGCATTAAGAATGATTTTGTACCCATCAAGGGCGAGACTCGTATTTGCCTCAACATCCTTCACGCCGGCAACCAGACCGAGCTGCTCGAGAGCGGCCCGACGATTGCCCCCGAAGAGCTCGATGCCTTTACCGCCAAGTTTACCGAGCTTGCGGGCAAGGCCGACGTCGTCACCATCTCGGGTTCGCTGCCCCGTGGTGTCGAGGCGGACTACTACGCCAAGATCACGGGCATTGCCGAGAACGCCGGCGCCAAGGTGCTACTCGATACCTCGGGTGCTTCGCTCGAGGCAGCCCTTAAGTCTGAGGTCAAGCCCGAGCTGGTTAAGCCTAACCTGACCGAGATCAACGGCCTTCTGGGCACGAGCTTTACCGCCGACGATGTGGAAGAGCTCCGCGCCGCGCTCGCCTCTGATGCCCGCTTCTCCGATATCCCCTGGGTCGTCGTGTCCATGGGCGCTGCCGGCTCCGTTGGCTTCCATAACGGCCGCGCGTTCCGCGCCAAGACCCCCGATATCCCCGCCGTTAACGCTACGGGCTCTGGCGATTCGACCATTGCCGGCTTCGCACATGCGATTGCTGCCGGCGCCGACGACGAGACGGTGCTGCGTACCGCCAACACCTGCGGCAAGCTCAACGCCATGGATCCCATGACCGGCCATCTGGTCATGGATCGTTGGGACGAGGTCTACAACGGCGTTGTCGTGACCGAGCTGTAGGAGTTTGGGCGTCGGCCCCGGCATCGCTTGCTAGCTCATGTCGACGACAAGTGCAGTAACATTATGCTGGGGCGCGACGCCGACTTTGTCGTGTTCAGTCCCGACCTTACCCTGGTCGAGACGTATGTGGGCGGCAACAGCTTTGGTAGTGCGTTTGCCGAGTAGCCGCCAAGGAAACGATCCGAGAGGGGATTTAGATGATTTACGGTGCACTGGGCGATATCGAGGAGTACCGCGGAATGCTCAAGGGCCTCGACGTGCTGATCGACTGGCTCGAGGAGAACGACCCGGCGGAGCTCGAGGTCGGCAGCCATCCGATTCTGGGCGACAAGGTCTTTGCGAACGTCATGGCTCCCACGACGCGTCCCGAGACCGAGGCTCACTATGAGACACATCAGCGCTATCACGACCTACAGATTGATGTTGAGGGTCGCGAGGCCTTTAAGGTTGCCACGGGCAGCCTGACGCTGGTTCAGGAGTTTGACGAGAAGGACGACTACGATCTGGTCGATTCCGATGCCTCGATCGCCGGCGATCTTGCCGACGACAAGTTTGCGCTATTCGTTGCCGGCGAGCCTCACATGCCCACGCTCGAGTTCCCGGGCGATGGCGCGCAGCCGGTCAAGAAGATTTGCTTTAAGCTGCTTGCAGATGCTTACTGGGAGGAGTAGCGAACTGCTCGGCTGAGCTGTTCGTGTTGCGAGCGTTATCCCTTGGGAGAGCGCGCTTGAGCCCCGCTGACCGCAGTTTCCCGTTTGGGAGGCCGCGGTTGGCGGGGCCTTTTGTTGAGTAGGGGAGTTGCCGGCGGCGTTGTGCTTGGATTGGCGGATGTGCGTCCGAAATCGGCAACAAAAAAGCCGCCCGAAGGCGGCTATCTTGTGCAATGGAGCCAGCGACCGGGCTCGAACCGGTGACCCCCGCTTTACGAGAGCGGTGCTCTACCAACTGAGCTACGCTGGCGGCCATGTGGTGACGCAACTGAGGCGTCAACGGCTGTCTATGATACGGGACATCGCAAATCCGCGCAAGTGTTCTGACGGCTTTTCTCACTTTAAATGCACTAATATGGGAGGCGTGATGTCTTGCTCTTACGGGTCTCAAACAGAATGGGGCTGCCATGGCTCAACCCAAGATTCTTCTCACACGCATCGACGACCGTTTCATTTATGGGCAAGACGTTGAGCTGTGGAACGAAGCCGTGGGTTCCAACCTTGTCCTAATCGTCAACGACGAGATCGCGGCGGATTCGCGCCAATGGGCACCCATGAGGGTGGCGGCGCCAGAAGGCGTTTGGACACGGTTTTTCTCGGTGCAAAGGACCATTGACAGCATTCATACCGCAACGCCGCGTCAATGGATTCTGATCATGGTGGCCTCACCCACCGATGCACTCGCGCTGGTTAAGGGCGGTGTGCCCATTACCAAGATCAGCATAGGTCACATGCGGCTAGGGGAGGGCAAGCGCTCCGTAACGCCCGCAGTTGCCGTAGACGACGCAGACGTCGCTGCCTTCAAAGAGCTGCAAGAGCTCGGCATAGAGCTAGAAATCCGCTACCTCCCCAGTTCCGCCCCCGATCCCATCGGCAATCTGTTCAACTGATCCTTGGGGACGGAGGAAAACGGATCATTTTGCCCTTGCGAGGGACGCGTGCGATGCCGCCTGTCAAAAACTATGCTCATTTACTACGTTCGATCGGCTATCGCCGAGCATGTCGAATTTGAGAAAAACAAAACCGCAGGTAGACGGCTCGCGAATTAAACAAAAACTGGTGCATGGTCGAGCATCCCGGGCTAAACGTAGTAAATAGACATAGTTTTGATATGTTACCCATACAGTCACAGCGAAAATGAGCCCAAAAGATGAAAAAGCGCCCGTCGGCGGTGGTGCCGGCGGGCGTTGCTGTGCGATATGTCGCGTTGTGGGCTTAGTGCCTCATAAAGTGGTACTCGATCACATTGCTATAGGGGTGACCAGGGCCCACAATGCCCTGCGGGAACAGCGGCTGATGCGGCGTGTCGGGGTACATCTCGGCCTCGAGGGCAAAGCCGGCGCCCCAGCCATAGTTGGCGTCGTCCTTGGCATGCTCGTCGCCCAGCCAGTTGCCGGTGTAGAGCTGCACGCCCGGGGCAGTGGTGTAGTAGTCCAGTTCGCGACCGGTCCACATCTCCTCGATGTGCATCGCGCGGCGCAGGTTACGGCCGTACTGATAGTCATCGATGCACAGGCAGTGATCGTAGCCACGTGCCTGCTTAATCTGCGGGTCGTCGGCTTCCATGCCGGGAGCGACGGGGCGCAGCTCGCGAAAGTCAAACGGCGTGCCCTCGACCGGAGCAATCTCGCCGGTGGGGATGTTCTGCTCGTTAATAGGCAGGTAGTGGGCAGCGTTAGCAACAAAGAAGTGCTCGCAGTCCATGCCGGCGTTATGACCGGCAAGGTTAAAGTAGGCGTGGTTGGTCATGGACACGTAGGTGGCGCGGTCGCTCTCGCAGCCATACTCGATACGGAAACGTCCGGTGCGCGTCACGGTAAACACGGCCGTAAAGGTGCGGTTGCCGGGCAGGCCCAGCTCGCCATCCTCAAGCGAGGTGGTCATGCGCACGGCATTGTGGACCTCGTCGAGCTCAGCATCCCATACGCGCTTGTGTAGACCATGCTCAAGATCGCTGTGCAGGTTGTTGGAGCCCTCGTTGGCGGGCATATGCCAGTCCGTGCCGTCGATGGTGATCGTGGCGCCCGCGGTGCGGTTTGCCACGGGGCCGATGGTCGCGCCAAAGCAGGCGGGGTTGTCAAAGTAATCCTCGAGCTTATCGAAGCCCAGCACCACATCGCGCACGTTGCCAGGGATGTCGGGCACGTCGATGCCCAACACGGTGGCGCCATAGTCCATAATGCGAACGCAGATCTCGGGCCCGTTGAGGGTGTAACGATGAACGGGGGTACCGCACGGCGCGGTGCCGAAAAGCTCGGAAGTGATCATTTAGTTCCTAACATCGAGGTATTTCCGACAAACTGTAGCGCGAACGGGCGAGATTATCACTACACCCCACTAAAGCAGGGGGTATTTTTCTCAAAAAAGTGATGATTGGAGCTGTGCGGGCGTTCATTTTTGACGCGTACGAGTCTGATACAATTTGTTCGTTACTGTTTGAATGATATGCGCGCAAAGAACGGCGAGGATTCATCGTGATTAAGGCAGAGCGACAGGATAAGGTTCGTCAACTGCTCGAAGAGCAGGGCACGGTCTCGGTCAAGGAGATTTCGGATGCGCTGGGCGTCTCGGATATGACGATCCGCCGCGACCTCGAAGAACTTGCGAGCCTGGGCGAGATCGAGCGCGTGCACGGCGGCGCCCGCAGTGCACAGGGCCGTCCGCACGCTATGCTGCGCCATGAGTATTCGCACAGCGAAAAGCGCACGAAGCATGCCGAGGAAAAGCTGCAGATTGCGCGCCGCGCTGTGGAGCTTATCGAGGAAGGCTCGACCATCTTTTTGGGCACGGGCACTACGGTGGAGCAGATGGCCTCGATGCTGCCGGCGTGCCGCCTGCGCATTGTGACCAACTCGCTTTCGGTTTTTAACCTGCTCGAGGAGCGCGAGGACTGCGATCTGTGTCTCGTGGGCGGCATGTACCGTCGCCGTACCGCTGCTTTTGTGGGCCCCACGGCCGAGGACACCCTGCGCGCGCTGGGGATTGACGCGGCCTTTATCGGCGCCAACGGCATTCTGGACGGCGACGTGTCCACGTCCAACATGGACGAGGGCCGCATCCAGCAGCTCGCCTTTAGCAAGGCCGATTCGCGCTACCTCATCGCCGATTCCAGCAAGATCGGCAAGCGCGACTTCTACACCTTCTGCCGTCTGGACAACCTGGACGCTGTAGTATGCGAGCCGAGCATCTCGGCAGAAGACCGCGCCGCCATCGAGGAGCACACGCAGGTCATCTGCTAGCTAACGCTGCAGACGATACTTCTGTCCTCTGCCGGTGCCTTCAACTGTCGCCAGGCCTGTCTCAACGAGTTTTTTGAGGATGCGAAGCAGCTTCGAGCGGCTAAAGGTAACTTTGGCCGCAAGCTCGCTTGTCGATTGAGGGTGTACTCCACTCAGCAGTCCGAATACGGTAAGTTCGTCGCCTTCGAGCCCGGGGTTATCCATGAGTAGGGGAAGCGTGACCACAATGGCGTTATCCGATACTTGAAAACGAGGCTTTTTGATGCTGTCTTTATAGGTGTCTCGAATTCGCATAATACCCGTTCCGAATGCCTCGATAAGGCCTAGGCGCAAAAAGACTTCGGCAAGAATACGATTGCGTCTAAGGGACAGCATGTCGGACAGGTATTCATCGACAGTCATGCTTGCTGGCAAGCCGCCGGGCGAGGCAACTTCCGCGCGGTCGTCGAACATCGAGATGCGAATGTGCGCGGGTACATCCCAAGTCCTGTGAACGATTGCATTGGTAATGGCCTCGCGGAATGCTTCGAGCGGAATGAGCTCCTTGCGGACCCGCTCCATTCCCTTGATCTCTTCGTAACAGTACTGAGTTTCAAACAGTTCAAGAGCGTCATCAATCTCCGTTAAAACCGATGCATGTTCGAGAGTTTTGCGCTGCTTAATGAGGTTGATGGTGTTGCCAAACACCGCCATGTCGATACCGGGGAAATCGTTCTCGTCCGCGAGCAGTTCTGCCGCGTTGTTGTAGGTTCCGGTCTCATCGAGCAGGCCGAGGGTTTTGAGAGTATCGGTTGTGAATGACTGAAGTGAGAGCTTTGCTTTTAGGCGATTCTCTAAAACGGTGAAAGATAGATCTTGCTTGCTTGCCGGGAGCTGTTCAAAGGAGAGGTTTTGACCCTCGAGTACAAGACGCGAAAGGCCTAGGGTATCAACTGGTATGGTCGCGGTGTCATTGCGCTTGTATGCCTTCGAGCGGTATAGGTAAGGCTTCGACCTGCCGGGAAAGACCGTAAGCTCTACAGTTGCATCGGGCTCGTTGATTTTTAAGGAGTAATCAGGCTGGGGGATGATCGAATCGTTAATCTTGTTTTCGATATCCAGGCAGGTCTGCTTGGGGTCATCGAGGCCAACGGTTTCTCCGTCGTCGTTAATTCCAAATAGAACGCGTCCTCCCGTGCTGTTCGCATAAGCGGAGACGGTTTTAAGGAACGAATTGGTGACGCATTCCTTGAATTCAAGATCTTTGGCCTCTTGCATCGTTTTGCTCCGTTCCGCTTCAACTTGACACGAAAAATGACACGTAAAATTTTACACGTCATTTTGCGCGTCAAAAATATGACAGAAAAAAATTTGCGCGTCATTTTACGTGTCAACGTGACACGAAATGACGCGCAAATAGGGATTCAGGCGCGCTCGGAAGATTGACGGAGTTTGTAGGCCCGTGGATTGGTTGAGTCAACGCACGGGGTTTTCGCATGCTCGAACATACTTTCGGTATCATACCAACATAAAATGATACCGAAAGTATGTTCGTGACACCGAAAACTCGAGCCTGCGTTCCATAACTGCTTGGAAAGAGTGGATTCCGCCATCTAACTGTCTCAATCTGTAACAACTGGACGGCAAAAACCGGTCTAGATGTTATGGATTGAGATGTTCCGGCTCGGGCTGTGACCTTTGTCTTGATCTGTAACATGTAGGACCGAAATTCTCGGCTAGATGTTACAGATCGAGATAAACATGCGGATCCCGGCTGAACCAATACAAAAAAGGCCGCATGCGATCCCGTGGGGGATTCGCATGCGGCCGACAGGGGGTATGCGGCGGAAACTAGGCCATGAGCAGGCCGGTCTCCGCGACGTTCTTGTACCAGTACGCGCTCGCCTTGGGATAGCGCTTCTGGGTCTCAAAGTCGATGTAGAACAGGCCATAGCGCTTGTTGTAGCCGTTGGTCCAGGAGAACTGGTCCTGCAGCGACCACACAAAGTAGCCGTCGACGTTCACGCCGCCGTCGATTGCCTTGAGGATCCACGCGAGATGCTGACGCATGTAGTCGATGCGAGGGGCATCGTCGATAAAGCCGTCCTCAAAGTCGTCCTTATAGCCCATGCCGTTCTCGGTGATGTAGATCTTCTTGTAGTTGGGGTAATCGTTCTTAATGCGGAGCAGCAGATCGTACAGGCCCTCGGGATAGATAATCCAGTCCCAATCGGTGGTGGGTACGCCTTCGCGCACGCATGACTCACCAACGCCCTTGAGGAACCAGCGCGAGGAGCCCTTGTCGCCAGTGCCATTGTGGTTGATGTCGTTTTCGCCCTCGGCGGCACGCAGGAACTGACACTTGTAGGTATTGACGCCCAGGCAATCGTTGTAGGGGAGCGCGGCGGTCAGCGCGGCGATGTCCTCGTCGCGGACGTCGAGCTCGCCGCCGGCGATATGTGCCAACTTGGTTGCGGCTTCCATGGTATCGGCTGCATAGTGGCCGCGGAAGGTGGCGTCGAGCACCCAGCGGTTGTTGATGACGTCGGCCATGCGGGCTGCCTCGCAGTCGGCAGCGCTGTTGGGGTCGAGGGGATACTTGGGCTCCAGGTTCTGGACAATGCCGATCTCGCCCTCAAAGCCGCCCTCATGGAAGGCGACGACGGCCTTGGCGTGGGCCACCATCATGTTGTGCATGAGCTGGAAGGCCTTGTCCAGGCGATACTTTTCGCCGTGCGGCCAGTTGCCGACGATAAAGCTGCCCTCGGCGGTCGCGGGAATCTCGTTAAAGGTGAACCAGTGCTTGACCTCGGTGAACTCGGCAAAGCAGAACTTGGCGTACTCGACAAAGGCGTCGATCGTCGTGCGCGTCAGGAAGCCCTCGCCGCCGTCCTGGTAGAAGGCCTCGGGCGTATCAAAGTGATCGAGCGTGACGTAGGGGATAACGCCGGCTTTATTACAGGTGGCAAAGAGCTCGTGATAGAAGGCAACGCCCTCGGGGTTGATCTCACCAGTGCCGTTGGGGAAGATGCGGCTCCAAGCGATGGAGACACGGATACCGTTGATGCCGAAGCGCTGGCACAGGTCGATATCGACCGGGTACTTGTTGTAGAAATCGCTTGCGGGATCGGGGGAGAAGCGACCCTGAGCAGCCAGGAAATCGTCCCAGGGCACTTTGCCCTTGCCGTGCGTGCGGGTCTCGCCCTCAACCTGGTAAGCGGCGGTGGCGCCGCCAAACACGAAGCCGTCGGGGAACTGCATGGGATTGGTCATGAGTCATCCTTTCTGTGGGATACGAATAGGGAGAGGTGCCCGAACTGGGGATCCGGGCACCAACAGAGGGAGGAGCTAGTCGAGGTTCTCGCGGAGCCACTTGATGGCGCCAGCGGGGTCGCGGGTAAGGTCGATATATTCCTTGCCGCGCGGGGCGAGCAGCTTAATGCCCAGGCGATCGGTGTCGGCCTTCATGTCGTTGTAGTAGCTACGGACCTGCGGGGCAAGCACGATAACGTCGTACTGATCCATGATGACAGTGTGCTGGCCATAGGCGCCTGCGGAGGAAGCAATATTCTCTCCGGTCTGTGCGGCACCTTCCTTGATGGCGTTGGCGAGCATGGCAGAGGTGCCGGCGCCGGCGCACAGGACGAGAACCTTCAGGCCATCGACATCCTTCTTGGCGGATGCATCGGCAGCGGGCTCGGGCTGATCGGCGACAGGCTTGCTGTCGGCGGCGGCAACGGTCGTCTCGACGGAAGCGGTAGCCTGCTCGACAGCGGGCGCAGAGGCGTTGACGGCGATGGCAGCGGCACCATCGGACTCGAGACCCAGCTCGGCGGCGCGCTCGGCCTCCTGGTCGCAGAGCAGCTTATCGTATGCCTTCAAGAACGGCAGGTAGATGATGGCGTCCAGCAAGATGATAATCGCGACAAATACCAGGGCGATAAGCTGGAAGTTCGTGGTGATGAAGATGCCGATGGGGGCAGGGGTAGCCCAAGGCACCACGAAGGAGAAGCCGTTCATGCCCACGTTATCGATAAAGAACTTGGCAACACTCACGTTGACGCAGCCGGCGGCAACAAAGGGGATGAGCATGTAGGGGTTAAGGATCATCGGCGCGCCAAAGAGCAGCGGTTCGTTGACGGCGAAGGCAACAGGAACAATCGAGGCCTTACCGACGGCTTTGAGCTGCTTGGACTTCATAAAGAGAATCAGCAGAAGCGGCACGATGAACGTGGCGCCGGTGCCGCCGAACTCGCCCACGAGCGACATGTTAAAGGTGAGGGAGTGGGCGGGGTGACCACCGGCCAGCAGAACCTGCAGGTTCTCGGCCTGGTTGGCAAGACGGATGGGGTCGATGCCCGGCTGGACGATCGAGGGGCCGTGGACGCCGATGAACCAGAAGAACGCGGTGGCTGCCTGGATAAGGATAAGGCCAGGATAGGTTTCTGCAGCGGTAAAGAGCGGGGAGAGCAGCTTGATAAGCAGCTCGGAGAACGGGACGCCCATGAGGTTGCGCACGACGACATCGATGATGCCGCAGATGATGACGGCGCCGCCAAAGGGGATGATGTCGCGGAAGTTCTGAGCGATGGCGCCCGGGACCTCCTTGGGCAGCTTAATGGTCAGATCGCGCGAGACGCAGAACTTATAGACCCACACGGTAATGAACGCGGCGATATAGGCCGAGAACAGACCGCGCGTACCCATGCTGGTGCAGTCGAAGACCGAAAGCTCGGAGCCGTTGAACTTGGTGGTGAACTGCGTAACGGCGAGCAAAAGCATGCTGCACTGGGCGGCCACCATGGTGGAGCCGTCGTTGAGCACCTTGCCGGCGGGCATGCGACGGTTCATGGATGCCGTGAAGTTCTTGGCGGTGGTGCCGGCAACCATGATGCCCATGACGCCCATGGTGAAGTTGTACAGCTTATTGCACCAGTCGATGAGCGGCTGGGGCAGCGTGATGCCAACTACGCCAGGAAGGGTGGCGATCAACAGAAAGATCGAAGAGGTGAGGACGATGGGCATGCACCCAAGGAATCCGTCCTTAATGGCCTGGAGGTAGATGTTCCTCGAGATCTTCTCAAAGAACGGCTGATGCTTTTCGAGCATCTTTACGATGGCGTCCATAGAGCTCCTTTGCTGCTCGATGCGCGATGCATGTGGATGGAACTGGTCGTCGATGGATGGTCAGGACTGCCCGGAAACCTTCCTGCTTAAGGAAGGCATTGCGAAATGACAACGTTGTCATTTCGTTAATGACAACGTAAGACATTAATGGAAGAGCAACAAGGATTTACAGGTGAACGGTCGATATTGTCCGGTTAACGGTTGATTTATCAGTTGAGCAGGTAGTGTATGCTAGAACGCAGAAAACGAGCGACAGGAAACCGACGGGAGAAGCAGTGGCAACGATGGACAAGAAAAACGTCTCGATGAACGATGTGGCGGTTGCCGCAGGTGTTTCTCTCAAGACGGTGTCTCGTGTGATCAACGAGCCCGATAGCGTACGCGAGTCGACGCGC
Source organism: uncultured Collinsella sp. (assembly GCA_958415625.1). Classification (GTDB taxonomy): domain Bacteria; phylum Actinomycetota; class Coriobacteriia; order Coriobacteriales; family Coriobacteriaceae; genus Collinsella. Next base: position 46,403 of record CATYZI010000006.1, on the reverse strand, counting down.
GATAAGGTCCATGCGGCCATGGAGGCGCTCGGGTTCCGAACGAACTTTGCCGCGCGCTCGCTCAAGTTGGGCCGTTACGGGTGCATCGGCGTGGTGCTATTTCACTTGTCGGGCGGTGCCGTGGACATGATTGACGGTATCGCCGATGCCGCCGAGGAGCGCGGCTTTGCGCTTACGATGATCAAGAAGCGGGCGGGGGAGAAGATGACCCTTGCCGATGCAGCGCGCAGGATGTCACAGCTGCCTGTCGATGGCATGATCTTCAACTTGCGTCAGATGGTCGATGACTTCGATACGTTTGAGGCGCCGAAGGATCTCAAGACCGTGATTATCACGCCCATGGAGCATCCCACCTGCTCTACCGTCAGTGACGACCAAGAGGGCGGCGCGCGTATGGCGTGCGAGTACTTTTTGAATCACGGGCACAAGAATGTGTACTTCGTTGCCGGTAAGGAAGAATCGCTGTCGAGTCAGTGCCGTATGAAGGGCTGGCGCGCAGCGCTCGAGGCACGTGGCATTGAGCCGCCCGAGCCGCTACAGGGTGATTGGAATGCGGATAGTGGCTATGCCGCAGGTCTCGCGCTTGCCGACAAACCTGATTGCACGGCGGTCCTCGCTGCTAACGACTGCATGGCAAACGGCGTAATGATGGCTCTGCGTGATAAAGGACTCAGCGTGCCCGACGACGTGTCCGTGATCGGCTTCGACGATGAGCTCTACAAGACGATTCCCAACTCGATTCTGACGTCGGTGAAGTTCCGTCACCGCGAGCTGGGCATCCGTGCGCTTAACGAGGTCGTCTCAGGTCTGGAAGCCCCGAGCTCCAGGAGCCGTACACTCGTCTCGGGCGTGTTGGTCGAGCGTTCTAGCGTAAAGGACCTGCGGGCGTAGACGTGCTCGGCCTATTCCGTTTGTCTCGATCTGTAACAACTAGACGGTCAAAAGTGGTCTACATGTTACAGATTGAGATTTTCGGCTTGGCCTGTGCGTTCATCTCGATCTGTAACAGCTAGGACCGAAAAACTCGGCTAGATGTTACAGATTGAGATGAACAGGAGGACGGGTGCGGTCTAAACAAAATGGCCCGCGCATCACACATCGATGCACGGGCCATTTATTGTCTGCAAGCGGCAGGTGGTGTCAGCGTCTTATGCCTCGAGGTTTTCCTCGATCCAGGCGACGGCACCCTTGGGATCCTTAGTGAGGTCGATGTACTGTTTGCCCTTGGGCGACAGCAGCGTGATGCCCAGGCGGTCGGTGTCGGCCTTCATCTCGTTGTAATAGGTGCGAACCTGCGGAGCCAGGACGATGACGTTGTACTGGTCCATGATGGCGTAGTGGCTGCCGTAGGCACCGGCGTTGGCGGTAATGTCGATGCCCAGCTCGTCGGCGCCTTCCTTAAGCGCGTTGGCGAGCAGTGCAGAGGTGCCGGCGCCAGCGCACAGAACCAGAACCCTCAGATCCTTGCCCTTAAGGGCGGACGGAGCTGCGGAGGCCTCAGTGGCAGAAGCGGTCTCGACAACAGGAGCCTCAACGGCGGGGGCGGCAGCGGTCTTGACGGCCTTGGTCTCCTCGGCCTCTTCTTCGGCCAGGGTCTCGGCCTCCTGCTTGCACAGGACGTTGTCGTAGGCCTTGCAGAACGGGTAGTAGATCAAGAAGTCAACGACCAGCAGGACGACAACCAGGACCAGAGAGATCGGCTGGAAGTTGGTGTCGATGAAGGTGCCGATCGGTCCGGGGAGTGCCCACGGCATGGCATAGATAAAGCCGTTCATGCCCAAAAAGTCGATGAAGAACTTACCAATGAGGACGTTGGCCACGGGGGCAAACAGGAACGGGATCAGGAAGTACGGGTTGAGGATGATGGGCGCGGCGAACAGCAGCGGCTCGTTGACGGCGAACATCACGGGCACGACAGAGGCTTTGCCGACGGCCTTGAGCTGCTTGGAGCGCATAAAGAGCAGGAAGATGATCGGGACAATGAACGTGGCGCCGGTGCCGCCGAGTTCGCCGATGTAGTTACCGAAGTTTTCGGTCAGGGCGAGGGCGGGGTGACCGCCGGCCTGCAGCGTGGCGAGGTTGGTGGTGATGTTGCCAAACAGCGCGGCGTTGAGGGCAGGCTTAACGACCGAGGGGCCGTGGATGCCCATGAACCAGAACAGCGGGATCATGAACCAGATGAGGGCGAGGCCGGCGTAGGAATCGGCAGCGGCGAACAGCGGGCTCACCAGCGTGGAGATGACGTTGGCAAACGGGACGGCCAAGCAGGTGCGGCAGATAACGTCGATGACGGCGACAAACAGGATGGAGAAGCTGAAGGCGAAGATGTCGCGGAAGTTCTGGGCGATGGCGCCGGGGACTTCTTTGGGCAGCTTGATGGTGATGTCTCGCTTAATGCAGAAGGCATAGATGTTGACCGTGGCAAATGCGGCGACAAAGGAGCTCAGCAGGCCCTTGGTGCCCATGTTGTCGGTAAAGAACACCGAGACATCGGCGCCGTCGATCTTGGCACTCGTCTGGGTAACGGCCAAGATGAGCATAGCGCACATGGCGGCGACCATGGTGCTCGTGGCGTTGATGGCCTTGCCGGCAGGCATGCGGCGGTTCTTGGAGCCGGTCAGCGCGCTTGCGGTGGTGCCGGCGACCATGATGCCCACGACGCCCATCGTGAAGTTGTAAACCTTGTTGCAGAAGTTCACGACGTCGACGTTCCACCAGTCGGGCAGCGTAAAGCCGCCGACCGTGGCGACAACGCCCGGCAGGGTCGAAATAAGCAGGAAGACAGAAGAAGACAGGATGATGGGCATTGCTGCCAAAAAGCCGTCTTTAATGGCCTGAAGGTAGATGTTCTTAGAGACCTTGTCGAAGTACGGCTGACCTTTCTCCAAGAACTTAACGATCGATTCCATAGTTCACGCTCCTCTTTGCATGAAATCTTAATGGCATGGACGTTGAAAACCTATATGGTCTCCCGCTTGCTAAAAGCCCGGGTGCAGGCGGGGTCGGTCCCAGGGGGAGAGAGGGGAGCGGCTGGGTTTGTATCGCATAGGGCCGCTCCCTTCTCGGGGGAAAGCGAGGCGATGCGCTACTGCGCGTCCGCCATAGTGTCGGCGAGCTCCTTGTACCAGAGTGCCGACTGCTTGATGTAGCGTTTTTGCGTGTCGAAGTCGATGTAGAACAGGCCGTAGCGCTTGTTATAGCCATTGGCCCACGAGAACTGGTCCTGCAGGCTCCAGATAAAGTAGCCCTGGACGTCGACGCCCTCGGCGCGCGCCTGGAGCACCTTCTCCATGTGCTGGTCGACAAAGTCGATGCGCTCGGGATCGGCGACGATGCCGTTTGCGTCGGGCTCGGGGTCCTTGTGGCCCAGGCCGTTTTCGGTGATATAGATGACGGGGAGGTTGGGATAGGTGGCGCTGATGTGCTTGAGCGTGTCGTAGAGGCCTTGCGGGTAGATGAGCCAATCCCAGTCGGTGGTGGGGATACCCGGCATATCGACCTGCTGCCCGACGCCCTTAAACTTAAAGCACGAGGTGCCCTTGTCTCCGGTGCCGTTAAAGCTGTTGGTTGACTCGCCATCGTAGGCGGCGATAAACGCCGACTGATAGTAGTTGAGGCCGAACATATCGTTGCGGGGCGCCGCCTTGGCGAGCTCCTCCATGTCGCTGTCCTCAACCGTAAGTGTGGCGTTGTTGGCACGCAGAATCTCGTTGATGAGTGAGAGGGTGCGCGCGGAGTAGTGACCCAGGAAGGCGCCGTCCATGATGAAGTCGGTGTAGAAGGCGTTGTACAGGTCGGCGGCGTGCTGGTCGGCGGGCGAGTCGGTGGCAGGATATGCCGGCGTCAGGACGTTGACCATGCCAATGCGTCCGCCCAGGTGCTCGGTCTCGTCAAGATCCTTATACAGGTTGACGGCGCGGGCGTGGGCAACGAGCTCGTTGTGCTGGCTCTGGATGCCGCTCGTCACATCAAAGTGATGGTTGGGCGGGAAGTTGCCTTGGATGTATTGGGAGTGCGAGAGGCTGATGAGCTCGTTGATGGTGAACCAATTCTTGACCTCGCGGAACTCGCGGAAGCAGAACTCGGCATATCGCACATAGGCGTCGACGGTCTTGCGGTTGAGCCAGTCGCCCTGGTTGAACAGGGCGGCGGGGGAGTCAAAGTGATGCAGGGACACATAGGGCTCGACGCCATACTTTTTGCAGCAGGCGAACAGCTCGTGGTAGTGCTTAACGCCCTCGGCGAGGGGTTCGGCATCGTCGCCGTTGGGGAAGATGCGGGTCCAGGCGATGGACACACGAATGGCGTTGAGTCCATGCTCGGCAGAAAGGCGGATATCCTCCTCGTAGCGGTTGTAGAAATCACTGGCCGGGTCGGGCAAAAAGCGACCCTGGGCGACAAGGTAATCGTCCCACATGGTCTTACCCTTGCCTGCCACCTTCGTGGAACCTTCCGTTTGGTACGCGGCGGTTGCGGCGCCCCAAACAAAGCCCTTCGGCAGCTGCTGTACGCGGTTTAGCAAAGACATATGCATACACCCTCTCGTCTCGCTGTTCGATATTGTGCGTTTGCGCTCAGGAGGCTCCCTGGTTAGCGTTCAGCGGTGAAAAAGCCCGATAAACACTATCTTAAAATGATTAGAACCAAAATGAGCACGTGAACATTTGACAATGAGCACGTTAACATCCGGCTGGGATGTATAGAAACAAAACAACTTCAAACAGCCGCGAACGGTTGTATTTGTTCGGTAAGCGGTTTTGATTGACAGAAGTTTTCATGTTGTGGTATATGGCTCGGGTATCATGAGCACGTTATCAATGTATGTACGATGCGCCATGGGCGCGGGGAATAGTTGGGAAGCAGGTTAGCGTGGAAGGCATGGATCAGCAGACAAGGAATGGTCGTTCGGCGAGCGCGGCAGAGGTTGCGGCGCTCGCTGGCGTGAGCCGCCAGACTGTGTCTCGCGTGGTCAACGGTATGCCCAACGTGACGGAAAAGACGCGCAAGCGTGTGCTGGCCGCCATGGAAGAGCTGGGCTTTCGTCCCAATTTTGCTGGAGCGGCGTTGCGCGGCGGGTCGTATCGTTCTATTGGCCTGTGCATGTACAACATCACACGTGTCGGTAACCTGGCGACGCTCGAGGGTATCATGCAAGCGGCGCGCGAGCACGATTTTGCCGTCACTATGATCGAGATGGGCGGCGACAAGCCCTATGCACTTGCCGATGCCTCGCGCCGCATGGTCGAGCGACCCGTCGACGGCATGATTCTCAACATGAACCGCATGGCTCCCGATTTTGAGGAGTTTGTTCCCCAGCCGGGAGTGCGAACGGTCATCCTGTCCATGTATGCGCATCCGCGCTGCACGACGATCGACTCCGACCAGTATGGTTCGTGCGAGCTGTTGACCAATTATCTGCTGGAACATGGTCACTCGAATATGCGGTTTGTGGCGGGTCCGGAAAACTCGATTTCCTCGCGTTTTCGTGAGGCCGGTTGGCGCGATACGCTGGGTCGTGCTCATGTCGATGCCGCTCCGATGCTGCGTGGCGATTGGAGTGCGGACAGTGGGTACGCCATGGGCGAGCGGATTGCGGCCGAGGTGCTTGCCGGCGGGTCGCAGGCGCCGACTGCCGTGCTTGCGGCAAATGACCAGATGGCGCTGGGCGTTATCGCCGCGCTCGAGAACGCGGGCCTGTCCGTGCCCGACGACGTGAGCGTGGTTGGTATCGACGACGCACTCGAGGGACTTGTTCCTCACAATCGACTGACGACGCTGCGATTTGATTTGCGCGGTGTCGGTAAGCTTGCGTTTGAGGCGGCGATTGGAGAGAGCTCGTCTATCGAGGCGATTCATGTGCCGAGTACGCTGGTCGAACGCTCGACTGTTAGGGACATACGGGGTTAGGTCCTACTCCGTTTGTCTCGATTTGTAACAGGTAGACGGTCAAAAGCGGGCTACGTGTTACAGATTTAGATTCTTCGGAAAGAGCAATCCTGTTCGTCTCAATCTGTAACAGCTAGGACCAAAAAACTCGGCTAGATGTTACAGATCGAGACAAACGGCTCCCGACCAGCCCAAAAACAAAAAGACCGGGGGCGGCGCGCCGTGTGACGTGCCGCCCCCGGCTGAGAAATGGGGACAGGTTGTGTGAGCGGGCAACCCCGCCAGCCGCTAGTCCAGACGACGGGTCTGCGCCACGTGCTTATACCAGTATGCGCTTGCCTTGGGCGTGCGCTTCTGGGTTTCAAAGTCAACGTAGAAGAAGCCATAGCGCTTGTTGTAGCCATTGGTCCAGGAGAACTGATCCTGCAGGCTCCACAGGAAGTAGCCGCCCACGTTGACGCCCACCTCCATGGCCTTGAGCAACCAGCGCAGGTGCTGCTCGATGTAGTCGATGCGCGGCTGGTCGTCCACAAAGCCGTCTTTGTAGGGGTCCTTGTAGCCCATGCCGTTCTCGGTGATGAAGATCTGCTTGTAGTTGGGGTAGCGCTGCTTAATGTAGACGAGCAGATCGAACAGGCCCTCGGGATAGATGATCCAGTCCCAGTCGGTGGTGGGGACGCCGGGCTTGTTCACATGCTCGCCAATGCCCTTAACGCGCCAGCGGCCAGTGCCCTTCTCGCCCGTACCGTTGTGGTGCAGGTCGTTCTCGCCATCGTAGGCCTTCAAGAAGCGGCACTGGTAGTTGTTAACGCCCAGGTAGTCGTTGTAGAGCGCGGCCTCGCGCATGATTTCCAGATCCTCGTCTAGGATCTCGATGGTGCCGCCCGAGACGGCAGCCAAGCGGTTGGCGCACTCGAGGGTGTCGGGCGCGTAGTCGCCGCGGAAGGTGGCGTCGAGCAAGAACTGGTTCTGCAGCACGTGCTCGTTGTTGGCGGCTTTGATGTCGGCGGGGTCGTTCTCGTTGAGCGGATACTTAAACTCCAGCGACTGGATGACGCCGATCTTGCCCTTAAAACCGCCGTTGTGGAAGGCCAGTACTGCCTTGGCGTGGGCGAGCATCATGTTGTGCTCGCACTGGAAGGCTTCGGCCAGATGCGCCTTGACGCCACCGGGGAAGGTGCCCTCGATGTAGGTGTTGGAGGCGTCGGCCCAGATCTCGTTAAAGGTGAACCAGTAGGTTACCTGGTCGGCGTACTCCTTAAAGCAGAAGGTGGCAAAGTCCACAAAGGCATCGATGGTCTCGCGGTTGAGGAAGTCGCCCTTCTCAAAGAGGGCAAGCGGCGTGTCGAAGTGATGCAGCGTGACAAACGGCTCAACGTGGTGCTTGTGGCACTCGGCGAAGAGATCGTGGTAGAACTGCACGCCCTCGGGGTTGATCTCGCCGGTGCCGTTGGGGAAGATGCGGCTCCAGGCAATGGAGAGGCGAATGCCGTTGATGCCGAACTCCTCGCACAGCTCCAGATCGACGGGGTACTGGTTGTAGAAGTCCGAAGCGGGATCGGGGGAAAAGCGCCCCTGGGCCTCCAAGAAGTCGTCCCAGGCGACTTTGCCCTTACCGTGGGTGCGGGTCTCGCCCTCTACCTGGTAAGCAGCAGTGGCGCCGCCAAAGACAAAGCCCTCGGGAAACTGCGCAGGCGGGTTGGTGACGCTAGCGGGGTTAACGGACATGATGATCCAATCGTCTAAATCGAAGGGCCAGCCGGTCTTGGATGGTCGGCTGGCCCTAAGCGTTACTTACTTCGAAAGCTGTTCACTCACGAAGGCGAGAGACTTGTCGCCGTCCTGGGAGAGCTCGATGTACTGCTTGCCACGGCAGGCGACGCACTTGTTGCCCACGCGCTCGCAGTCCTTCTGCAGGTCGGCCAAGTAGCTGGCAGCCTGCGGGGCCAGGACGACCAGATCAAAGTCGGGGAGCATGTCCACGTGGTTGCCATATGCCTCGGCAGCGGTCTCAAGATTGATGCCGCGCTCCTTGGCGGCCTTGGCCAGCGCGTTGGCGAGCAGGCCCGAGGTTCCGCCACCCTGGCAGAGCACGAGTACGCGCTTGCCGTTGAGGTCGCTGGCGGTCGTTGCCTCAGTGGCGACAGCGGCGGGGGCGTCGGCCTTCACGGCCTCGGCAGCAGCGCCGGCGGCAACGCTCTTGGCGTCAGCCTTGCCCTGGAAGGCATCGTTGAGCTTGGCGGCCTTCTCGGCGTTCTTGGCGGCGAGCTCCTCTTGGGAAATCTCGGCCTCCTCGGCGCACTTCTGGGCGTCGTAGGCACGGAAGAACGGGTAGTACAGAACGAAGTCGACGACCAGGATAAGGGCGAGCATCACAAAGGCGAGCGGCTGGAAGCCCAGGCCCATGATGGTGCCGATGGGGCCGGGGACAGTCCAGGGCAGGGTGTACATAAAGCCGTTCATGCCCAAGAAGTCGATAAAGATCTTGAGGATCCAGATGTTGGCGATCGGGGCAAAGACAAACGGGACAAAGAAGACGGGGTTGAGCACGATGGGCGCGGCGAACAGCAGCGGCTCGTTGACGGCAAAGCAGACGGGGACGATGGCGGCCTTACCGACGGCGCGCATCTCCTGAGACTTTGCCAGGAAGCAGAACATAAAGACCAGGACGAGCGTAGCGCCGGTGCCGCCCATGCAGACGACGAAGTACTGGGCACCCTGGGTCAGGACAGCGGAAGCGTGCTGGCCAGCCTGGAACGCAGCCAGGTTGTCGGTCATGTTGGCAACGAGAGCGGCGGCGATGGCGGGCTCGACGATCGAGGGGCCGTGGACGCCGACGAACCAGAAGAGGCTCATGGCGCCGTAAATCACAGCGAGGCCGATATAGCCGTCGGCAGCGGTGAACAGGGGCTGGAACACCTGGATGACGCCCTGGGCAAAGCAGAAGCCAAAAGCAGCGCGGAAGACGATGTCAAAAACCCAAAAGACGGTGATGCAGACGGAGAAGGGGATGATGTCCTTGAAGGTCTGCGAGATGTTGGGCGGAACCTGCTCGGGCATCTTGACGGTGATGTTGCGCTTGATGAAGAACTTGTAGATGATACCGGTCACAAACGCAGCGATGAAGGCGGTCAGCAGGCCCTTGGAACCAAGGTAGGTGGTGTTGAAGCCGCTGGCGGCGTCCGTGGCGATGGTGTCGCTCGAAAGGAGCAAGAAGCCGATGATGGCCGCGCACATGCACGAGATGAAGTTGATCTGGTTGTTCTTGGGCAGGTCGCGGTTCTGAGCGTCGGCGAAGTGCTTGGCCGTGGTAGCGGCGCAGGCGATGGCCAGGATGCCCATGGAGTAGTTGTAGCACTTCCACAGGGCGTTGTTGATGTCATCGGGCCAGTAGAAACCCCAGATGTTGGGGACCGAGGCTACCAAGCAGAAGATGGACGAGAAGATGATGATGGGGATGACGGAGATAAAACCGTCACGGATCGCCTTGAGGTACTTGTTGCGGGCGATCGCGTTGAAAAAGGGCTGGCCCTTTTCGATGATGGCGATGAGTTGCTCCATGCAATGCTCCTAAGAGTCGGTGGGTTAGCAACGATGGTAGCTTTTGACGTTCGGTTGCCAAAATGTTGACGTTGCCATTTTGTGACACAAAAAAAGACGCGAACCGGTGGTTCCTGTGCCTGCGAACCGTCGATTCCTTACGCGTAAACGTTTGAGCCGCCCGGTGGCTCTGTGTTTGCACAATGGCAACGTTAACATTTGGGCGACAAAAGCCGTTCGGGGAAGCAAAAATGTCGGTGAACGGTAGGTTTTGGGTGGTGAGCGTATGGTGGGGGAGGCGTTAGATATACTTGAAGACGTTTCATTTGACTGCGTAGGGTGCCACCAATGGCATCGTTGACATAGAAAGATCGACCTATGGCCGCTGTTAAAAAATCGGTATCCGTCAAAGACGTGGCGCGCCTCGCGGGCGTCTCGGAGCAGACGGTCTCGCGCACCGTGCACGATTCGCCCAGTGTGCGCCCCGAGACCAAGGAGCGCGTGCGTGCCGCCATGCGCGAGCTGGGGTATCGCCCCAATTTTGCCGGTCGATCGCTGCGCCGTGGCAAGTTTAAGACCGTCGGCGTCGCCATGTTCAACATTACCGGTACCGGCAACCTCGACCGTATGGAGGGCTTTGCCGCCGCGGCCGACAAACATGGCTATGCCATCACCCTCACTAAAGTAGATGGACATCCCTATACCCTCGAGAGCGCATCGTCGCGTATGAGCGCGCTGCCGGTAGACGGCATGGTCGTGATCATGAATCGCATGCCGGCGGACTTTGGCACCTTCGAGCCGCTGCCCGGCATGCAGACGGTGCTCGTTACGATGCTGGAGCACCCGCTCTGTTCAACGGTCGATAACGACCAGTTCGATTGCTCGCGCCAGGTGGTCGAGTATTTGCTGGAGCAGGGGCACAAGACCGTGCACTTTATCTCGTGTCCCGAGCGCTCGCTTTCGGGCATGCGGCGCGAGGAAGGCTGGCGCGAGACATTGCGCGCGCATGGAATTGAGCCGCCGCGACTCGTCCGTGGGGATTGGACGGCACAGAGCGGATATGCTGCCGGTCAGGCTCTGGCGGAAGATCCGACCTGTACGGCCATTTATGCTTCCAACGATGCCATGGCATACGGCTGCATTCGCGGGCTCGAGTCGTGCGGAAGGCGTGTGCCCGAGGACGTGAGCGTGGTGGGTGTTGATGACAGCCTGGGCGATATCGTGCCCGACCGTCGCCTGACCACGGTGCGCTTTGACAACAAGCGCGTCGGCATGTGGGCGGTCGACAAGATTGCCGGCGCCGATGGGGGTGCGTCTGGCGTGGAGCACATGCTGATCCCCGGTGTGCTTGTAGAGGGCGATACGGTGCGCGATTTGCGTTAGGGTGCGGCCCTGTTTGGGTTGCCGCTAATTGTGTTCGATATTGTTCAGATTGGTTTAAAAACCGTTCACGGGCGAAAAGTGACCGTTCATAGTTCGAAATTACGTTTTTAGCTGTTCTTTTTTGTTTGAATGTTATTGTTTCTGTCATACACAACGCAGCGCGTATGCCCGGACGCGATGCTCTCCATTGGTTCATATGTGAAAGGAACGCAATATGGCAACCAAAGAAGAAATCTCGATGGTTGGATTCGAGATCGTCGCATATGCAGGTGACGCCCAGACCGATCTGCTTGCAGCGCTCGATGCTGCTCGCGAGGGTGACTTTGAGAAGGCCGAACAGCTGCACAAGGATGCCAGCGATGCGCTCATCGGTGCCCACGACACGCAGACCAAACTGCTTTCGCAGGAGGCCGGCGGTGGCGAGATGGAAATGACCTTCATCATGGCTCACGCTCAGGACACCCTCATGACCACTATGATCCTGGAGAAGCAGACCCGCTTTACCATCGATGCCTACAAGCGCATCGCCGAGCTCGAGGCCAAGCTCGCCTAACGAGCCCTCACAACCAAGTCCCCTTCCAAAAGCTCTGCCGCAGACTCGCGACAGGGCTTTTTCTTTTTACCCGGCACTTGGGGACGTTCCTTATCTGCCGGCAGTTAGGGACACTCCTGCCATGCATTTGATCCTTTGAGGATGGAAGAAAACGGGTTATTAGGTTTGTTGCGGTGCCGACTCGACCCGTCGGTTACAAAACTATGCCGGTTTACTACGATGAATCGTATTCTTTCAACTATAGAAAGAACAGCGTTATCAAAGCCGCAGGTAGAAAGCTTGCCATTTTCTGCTAATAGCAAATGTGGTCGGTCCTATCGGTTTTACGGTAGTAAACCGGCATAGTTTTGAAATGGCACTGTTCGACTAGCAGCGTTATGGAGCTTCTGCACGCCCTCCCGTTCGGTTTTTCGCTGGATGGGTATACTTTCACCCGCAATACAGGCCGGAATGAGGAGGTATCCAAATGCCGGATAACGGGTCAATACAAAAAAGAGGTGCGCACGAGATGGCCCATGGGCGTCCTGTCCAGATAACTGAGCATACGACGGTAACCGAGCTACAGCCCAGCCTGTCCGATATCGTGTGCGCAAACAAAAAGCTACAGATTGGCTTTATCGTTGCGCTCGTGGTACTGGCGCTGCTGTCGGGCTTTGTAGCTCGTCCGCATTTTGCCGATACCAAGACTTGGGACTCCACCATCGAGGTCATCGATCAAAAGAAGGGCAATGTTTTGGCGCTCACGACCTCGTGCGTCGCCCTATCTGCGGGTATCACTGCGCTGCCGGGCGATACGGGAACGCCAGTCGCCGAGCAGCTCGCGCAGCTTTCAGGCAACCTTGGTATCGTGCTTGCCGTGCTATACCTAGAGAAATATTTGCTTACGATTTTGTGGTCGGTTGGCCTGGGCATCCTGATCCCGTTTGCGCTGGTGCTCTTTGCGATCTCACTTGGCATTCACGGACGCTGGAGCACGAGCACAGTCATTCGCCGCGTGGCAACGCGTGTGCTGGTGGTCGCCATAATTGGCATGGTGTTGGTGCCCGCAAGCGTATGGGTGTCGCAGAAGGTCGATGAAACGTATCGCGTAAGTATTGAGCAAGCTCAGCAAAAGGCTGCGGATGCGGCAGATAGCGACAGCTCCAAAGCAAGCAAGAAAAAGACCGAGTCCACAGAGTCCAAGAATGTGCTTGAGCAGCTTGCCGACGGTGCCTCGGGTCTCGTCACATCGGTGACCAGCGGTGCCAAGCAGATTACCGATGAAATTGTGCAGCAGGTGACCGATCTGATCGAAGGCGTCATCGTGATGATCGTGACCTCGTGCGTGATTCCATTGCTGGTGCTCGCGGCGTTTTTGTGGCTGGGGCACGTGCTACTGGGGATTGATATTTCCGGCCCGGCGAACTATCTGACGGGTCGCTTTCTGAGCGCTCCGTCCAAGCACGCCAAAAAGGGCGGGCAGTCCGAGTAGCTAAAACAGCTGTATATACTGGGGCATACCGCCGAAGGGCGGCCGAGACACGTTCTCGGCCGCCCTTTTGTTTGTTGAATGCGCGGTAAGCCGGGCCTTTTCTGAGTCCAAACGGTCAGCAACCATCCGCGAACGGTATTTGTTCAAAAAAGAACAAAGACAAACAAATTATTGTTGCAGTTAATGTTCGAATGTGTTCAAATAAACATGAACAGTGAAGAACCGCACATTCAGATGCCCGGACCTGAACGCGATTCAACACTTCCAAACAGAAACTACGCACCTGCGTATCTCTCAAGGAGGATGTCATGAGAGTTGTAATCGCTTCCGATGCCGACGGTATGTCGATGAAGGAGTCCATCAAGGAGATGCTCATCGCCGACGGTCACGAGGTCGTCGACTATTCCGAGACCCCTGCCGCGGACTTTGTCGATTCCGCCACCGCCGTTGCCAAGGACCTGCTGGAGCACAAGGATTCCCAGGGCTTCGCATTCGATAAGTACGGCGTCGGCTCCTATATGGCCGCCGTCAAGATCAAGGGCATGGTCGTCGCCAACATTTCCGATGAGCGTTCCGCTTACATGACCCGCGAACACAACGGCTCGCGCATGGTCACCATGGGCCCGGGCGTTGTGGGCACCGAGGTCGCCAAGAAGATCGCCCGCGAGTTCCTACGCGCCCAGTACGCCGGCGGCCGTCACCAGATCCGTGTCGACATGCTCAATAAGATGGCCTAACGAGAGCCACCGAGAACTCGAACTTCTATCTCAACTTGTGAATTCAGACGAAAGGACGTTCTGATGAAGAAGACCATCGCAATCGGTTGCGACCATATCGTTACGGACGAGAAGATCTATCTGGCCGACCGCCTGGAGCAGGCTGGCTACAAGGTGCTTGACTGCGGCACCTACAGCCACACCCGTACGCACTATCCCATTTACGGTAAGGCCGTGGGCGAGGCTGTTGCCAGCGGCAAGGCCGACTTTGGCGTGGCCCTGTGCGGCACCGGCATCGGCATCACCAACGCCGTCAACAAGGTTCCCGGCGCTCGCTGCGCCCTGGTCCGCGACATGACCTCTGCCCTGTATGCCCGTCGCGAGCTCAACGCCAACATCGTGGGCTTTGGCGGCAAGATTACCGGCGAGTTCCTGATGGCCGACATCATGCTTGCCTTCCTGGAGGAGCCCTACGAGAAGACCCCCGAGCACGATGCCCTGATCGCCAAGATCGACGCTTGCAATAAGGCCGATGCCGAGGCTCAGGCTGACCCGCACTTCTTTGACGAGTTCCTCGAGAAGTGGGACCGCGGCGAGTATCACGACTAGTGGGGTTCCGGCGTTCTACCGAACGCCAGACCAGTCGACGCTGCGAAGCCATCTGGCGGGCGAGCTGCCGTTCAGCTTCAGTGGCATGGCCAGAAGGTCAATGCCGCCTCGCTTCAAGGCACCTTGCCTCGCCAGCTGGCTTCACGCTGACGTTGGGGGTGCCTGTGGGGTCGCCCCTGTTGTTGCGAAGCCGTCTGGCAAGCGAACTGCTCTGATAACACTTTTGCTTGCTGAGCTTGTGTGCTTCGTTTTGGCGGTACCCGGCATTCTGCGGCTTTTTAATTGACGGCTCGCGTTTCTGTGAGGGGGCGCGGGCCGGTTTTCTAAACAGGAGTCCAACATGATTCTGACCGTTACCATGAACCCGTCGATCGATACGCGCTATCAGCTCGACAAGCTGATCATCGACGATGTTAACCGCGTGACGCCCGAAAAGACCGCTGGCGGCAAGGGCCTCAACGTGAGCCGCGTGCTGTTGCAGCTGGGCGACGACGTACTTGCAACCGGCTTGCTTGGCGGGCACATGGGTGCCTATATGGCCGAGCTCATGGATGCCGATGATGTCAAGAATGACTTTGTGCCCATCGCCGGTGAGACGCGCATTTGCCTGAATATTCTGCACGAGGGTAATCAGACCGAGCTGCTGGAGAGCGGCCCACAGATCGTCCCAGCCGAGCTCGAGGCCTTTACGGCCAAGTTCGCCGAGCTTGCAGCGAAGGCTGACGTTGTGACGCTTTCGGGCTCGCTGCCGCGTGGCGTCGATGCCGGCTACTATGCCGAGCTCGTCAAGATCGCCGAAGAGGCGGGCGCCAAGGTGCTGCTCGACACCTCGGGCGCATCGCTGGAGGCCGCGCTGGAGTCCGACGCTAAGCCTGAGCTCGTAAAGCCCAACCTGACCGAGATTAACGGCCTGCTGGGTACGTCCTTTACGACCGATGATGTCGATGCCCTGCGCGAGGCGCTTGCCGCCGATGGCCGCTTTGCCGGTATTCCCTGGGTCGTCGTTTCGATGGGCGCTGCCGGTTCGGTGGGCTTCCACGAGGGCCGCGCGTTCCGCGCCAAGACGCCCGCGATTGCGGCTGTGAACGCGACGGGTTCCGGCGACTCGACCATCGCCGGCTTTGCGCATGCCATTGCTGCTGGTGCCGACGACGTCACGGTGCTCAAGACCGCCAATACCTGCGGCAAGCTCAACGCCATGGATCCCAAGACCGGCCACCTGGTCATGGACCGCTGGGACGAGATTTACAACGGCGTTGAGGTCGTAGAGTTGTAGCGGTTGCGACTCCTAATAGAACGAGCGTGGATAATCTCCCGCTTTTGGTGCCCATACGAGCTCAAAGTGGGAGATTTTCCACGCTCGAGTCATTAGTCGTCGGGGACGTTCTTTAATGACCAGTCGTTTAAGAACATCCCCAATGACTACACTCAAAAAACGGCGCCCGCCGGCGATGTTGCCGGCGGGCGCCGTTGTCTTGAAGACGAAATGATCCGTTTTCCTCCGTCCCCAAGGGATCATTACAGCGAGTCGATAAAGCGCTGCTGGGCGGCGCGGCCGGCTTCGTCCCACTTAAAGACGCCGGCGTTGTCGAGTACGTGGCCAAACACCACGCCGACCTCCTCGTGCAGGATATCGATGGCGTTGTCCGCCGTAAGCTCGTCGGCGCGGCGGGCGTAGACGTCCTCGGCCCACGCGGCGTGGCTGCGGCAAAGGTCGTCGCCCTCGAGCGCGCTGGCAAGGTCGTAGCTGGCATCGGCCTTGGCCGCCAGCAGGTGCTCGCGGACAGCGCCGAGCTCGGGAACCAAGCGCGGCGGCAAAATCGCCAGGCCCATGACCTCGATCAGGCCGATGTTCTCCTTCTTAATGTGGTGATACTCGGCATGCGGGTGAAACACGCCCAGCGGATGCTCGTCGGTCGTGATGTTGCAGCGAAGCGCCAGGTAGGCCTCGTAGATTTCGCCGCCGGCATTGCCGCGGGAGTCGACGCGGCGGATGGCGGGCGTCACGGTGTTGTGCGCCACGCCATCGGCTGTGTGCGCGATGACGCCCACCGATTCATCGGTCCACTCGCGCCAGGCGAGGATAATCTTCTCGGCAGCGCCGAGCAGCTGAGCGCGGTCGTGCGAGCGCAGACGCAGCACCGAGAGCGGCCACTGCAGCACGGTACCGCTGACCTGGTCAAAACCGGGCACGCTAAACTGCGAGACCTCGGCGGCGTGCATCATGGGGAACTCGTGCGCGCCGCCCTGGAAGTGGTCGTGCGACAGAATCGAGCCGCCCACGATGGGCAGGTCGGCGTTGGAGCCGATGAAGTAATGCGGGAACAGGTCCACAAAATCGAGCAGGCAGGTCAGGCCCTTGCGGTCGACGTGCATCGGACGATGCTCGGAGCTCATGGCAATGCAGTGCTCGTTAAAGTACGCGTACGGGCTGTACTGGAAGCCCCAACGCTCGCCGTCGAGCTGGATGGGGATAACACGCAGATTCTGGCGGGCGGGGTGAGCGCCGCCGTCGGCTGCGGCGGAGCGTCCGGGATAGCCCTCGTTTTCGATGCAGAGCTGGCAGGCGGGATACTTCTCGCCCGTGTTCTTGGCTGCACCTGCCGCGGCGATATCGCGCGGGTCCTTCTCAGGCTTGGACAGGTTGATGGTGATCTCAAGATCGCCCCAGTTGGTGGGGGTGCTCCATTTGATGTTGCGCGCGATGGCGGCACGGCGCACGTAGCCGGCGTCGCAGCACAGGCCGTAGAACCAGTCGGTCGCGGCACGGGGCTCGTTGACGCCCATACGCCCATTGAATTCCTCGTTTACAACCGAAGGCCTCGGCATGAGCGCGCCCATGATGCGCATGGCGATGCGGTCGCGGCCCGACGCCGTGTCCTCGGCAGCACCGTTGACAACGGCGGCCTCGGAAAGCGCGGCAAGCGTGCCTTCAAGGTCAAAGTCGGGGAGTGTATCGGGGTGCAAGAGCGAGAGTTTCTCAACCTGGAGCGCCCAGGCCATGTCAAGCGCCGGGCCCGTAGCACCGATGCACTCGAGAATGGTGTTGTATGCCCAGATACGGTCGTCCTGTCCGATCATCGATCGGTGGATGGCATATTCGATGAGGCCCTGTGCAGCCTCGCGCACGTCGGTCATTACAGCCATGCCGCGTAAGCCCCCTTGTCAGAAATCGCGTAGTGGCGGGCAGAGCCTTCGCCCAGCCAGCCGTTCATCTTGGCAATGAAGGTGTCGACCAGGTCGAGCGGCACGAAAGCCTGGATGGTGCCACCAAAGCCGCCGCCGTGAATACGAACGGCGCCGCGGCCGTCGAGCACGTGCTCGGCCAGCGCCAGGGCATACATGGAGGGCTGCTCGGAGCCCAGTTTGGCAACGACATTCTGCAGGTACATGGCAGAGCTGGCGCCGGACTCGCGCGTCAGGACCAGGAACTGGTCGATGTCGCCGGCGTTCAGAGCTGCCCAGCGCTTGTCGACCAGGCCGTTCTCGTACCAGTAGTGAACGGCGCGCAGGCAGGCGCGGTCGCCCAGCTTGGCGCGCAGCTCGGGGAGCTTGGCGTCAAAGTCGGCAACGTTTACCTCGCACAGGCGTGCCTTGCCAAACTCGGCGGCGACGTCCTGCATCTCGCGCGGAACGGCGGCGTAGTCGTCGGTAGCTGCCACATGGTCGGCACCAACCTTAACGAGCACGAGCGCATAGCCGTGATCCTCAAAGTTGAGCTCGAGCTTTTGAGTTTTAGGCTGAGCCTGGTCCTCGAAGTCCATGTAGGCGAGGCCGCCCAGGCACACGGCGGCCTGGTCCATCAGACCACAGGGCTTGCCGTAGTAGTTGTTCTCGGTGCGCTGGCTCATCTGCGCAAGCGCGACGGGCTCAATGGCGGGCGCGCCCCAGAGGGTCTCCATGGCGCGGCCGTACGCAGCCTCGACGGCAGCGGAGCTCGAAAGGCCGCCGCCCGAGGGAACGGAGCAGGTAAAGGCGAAGTCGAAGCCGTGGGGCTCAACGCCCAGAGCTGCAATTTCGTGGGCCATGCCGCGAACGAGGCTCGCGGACGTGCCCTTCTCGGACTCCTGAACATCTAGCGTGTCGAGCGTGATCTCAAACGTGGGGTAGCCCTCGTCGGCAACACGGACCTTGTCGGTGTCGGTTGCCACGGCAATGCCGTCGACGGCGACATCGAGCGAGCCGGCGATGACGTGGCCGCCCTCGTGGTCGGTGTGGTTGCCGCTGATCTCGGAGCGGCCGGGCGCGTGCACATAGAGCACCTGGCGGTCGCCGATGGGGCCAAACTCCTCCTCAAACAGCTTGGTGAGCGTGGCGAATGTCTTTTCGTCGGGGGTGGTCATGGGGGTCCTTTCCTTGGTGCGCACGGGTGAGTTTTGCGTCGTTATGAGTACGTTAACAACTTGAAGCGGCATGAACCAAGTGTTCACGATACCGCACGTTACGGGCTATGTTAACGTACTCATAACACATCGCTTGTCACTTTTTGAGAATCTGGTAATCGGTAGAAATACAGCCGTGAACGGTACTGCCGTATGGACTTATAAAGCAGAAGAGGTGCAGATAGAAAAAGTAGAGTACGTTAACATGCGTCCGACGATAGCGGCCCTCCGCGCGGGCTCATTTCTGCACGGGGCCGGCATGCACGCTATTCAGATCTCGCAAGGGTGAAGGTGATCCAGTGGCAAGGCGCCCGTCCAACGATACAGGTACGCGTCCGGTCTCCATGGCTGACGTCGCCCGTGCTGCTGGCGTTTCGCAGCAGACGGTTTCGCGCGTCGCCAACGGCTTGCCCAACGTTAACGAGCAGACGCGCCAGCGCGTGCAGGCCGCGATGCAAGAGCTCGGCTTTCGTCCGAGTTATGCCGGTCGCTCGCTGCGCGATGGCCGTTACCATTCGGTCGGCCTGTGCATCAACGATGTCACCAAGTTTGGCAACCTCTCAATGATCGACGGCATCGCCAGCGCCGCTCGCGAGCACGGCTGTGCCATCACGCTAGTCGAGATGTCCAAGACCGAGGAGTTTTCGCTTGCCGAAGCCACGCGTCGCATGGCGGCCCTGCCGGTCGATGGCATCATCATCGGCATGAGCCGCATGGCGCCCGACTTTGAGACGTTTGATCCGCTGCCGGGAATCGGCACGGTTATCGTCACCATGTATGCGCATCCGCGCGTGACCACGGTCGACTCCGACCATTACGGCTGCTCGCTGCTGCTTATGGATCACCTGTTTGAGCTTGGTCACGAACAGATTCGCTATATCGGCGGCCCGTCCTTCTCGGTGGACGAGCAGTTCCGCCGCGCCGGTTGGCAAGACGCGCTCGAGCGCAGGCATATCGAGCCGGCAGAGCCGCTCGAGGGCGACTGGTCTGCCAACAGCGGCTACGAGGCCGGCAGGTATCTGGCAGAACACGACCGCGCCATGACGGCGATCTATGCGGCAAACGACCAGATGGCAAACGGCGCCATCGCCGCGCTGCGCGATAGTGGCCTGCGCGTGCCCGAGGACGTGAGTGTGGTGGGCGTCGACGATTCGCTCGACGATTTTGTCGCACACAACGAGCTCACGACCGTGCGATTCGATCTGCATCAGCGCGGACGCGAGGTGTTTGAGCATGCGGTCCCTAAGGAGGGGGTGCCGGGCAAGACCGTCGCCATCCGTATCCCCGGCCAGCTCATCGTTCGACATACCACAGCGGCTCCGCGCTCATAGTTTCCGCAGGTCAACGGCGTGTTGCCGCGCTTCAATAACAAATGGTAAGGATGCCGGCAGATAGCTGTTGAGATACGGCCGAGTGCTATGATAGACGGGCTCTTTTGTCTATCTAGGAGGCTTTGCCTGATGGAGATCACCAAGGATATCCGCTACGTTGGCGTCGACGATCACGACATTGACCTGTTCGAGGGCCAGTACGACGTGTCCGAGAACGGTATGGCATACAACAGCTACGTAATCTTGGGCGAGAAGATCGCTGTCGCCGATTCGGTTGACGGCGGTTTTGTTGACGAGTGGCTCGGCAACATCGAGGCCGTGCTCGACGGTCGCACGCCCGATTACCTGGTCGTCCACCACATGGAGCCCGACCACTCCGCCGGCATCGCCGCCTTTATGGAGCGCTATCCCCAGGCCCAGATCGTGGCCAGTATGGGTGCCTTCCGCATGATGGTCAACTACTTTGGTACCGATTACCCCGAGCGCAAGATGGTCGTCAAAGAGGGCGACGTGCTCGATCTGGGCGGTCACAGCCTGACCTTTGTCGGCGCCCCCAACGTGCACTGGCCTGAGGTGCTGTTCTCTTACGAGTCCACCGATAAGGTGCTCTTTAGTGCCGATGGCTTTGGCAAGTTTGGTGCCAATGACATCGAAGATCCGGAAGGGTGGGCCTGCGAGGCACGCCGTTACTACTTTGGCATCGTGGGAAAGTTCGGCAAGTTCGTGCAGGCCGTGCTTAAGAAGGCCGCCGATCTGGACATCCAGGTTATCTGTCCGCTCCATGGCCCCGTGCTAACCGAGAACCTGGGCTACTACCTCGACACCTACAACACCTGGTCGAGCTATCAGCCCGAGGACGAGGGCATCACCATTGCCTATGCGAGCGTGTACGGCCACCTGAAGGCAGCCGTCGAGGAGCTCACCGCGGCACTCGAGGCTCGCGGCCAGAAGGTCTCCGTCTTCGACCTTGCTCGCGATGATATGGCCGAGGCCGTTGAGGACGCGTTCCGCTACGACCGTCTGGTGCTCGCTTCCATCACCTACCAGGGCGAGATCTTCCCGTTCATGAGCACCTTCATCCACACGCTCGCCGAGCATGCCTACCAGAACCGTACCGTGGCGCTTGTCGAGGCCGGTTCCTGGGCGCCTGCCGCTGCCAAGGTCATGACCAAGGAGCTCGAGGGCATGAAGGACATTACCCTGACGCAGAACAAGGTGACCGTCCTGGGTTCGCTCAACGACGCCTCGCGCGCGCAGATCGAGGCCCTCGCCGACGAGCTATCCAAGTAACGACACTCCACATTCACCGTCAAAACCACCACAAAGGTGCCTGTTCCCTTTGTGGTGGTTTTTGTTTTAGGCGGTGGCGAGGACGAGGGTTGGGGCGTCGATGTCGGTGGTCTCGGCGATTGAGGTGGCGACGGAGTCATCGGGGTCACGGTCCATCACGATGTCGTCGACATCGGTAAGTTCGGCGAAGCGGTACATGCCGCGTCCGTTGACCTTGCTCGCGTCCATGAGCGCCACGCTCTTACGCGCGGCGACGATCATGGCCGTTTTGGTCTCGGCCATCTGCGGAAAGTCGGTGGTGAAGCCACAGCCCGGAACAAAGGCACCGGGGCACATGATGGCGAGGTCGGCATGAACCATCTGCAGCGCCTGCATGGTGAGCGGACCGTACAGATAGCGGTGGCCTTTGCGCAGCGCGCCGCCCAGCATGACGACGTCGACCGAGGGCATGCTCTCGTCGATGTAATCGGCGATGGTAATGTCGGCCGTGATGACGGTGATGCCGTCGCGTTGGTCGAGTAGGCGGACAAATTCAAGCGCGGTGGTGCCCGAGTCGACGAGCAGCGTGTCACCGTCGCTGACGAGCTCAATGGCGCTTTGGGCGATGGCCTGCTTTGCGGCCACGTTGACGTTAATACGCCGGTCCTGCGTGGAGACGGTCAGGCGCTTGTGGAGCGACACGGCGCCGCCATGCGTGCGGCGCAGTTTGCCAGCCTCGGCGAGGGCGTCCAAGTCGGCGCGGGCCGTGACGGAGGACACGCCAAAGGTCTGGGCGATTTCTGCCACCTGCACCGAGGCATTATGCTCGAGCATTTCCATGATGGCGGCGCGGCGTTCGTCGGCAAAAGCTCGGGTTGTTGCGTGGGCCATGGTAGCTCCATTCTCGGCAATATTTGCAGGAATTGTGTTGACTCTATTTTCGTTCATTTTCTTTTTGAGTAAGAAAACGCCTTTCGATTACTTATCTTTTCTATAAAAGAAAGACGTTCGACGCTCAAAACTCAATATCGAACACGTGCGCTCGGCACAAAACCCTTCCGTTTGCTTTTCAAAATTGAGGGTCTTGTCCTGCGGAGTGACAACATCCCGCACATTCATACCCGCTGAATTTCATACAATGAGCTCAGCAAAACGCAAGGTAAAACGCCTTGCGGACACGTACGCCCGATGTCCAGATGCGGGCGAGGGAGAGGAGCAAACGCTCATGGCACTTGTTACCACCGAAAAGATGCTCAAGGACGCTCAGGCCGGCCACTACGCCGTCGGCGCGTTCAACGTCGAGAACCTCGAGTTTGTTATGGCCGTTCTGGCCGCTGCCGAGGAGACCAAGTCCCCCGTCATCATGCAGACCACCCCGGGCACCATCAAGACCGCTGGCCTGGATTACTTCTACGGCATGGTCAAGGCTGCTGCCGAGCGCGCTTCCGTGCCCGTCGCCCTGCACCTCGATCATGGCGATGGCTATGACCGCTGCATGCAGGCCTTCCGCACTGGCTACACCTCCGTCATGATCGACGGTTCGCACGAGTCCTTTGAGGACAACATCGCCCTGACCAAGTCCGTCGCCGACGCTGGCCGCGCCATGGGCGTGCCCGTCGAGGCCGAGCTTGGCAAGGTTGGCGGCAAGGAGGACGACGGTCCCGCGGTTGAGGGCGAGAGCCCCTACACCGACCCCGCCGAGGCCAAGGAGTTCGTCGAGCGCACTGGCTGCACCTCGCTGGCCATTGGCGTTGGCACCAGCCACGGCGTGTACACGAGCGATCCGCACATCGAGCAGTCCGTGGTCAAGGCCATCCGCGACGCCGTCGACGTGCCGCTGGTCCTGCACGGCACCTCCGGTGTGCCCGATGAGCAGGTTGCCGAGGCTGTGAAGAACGGCATCTGCAAGGTTAACTATGCCACCGAGCTGCGTCAGGCCTACACCAAGGGCTTCATGGCCTACATGGCCGAGAACCCCGCCTGCTTCGACCCCAAGAAGCCGGCCAAGGAGGGCATGCGCGAGATCACCGAGCTGGTTAAGATCCGCATGACCAACCTCAACTCTGTGGGCAAAGCAGAGTAACAGCAAGGGTACTCCGACTCGCTACATATCCCGGGGAGGGACGAGGGCTTAGTTCCCCAATCGTCCTCGGGCATGCAAAAAGCCTCGCTGCGCACTTCGTGCGGCGAGGCTTTTTGCCCCCTGCGGAAAGATTGGGGAACTAAGCCCTCGTCCCTCCCAAGTTGACCTGCTCGAGGTCGTCGCCCTTGTGGCGTTGGGGCTGAAAGGGTGGGGCGCGAGGGTTACTTGGTTGTTAGGGTTAATAGGTCGTTGGGGGTTTTGAGGTTGTAGGTGGCGTTTGGGATGTCTTGGTGTGACCCCCATGCTGCTCGGGCAAAGCTGACCCCTGCTGAAGTTGCGCATTGTTCGTCGTAGACGGTGTCGCCAATGTAGATGACGCTGTTGGGGTTTGCGCCCGTGCGCTGTAGATATTCGAGCATGGGTGCGGGTGCGGGTTTATGTTCGGTTGTGTCTTCGACAAGGATGATGTGCTCAAAATACTTATCGAAGCCAAGGGGTGCAATTTCTTCTGCGTATTCGTCGCGCGCACGTGAGGAGACGATGCCAAGTTTGCAGCCGTTGTCGGAGAGTGTTGCGATGACTTCGTGCAAGCCGGGAAACACGCTGATGGTGCTTTTAAAGCTGGCGGCAACTTGGCACCAGCGATCCAACGTTGCCTGCGAGTAGATCCCAAGTTTCTCAAGGGCATCCTTGCCGGGTATGCCGAGGGCAAATTCAAGCTCGTTTTGGGGGAGCGTTTTGCCGGTCTCTTCTTGGACTATCTGGGCAAGCGATGACAGAACGCTTTCTTCTGTATCTGCCAATGTTCCGTCAACGTCAAACACGACATGGTCGAATTGTTTCATGGCATTCCTTTCTCTCATCTGTCTGATAGTGTGGGACAGGTGAGGTGGGAGCGCTAGCGTTATTTCTGCCCCGTAGTATCGAAATTCTGCCTCATGGCTCGATACTCAGAAGGGGTACAGCCAATTTGTTCCTTGAATACCTGCCCAAGGTGGCTCGCCGTTGCAAAGCCGCATTGGTGAGCGATCGTCTGTACCGTTCGCGTGGTGTGCGTCAAGAGCGTGCAAGCGCGGGTGATGCGGTATGCGCGTAGATACGCGGCTGGGGTTGTTCCCGCGCAAGCTTTGATGGTGCGATAGCAATCTCTTTCGCTGATGCCGACCGCGGATGCAATTTGGGGAACATCTATGCTGTCTGCATAGTTTGTGCGGATGTAGTCCAGAATTTCCCTGAACCGAACATCGCGGCTGGTCATCAAAGAACTATTGTCCAAAGCGAATTGTGGTTCAGCCTTGGCATAGATCTGAATCCAGAGTTCTGACAGGCTATTTCGAAGCGCCATCTCGTTCTGCGGCTGTTGAAGATTGTGGTTAAAGGAGCTCTTCAGCAAATCGATAAAGGGCATATCGTCGGGATTGGTGGGCGACCATTTGAGCACATCGACGCCTCGACATTGAAGCAATGGATTGATGTAGCGCTTTTGGAGACGTCCCGCGGGATCGCCGAGCATTGACGGCTGAAAGATATGCAGCATTTGAATGGCTGGCGCCGAATTGGGTGATTGCAGGGTGCTGTGCAAAACGCCGCCGTTGATAAAGCCGGCGGACCCTTCCTCAAAGCGCATGTGCTCATGAGTCGCATGCGTGCGATAGTCAATTGCTCCCTGTTCCATGTAGAAAAGCTCAACTTCGGAATGCCAGTGCCAGGGGACGGAATTGCCCGGATAGCGAGCGAATTCTGCGCGTTCGGCAATATAGGGCCAGTCTTCGGCAGTCTCGGGAAACGCTTCCTCGCGTCCTCCGCGGTGCAATTCTATGTGATCCATGTTTCGCATGGCATCAGTATAAAGCGCGATGAGCTTAGATTGCTCTTGCCTGTTCGGGGAACGCCTTGTCTAGGGATGCTTGGAGCTTTTCGAAGGATGCTCGTAAGTTGAGGTTCTGATCGGCTGAGCGCTTGGTTTTTGTGGTGGGGGAGTCGAGGAGACCGTTTCTCTGTGTCGGGGGGAAGGAGAAAAGGTTTGCATGTTTTAGGGATGGCTGCTGTGCTGCGTCATTGGAAGAATGCATGCTTATGCGGCCTCCTCGATGTCCACCAAAAGGTTGCGCACGGGGTGTGCTGCTAGGTCCCGTGCGTTGGCAGTATTATGCCGCGGTCGTTGCAAAGAAGCGCTAAAGAAAGGCTTAATGAGGTTTGCGATTACGGTGAAACCGCAGGTCAAAGCTATCGAGTAACACCTTTGAAAGGTTTTGAGCTTAAGGGCTTTCTAAGGTTTATGGCGCGGATGTGGCG
This sequence comes from uncultured Collinsella sp., assembly GCA_958415625.1. GTDB lineage: Bacteria > Actinomycetota > Coriobacteriia > Coriobacteriales > Coriobacteriaceae > Collinsella. Next base: position 20,885 of record CATYZI010000006.1, on the reverse strand, counting down.
CGCGCGTGCGGGGTCTGTGAATGGCTCGTTTTAGCGCTGCGGGGTCGCGGCGCGAACCTGCTCGATGACCTTTTCCATGGTGGCGTCGATGCGGTCCTTTTTGAGTTCGCATTCCCAGATAGTTATGGGTGTCCAGCCCATTTCGGTGAGCGCTGCCACGGCGGCGCGGTCGCGCTCGACGTTGCGGCGGAACTTTGCTTCCCAAAACTCAACATTGCGCTTGGGCTGGCTGGGGTTGCACTTGGGGCAGCGATGCCAAAAGCAGCCGTTGACGAAGATGGCGATCTTGCGGCCGGGGAAGGCGATGTCGGGCTTGCCGGGGACCTTCCACTCCAAACGGTATCCCGTGAGTCCCGCGGCGCGCAGGCGCTGGCGAACGAGCAGCTCGGGCTTGGTGTTGGCGCGCTTATTGCCCTTCATGGACTTTTTGATGGCGGCGCGACGGCGGACCAGCTCGCGCTCGTCGGCGGAGAGGTCCGAGGTGTCGATGCCGTCGAGCAGACCGGGTTTGGGACGCTTTTTGGAGCGGCGTTTGGTTTTGCACTTGGGCTTGGTGGTGGGCTCGTCGGTCGCTGACTCGACGTCATTGGCCGCGCTTGCCTCAAGCCGGTCTTCCTTGAGCTCAATCAGCGCATCGATCAGCCCTTTGTCGGCGGGCATCCACTCTACCGTTGCCAGCGAGGTGCGCGGAATCCAGCGGATATCGAGCTGCCGGTCGTGCTTCTGGGGCTCGTCGGATTCATCGGCGAGCGAGCAGTAGTAACACTCCATCGAAAGATGAAAATCGGGGTAGTCGTACTCAACGGTATAGAAATCGCGCAGGTTGGTGACCTTTACCTGCAGCTCTTCCATAAGTTCGCGGCGCACGGCGTCTTCGGGCGTCTCGCCACGCATGAGCTTGCCGCCCGGGAACTCCCAAAGTCCCTGCATGTCGCCATAGCCGCGCTGCACGGCAAGCAGCTCGTCAGATCCTTCCTTGCGAATGATCCCGGCAGCAACATGAACAGTCTTCAACAGGAGTCCTCTCTCAACATCAACAAGTGACAGGCTAGCTACCCGTACCTTACACAACGGTAAGGCAAGCGTAAGCCATATCGATGGTAGCCGACTCGGCTTCTTGCGACTATAGATGCCGTAGACTAATCGCAAGAAAGGACTCGGTATGCAAACCACGCACATGGCGGCCCCGGTACTGGAGGTCGCGCATCTCGAAAAGGTATATGGAGCGCTGGGCAACGTGACCCGTGCGCTCAACGACGTCAGCTTTACCGTCAACCGCGGCGAATTCGTTGGCATCATGGGCGCCTCGGGCTCGGGCAAGTCGACGTTGCTCAACTGCGTGTCGACCATCGATAGCGCCACAAGTGGCACGATCCGCATCAACGGCCAGGACGTGACGCGCATGAAGCAGGCCAAGCTTTCGCAGTTCCGCCGCGAGGAGCTCGGCTTTATCTTCCAGGATTCCAACCTGCTCGATACGCTCACGGCACGCGAGAACATCGCCCTGCCGCTCACCATCGCCCGTGTGAATTCGGCCGAAATCTCGACCCGCGTGCAGGACGTGGCCGCGCGTCTGTCCGTGAGCCAGGTACTCGACAAATATCCCTACCAAATGTCCGGCGGCCAGCAGCAGCGCGTCGCCGCCTGCCGCGCGCTCGTCACCGACCCCACTATGATTATGGCCGACGAGCCCACCGGCGCCCTCGACTCCAAAAGCGCCCGCCTGCTGCTCGAGAGCCTAGAGGCCCTCAACCGCCGCCTGCGCGCCACCGTGCTCATGGTTACGCACGACAGTTTTGCCGCCAGCTACACGAGCCGTGTACTGTTTATTCGCGACGGCAAGATCTTTACCGAGCTGCGCCGCGGTGACACCGACCGCCGAGAGTTCTTCGACCGTATTATGGAGGTCGTTGCCATGATGGGCGGTGAGGGCTCCGATGCTCTGTAAACTCGCTTGGGGCAACGTCCGCCGCGCCGGGCGCGATTACCTCGTCTACTTGTTGACGCTCACCCTGGGTGTCACGGTCTTCTATGCCTTTAACACCATCTCGATGCAGGTCGACATCGCTGGCATCAAGGAGGAGGGACTGTCCGAGCTCATGGGCGGCATGCTCGGCTACCTCACGTACTTTTTGGCCGGCGTTATGGCCTTTTTGATGGTGTATGCCAATAACTTCATCATGAAGCGCCGCAAAAAGGAGTTTGGCCTGTACCAGGTGCTCGGCATGGGCCGCGGGCGCGTCGCCACGATCATGGCGTTCGAGACCGTGATCGTTTCGGTCGGCGCCTTCGTCGCTGGTATTATGCTGGGTGTGGGGCTCTCCCAGCTCATGACGTTCTTTACCGCCTCGCTCTTTAAGACGCAGATTGCCGATTTCCACTTCTTTTTCTCGATGCATGCGTTCAACCTGACCCTTGCCTGCATGCTCGTAATGTTTGTGCTCACGCTACTGCTGAACCTTCGCGCCGTGCGTCGCACTAAGCTCATTGAGCTCATGGGTGCCGAGCGTCGCAACGAGAGCATCAAGACACGCAACCCCTGGATCGCGATTGCCATCTTTGCCGTGGGCGTGGTGCTTGTGGGCGTGGCCTATTACCGTCTGCTACGTGATGGGTTCCCGCTAACCGCGACGGACAGCAAGCTGCAAGAGGCCATGAGCCAGTTTGGCATTACGACCGCTATGGTTACAGTGGGTACTTTTGCCCTGTTCTGGGGACTCTCGGGCATGCTCATCAAGCTGCTGCAGAGCCTGCGCAGCGTGTATTGGCGCGGCCTCAACATGTTTACCGTGCGCCAGCTTTCGGCCAAGGTCAATACGGTGTGCTTTTCGATGGGCGTCATCGCGATGATTCTGTTTTTGGCCATCACCTCGGTGACGTGCGGTATGTCGATCGCCAACGTGATGAACGAAAACCTGGAGCGCTATAACCCTGTTGACGCGTCTCAGACGTATGTCTATTACACGCCCGAAACGCTCGACTACTACAAGGAGTATGTCAATCCTTCCGAGGCCGATCGCATGGTGCTGGCAGACGCAACGGTCGATTTGTACGCTGCATGGCACGGTGACCGTATCGATCCCGATAACGTTGCGGAAAGTATCAAGGGCAAGTCGGCAGATAATGGCAACGAGACCGGCAAGAAGGTCAATATCGCCGATGTTGCCGGTGAACATGTGCAGATCGACTCGTATCTGAGCTATACGCTTGGCGGCTCGGATCCTTCGGTGACGGCGGGCGAGATGTGCAAGGCCATGGGCGAAAAGCTCCCCAAGGTGCTCGAGGGCAGCAATGCCGATGATATGGGCCTGTTTGTGACGCCGGCGAGCCAGTACAACAAGCTGCGCCAGATGATGGGCGAGGAGCCGGTGAGCATTGGCCGCGACCAGTACGTGCTTACGTGTGATATGGGCGGTGAGCTGGGCGACCTGTACACCAAATATATGGCCGGCGGCCATACCCTCACCTTGGGTGGGCATGAGCTCAAGCCCGCAACCGATAAGTCGGACGAGGACACGGCGGCCATCGCCAACTCGGGGCTCGGTAGCAATCCCGGTACCGTGGTCGTTGCCGATGAGCTGCTGTCCCAGCTTAATCTGCAGCCGTATTCCAGTAATCTGCTCGTTAATTACAAGCAGGGGATGGATGTTACCGAGGCCGATGAGCTCATTAAATACACCATGCTCGACAATCTGCTCGTTGACGGCAAGGAGCCGGGGTCGTGGGGAGTCTTCATGACACGCTCCGAGCTATATACGCAGGCAGCGCAGATGAACGGCATGATTAGCTATCTGGCTATCTACATCGGCTTTGTACTGGTCGTTGCATGCGCGGCAATTCTGTCGATCCAGCAGCTCTCCAACGTGGCAGATGGCAGCCGCAGCTATCGCGTGCTGGCGCAGATCGGCTGTGACGACCGCCAGATTCGCCATTCGGTGATGGCACAGCAAGCGGTGTTCTTCCTGTTCCCGCTGGCAGTGGGTCTGGCGCACTCCTTTGTGGCGCTCAAGGTGATCATCGAGCTGGTGAGCACGTTTGGCAACATGAGCATCGGCGGCACGGTGGGCCTCACCTGTGCGATTTTCCTGGCAGCCTATGGTGGCTACTTCCTGGTGACGTACCTCATGAGCGCCGGCATGGTACAAGCTGCCATCGCCACCCGCTACAGCGAGTAGCAAGCGGGCAAAACCGTCGCAAAACTAACGCAAACAACCGCCGCGGAGGGAGTCGGCCCCCTTCCGCGGCGGTTTTTTGTCTATCGGATGCCTCTCAGATGCAAGTGAGTAGACTTTTTTGGACTTGTCGAGCACACCGCGCCAAACGCTCAATAAAACCGCAGGTCAGGGCGGTGGTGTTTTGGGGCGTGCTCGGCATCCCGCCAAAAGCCTACTCACTTGGTTTTACTGCTAGAAAACCGCCGCGAGGGAAAGTAGCTCCCTCGCGGCGGTTTTGGCATTTGCCCAGATAAAACCTGCCAAAATAAACCTGTCCCTTTTTGGTAGGTTATCGTTTCCAAAAGTGGAGGATGAGCGTCGTGCGGTTTTGCTGCTCAGTTTTGACCAGGATGTTGTGGATATGGGTCTTGACGGTGCCCACGGCAAGGAAGAGCTCGTCAGCGATCTCTTGGTTCGATTTGCCCAACACAACCAGACGCATGACTTCGGTTTCGCGGTTGGAGAGCTTGTAGGCGTTGCGATAGAAGGGCATCTGCTCTTCGATGTGTCGATCAAGATCGCTGACGTTCTTTTCCTCGGGCGCCTCCTGCATGCGAATCGAAAGCACGTGATAGGCATAGATGATCAGCAGAATCGCAAAGTAGCACGCAAAGATGTTCTCGCTAAAGTTGCGCTCGGACAGGTACAGCTGCAGCCAAGAGGGTGCCAGGCTCATGGGAACAACAAGGATGTTGTAGAAATCCTCGGCAACGATGCACCCGACCAGAATGGCGCCGATAATGAGGTGCTTTCGTTGATTGTTGACGCGCGCCTTAAGCTCGACCTGCGTGCTTTTATGCGCCGTCCAAAAGATATACAGTCCCACAAATACAAGGAATACCTGACGCATCGTGTAGTAGAGCCATTGATGCATGGGGCCGTAGGGGACAGCGACAATGACCAGCAGCTCGCTCAGGAAGAACGTTGCGACGGGAATAACAAACTGCTTTTTTGAATGTTTGTCGAGCAAGTCCATGGCAATGAGCCAGATAAAAGCTTGTGAAGCGGTCGCCACAAGGGTCCGCAACACAGGCATGGTAATTGAGTAATAGTCGCTGGCTGGAAAACTCTGGTTTTGCAACGTGTATTCAAAAAAGAAGATCTCGGTCATCTCGATGGCATAGCAAATAAAAACGCCGCTGCCATAGATAAAGAAGCGTCGACGAGACGAGGCATAGGCGGCAAGCGAAAGCACTGCCGTCACAATACAGATCACGAGTATCGCTAGGGTATAGAAGAACATCAGGGTGTTCATCTGCCACCGTCCCATCTCATTTCATCTATGGCCGAGCCCTGTATACCTTGTGGGATATAGACGTCTCAACCCTTCGTTCCATTGCGGATTAGGCGCCGAGATACAGCATAGCCGTATACCGTTCGCGGTTCTAGATAGTAAACCCCCTGCAAGCTGGCTACCTGCGGGTTTATATTGGTTTAGAGGGGGTGTAACTCCGTGAACGGTCTTTAATCCCGAATAAACTAGGTAAAAATTGCATACGGGTGAATGATGGTCTTGTCAACACGAGGCGTGATGTTCGAGCGCCTCATAGCAATAGTCGGCACGACCGGCGGAAAGGAATCGGCATGGCGCTGCCTAAGGATTTCATCGACACCAACGACTTCACCAAAGAGCAGATCCTGGCTATCGAGGATCTTGGCCTGGCAATGAAGAAGGCCATCAAGGTTGACGGTTATTATCCGCACCTGCTCCGCAACCAGAGCCTTGGCATGATCTTCCAGCAGGTTTCCACCCGCACCCGTCTTTCCTTCGAGACCGCTATGACCGACCTCGGCGGCCATGCTCAGTTCTATGGCCCTGGCACCATCCAGCTCGGCGGTCACGAGTCCCTGGGCGACACCGCTCGCGTTATGGGCTCGCTGCTCGACATCATGATGGCTCGCGTTGACCGTCACAAGGACGTCGTCGGCCTCGCCGAGGGCTCCGCTGTGCCCGTCATCAATGGCATGTCCGAGTTCAACCATCCCACGCAGGAGATGGGCGACCTCATGACCATGCTCGAGAACCTCCCCGAGGGCAAGAAGATCGAGGACTGCACCCTGGCCTTCATCGGCGACGCCACCCAGGTCTGCGTCTCCCTCATGTTCATCGCCTCCAAGGTCGGCATGAAGTTTGTCCAGTTTGGACCCAAGGGCCACCAGATCCCCGACGGCGGCCTGCACGTTGGCACCGTTGAGGAGCGCGCCGAGTTCGGCAAGCAGATGATGGCCATCGCCGAGGAGAACTGCAAGGTCTCCGGCGGCTCCGTCGTCATCTCCGACGACATCGAGTGCATCAAGGGCGCCGACTTCATCTACACCGACGTGTGGTATGGCCTGTACGACGAGGAGGTCTCGGGCGAGAACTACATGGACGTGTTCTACCCCAAGTATCAGGTCACCATGGACATGATGAACTTCGCCGGCCCCAACTCCAAGTTCATGCACTGCCTGCCGGCCACTCGCAACGAGGAAGTCGTCGACGAGGTTATGGACGATCCCGAGCGCTCCCTGTGCTGGGTCGAGGCCGAGAACCGCAAGCACTCCATCCGTGCTCTCCTCGCTGCCCTGGGCAAGCGCACCCCGCTCAACGACGAGGGTGTCGAGTACTCCGCCAAGGCCGAGCTTCACGCCGCTCTCGAGGCTCTCGAGCAGCTCTAAGCCTTAAGCCTGCTAAACGCACGTTTGCGGGCGGCGGATGCTCGTCTCCTGTCGCCCGCTCACCGAGGCTCAGGCAATTGCCTTAGTACCTTGGGCCTCGGATCTGTCCAAGACTGAGCGAAGGAGCTCATCATGAGCGACGGAAAGAAAAAGCTTTCCTTTTTGACGGTCATTTCGACCATCATCTGCGTCGTCTTCGTTTGCGAGGCCGCCGCTCCTGCTGCTGCCATTGGCAACCAGCAGTTCTTCTGGTGGATCTTCCTGATCCTGACCTTCCTGCTTCCTTATGGCATGGTTGTTGCCGAGCTCGGCACCACCTATGACGGCGAGGGCGGCATTTACGACTGGGTACGCGATGGCCTGGGCGACAAATGGGGCGCCCGCATCTCGTATTACTACTGGGTCAACTACCCGCTGTGGATTGCCTCGCTGGCTACCATGTTCCCCGACATTTTGGGCATGGTCTTTGGCGTTGAGTTCAACTTGATCGCCAAGATGGGTATCGATCTTGCCTTTGTGTGGATCGTCTACCTCATGGGCCGCTCCAAGGCGGCCGACTCCGAGTGGGTCCTTAACGGTGGCGCCATCATCAAGGTCGCCGTCGCCGTTATCGTTGGCGCTTTGGGCATTTGGTATGCCATGGAGAACGGTTTTGCGAACGACATGTCCGCTGCCACCTTCCTGCCCGAGCTCACCAACACCAACGCTCTCGGTTACCTGTCGATCATCATCTTTAACTTCATGGGCTTCGAGGTCATCTGCACCATGACCGATGACATGGCCGATCCCGCTCGCGATATTCCCAAGGCTATCATCGTCGGTGGCCTGTCCATCGCCGTGATCTACCTGTTCGCTGGCTTTGGCATCGGCGCTGCGGTGCCGGCCGACTCCATCGATCCCGACTACGGCATGATCGTCGCAGTCCAGACCATGGTGGGCGACTCCATGATCTTCAAGGTCATCTGCATCGCCTTCCTGATCACCCTGTTCGCCAACATGGCCGCCTGGTCCTTCGGCGTCAACTCCGTCGCCCGCTACGCTGCCGAGCACGGCAACATGCCCAAGGTCTTCGCCTCGATGATCTCGGATGACGATATGCCCAACGGCGCCAACCTGGTCAACGCCATCGTTGCCTCCCTGGTGCTGTGCCTGCAGCTGGTTCCCATCGACGCCATCTCCAACGGTGTCTTCTGGATGCTCTTCGGCACCTCCGTCGTCTTCCTGCTGCTGACCTACATCCCGATGTTCCCGGCGTTCCTCAACCTTCGTAAGAACGACCCGAACCGTGAGCGCATCTTCACGTTCCCGTTTAAGGGCACCATGATGAAGGTCATGCTGGCCATCCCCTGCATCGAGCTGGTCCTGGCCATCGTCGCAACGCTGGTGCCGTTCTCCGCCGCCGAGATTGGCGACAAGCTCCCGATGATCGTTATCTTCATCGTGCTCGTGCTCATCGGCGAGGTCGTCCGCGTCGTCAGCGCCAAGGGCCGCAAGGAAGAGTACAAGGGTCTGACCCCTGAGCTCGCAGCCCAGCGTCTCGCTGAGGAGGCCGCCGAGGCCGAGGAGAACTAGAGCACCCGGTTCTGGGGCTCCAACCCTCCTCGTGCACCAACGCGCGCTTCGTCGGGCTTGTCGCTCCCGACTCTGGGCACTCTAGCCTCTTCGGAGGCGTGCCCAAGCGACAGGTTTGCTAACCATTCCCCGGGGTGGGTGTGAGCGATAGCTCCGGTAACCACCGCCCACCCCAATCTCTCTTCCGTATCCTTCGTGCGTTTTGTCTCCGCGCACTTGGTTACGTCGTCGCTTGCCGGTGCGATTCCGTGAAAACCGGCGCCGGGCGCCCCGACCTTTGCCGGGGAACGGGCGCCTACCATCTCTTGGTTTTAGGCTGCGGGTAACCCGCCCGCAGCAAGCGATCGTTCGATTTGGAGGAAATCTTATGCGTACGATCACCGAGTCCGAGTCCACCCCCAAGGCCGACGGCTTCTTTATGCCCGCTGAGTTCGCCCCGCAGGATCGCGTGTGGATGGGTTGGCCCCACCGCACCGACACCTGGGCCCACGGCGCCAAGCCGGCTCAGAAGCAGTATGCCGCCATCGCCCGCGCCATCTCCGAGTTCACCCCGGTCTATATGTGCGCCAACCAGGTCGACTATGCCAACTGCAAGGCCGTCTTTGAGAACGATGAGAACGTCACCGTTATCGAGATGACCACCGACGACGCCTGGTTCCGCGACACCGCCGCCACCTACGTCATCAACGGCAAGGGCGAGAAGCGCGCCAACCACTGGCACTTCAACGCCTACGGCGGTCTCGTCGACGGCCTCTATTTCCCGTGGGACAAGGACGAGCAGATCGCCCTCAAGATGGCCGAGCTCTCCGGCTGCCGCCGCTACCGTCCCGATGACATGATCCTCGAGGGTGGCTCCATCACCGTCGACGGCGAGGGCACCCTTGTCGTGACCGACCAGTGCCTGCTTTCCCCGGGCCGCACCTGCTCTGCAGTGCTCGAGGAGGAAGAGGATCCCGAGTCCATCTGGCCCAAGTTCAAGAAGAAGTTTGAGCCCTGGAGCGAGGAGCTTCGCGCCTACATGGACGAGCACCTCAAGGATTACCTGGGTGTCGAGAAGGTCATCTGGGTCAAGGAGGGCATCGACCCCGAGGAGACCAACGGCCACATCGACGACGTCGCCACGTTCATCGCTCCGGGCGTCATGGCCTGCATCTGGACCGACGATCCCGAGTATCCGTTCTACGAGCAGTGTCACGCCGCCTACGAGACCCTCTCCAACGCCGTTGACGCCAAGGGCCGCAAGATGAAGGTCTACAAGCTCTGCATGCCCGTGAACCCGCTGTTCATGGACCAGGCCTCCTGCGACACCATCGACGCCGACGAGAACGCCGAGCCGCGCGTCCCCGACGAGCCGCTGATCGCCTCCTACATGAACTACCTGGTCACCAACCACGGCGTTATCGTCCCGCAGTACGGCGACGAGAACGACCAGCTGGCCGTTGACACGCTCCAGAAGATCTACGACGAGGTCTGGGGCGAGGGCGTCTACAAGTGCGTCGGCGTTCAGTCCGAGCAGGTCGTCTTCGGCGGCGGCAATATCCACTGCATTACCCAGCAGGAGCCGTCGGCTTAATCGTCTGGCTTTCCGAGGCACCCCATCTCGCCGCTCAAGCCGTCGCTCGCGTACCAAAGTACGCTTCGCTCCTCTTTCGCGGCGACCTGGGGCACCTCGAAAACCAAGTCGATCAATCGGACAGGGACTACCTGATTGATTGGTTGGGTTTTCTTTGGGCACTCCGTTGCCTCCACTTCGGAGTGCCCGCCTCTTTGATTGAGTACACGTCTGATCTGGGATTTATTGCGGGTTAGGCCAATTGTTCGCTTGAATTTCCCAGGTCAGACGCGTCTTCAATTGCCGAAAGTTTCCGGTTGCGAGCGCGACCGTTTTGATCGGAGTATCTATGTACCAGCGTATCGTTATCTACACGCGCCTGTTCCGCGAGCGTTGGTCCAACAATTGCATCCTCTCCTCTCTTTGGGATGGCACCTGTACCGGTGACGCGGCCTGCAACCCTACCTTGGGCTGCGCCTTCGGTACAGATGCCATCCTTTTTGCTGTAGGGGAAGCGTGCCATGGCAGGTAAAAAGTTCTCCCTGTTCGAGGTCATCCTCTCGGTTATCTGCGTTGTCTTTACCATCGAGGCGGCTGCTCCGGCATCTGCCATGGGTAACGTGCAGTTCTTCTGGTGGATCTTCCTCATCATTACGTTTTTGCTTCCCTATGGCCTGGTGGTGGCCGAGCTCGGTACAGCGTTCGATTCCGAGGGCGGCCTGTACGATTGGGTTCGCCTGGGCTTGGGCGACCGTTGGGGCGCCCGCTGCTCCTGGTGCTATTGGGTCAACTTTCCGCTGTGGGTGGCAAGTATCGCCTGCATGTTCCCCAGTGTCATCAATGCGGTATGGGGCATCGAATTTTCGCTTGGGGTCCGAATTGCCATCGAGCTTGCCTTTGTGTGGGGCGTCACGGTCATGGCAATGCAGCCGGTGGCCGAGGCCGATTGGGTCATGGATGGCGGCGCCGTCATCAAGGTGCTCATTACCGCCGTGGTGGGAATCGTCGGCATCTGGTTTGCCTGCAATAACGGCTTTGCCAACGATATGTCGTTTAAGACCTTTGTCCCCGATCTGGGAGACACTAACTCACTGACGTATCTTTCAATCATCCTATTCAACTTTATGGGCTTTGAGGTGGTCGCGACCTTTGCCAGCACGATGAAGAATCCGTCGCGCGATATCCCCAAGGCGGTTATCGCCGGTGGCGTTGCCATCGCGGCGATTTACATCATTTGCGGCATCGGCATTGGGGCTGCGGTTCCCACCGAGCAGCTTTCGCTCGATTCGGGCATTGTGGACGCGGTTGCCGCCATGGTGGGGCGCGCTCACCCGCTGACAATGATCGTGGGCATGGCCTTTCTGGTAACGCTGTTTGCCAACATGATCTGCTGGAGTTTTGGCGTCAACAACGTGGCGAGCTATGCCGCGCGCCATGGCAACATGCCGCGTCCCTTTGCGCTGGTGTCCAAGAAGACCGGCATGCCCAACGGCTCGGCACTCATTAACGGTTGTTTTGCCAGCTTGGTGCTGCTACTTCAGATTCCGCTGGGCGAAGGTTCCGACGTCTTTTGGGTCTTCTTCTCGATGAACGTCGTCTTTCTGCTCATGAGCTATATCCCGATGTTCCCGGCGTTTTGGCGCCTGCGTAAATACGACGACCGCCCGCGTGTGTTTCGCGCGCCCTTCGAGGGCAAGGTGCTTGCGGTAGCGCTTGCGGTGCCGGTGGTAGAACTCGTGCTTTCGATTGTTGCGACAATCGTGCCGCTTAACAGCTCGCCCGCCGAGATGTCAAAGTTGCCGATCCTCATGGGTGTGGTGATCGGCGTGTTGCTGGGCGAGGTTTCGCGCCTCATATCGCGCCGCGGCCGCAGCATCGACAATCCCGGCGTTGGCGCAAGGGGGACAGGTCGCTTTGCACCAAAACAGTAGTGCCGCGAGTTGTGCGGCGCTGGCTGCATCTTGGATTACTGTTCGCGGTGCTCGGGATCAGAAGCGAGCTTAGGCGCAAAGTAGGGGACGTGGCCCAGGTAGGGGCAGCTGTCCGAACGCGCCTCAACGGCGCAGGGGACATCGTCGTAGGTCATGGAAGAACCGAGTCGGGTGATGGCCTTGGCGGCGGGCGCGACGAGCATCTTGAGCGGAGCGATCGGTGTCATGGCATCTCCTTTCATCGGTGAGACACAGCTTGTTTATCTAAACGATACAGTACGTTTAATCGGTGAGTCTAATCTTGCGGCAAAGAATCTGTCAACATCCTCACAGCATCTAGACAGGGGAGGCGGGCATGAGTTTCGCGTTCTATATCTACACCACGATTATCATGGGTGTGGCTCTGGTGACCAGTGCCGTGGCATTGGTGGTTTGGCTCATGACGCGCCGTCGCGACAGCCTGGTGGCCGCGGCGGGCTTTTTGCTCTACATGCTCGATATGTCGGTCATTTTTTTTGACGAGTACAATCGGCTCAAATACGACTACGCTGTTACCTTTAGCGAGCCGTTGCAGCACCCCTTGCTGCGCTGCGTGCTCGGTATTGCCATCTATGCCTGCGTGGTACTGTGGATGTTTGCGCGCTTGCGCAAAAGGCCGACGTCGCGCATGCTCGGACTTGCTATCGTGCCGTTTTCAATCTTGCAATTGGTGCTGGTGCCTCGCAGCGGTGCTGCCGGAGAGATGCAGCAGTATCTCTTTTGGCTCACGCGTGACCTGGGCAATGTAGGATGTCTTGCCTATGCCGCCTGGCATTACCGGCACAGGGCCACGCGTGTTGAGAAACTCGACCTCGACCGCTCAAAGCTCTTTTGGAAGGTGGCACTCGTTCTTGCGTTTTGCGTAATCGCCGAGGACACCTACATGATTTTGCTCTGCCGCCCCGACTCTCAAAACCCCGTCATCAGCCTCTTTTTGTGGTATCTGTCCGAGCGCAATATCTCCGAAAACGTGCTGCTCGTGGTATGCGCGGTCCAACTCTTTTGCCAGTTTAGCCATATCCTGCGCGTGTATGCCCGTCATCCGCGTGCCGATGAGGACGTGGCGGCCGAGAGCGCACGCTCTGGGGACGATCTAGCATCACGCGTTGTGATCTATGCCGATGCCCATAAGCTGTCGCGGCGCGAGCAGGAGGTGCTCACGCTGGTGCTGAAGGGCAACGACGCCCAAAACATCGCCAGCGAGTTGGTCATCAGCCCTGGCACTGTCAAGGCGCACTTGCATCGCATCTACGTTAAAAGCGGTGTCTCCAACCGAGATGACCTCATAGATGCCTTTTGGCGTTCCTAGTCCTATTCTTCCTTGCATGCGGGTCTTGCCGTGTGGGCGGGCACGCCGTTGGGCGTAATGACGCGGTAATAATCTCAGACAATAAACCTGCAGGTAAAGCGTGTAAACCTGCTTAAACTGACCGTTTGCGGTCCCTGGCCTTGGCACGGATTTGCCCCTGTGTATCAATGGGTGTAGCGCGAAGCCGCGGACGTGGGACAGACGTCCGAGCACGGCTTGTAGGCACGCGCCGATGCGGGAGCGCTACGCTCCCAACCGAGTGCCCACGCGGGCGGTGCGTCCGCGTTGCAACCAAAGATGCCTGAGGAGGCTCACATGGACAAGGCTGATGTAGTTATCAAGAGCAACGCCGTCTTTACCGGCGATGGGCTCGAGCCGTTTAAGGGCGGCGTTGCCGTGCGGGGCGAAAGAATCGTTGCCTGCGGTGACGATGCCCACTTGGCACCGTTTATCGGTCCCGATACCGAGGTGCGCGACTTTGGCGACCAGCTCGTCATGCCCGGCCTGATCGACTCGCACACGCATTTTGCCCAGGGCGCGTTTATGACCGACCCCGATTTTGCCGTCAACCTCATCGACTGCACCAGTTTTGAGATGGCGATGGAACGTGTCGTGGCGTTTGCGGCCGACCATCCCGATAACGAGTGGATTCTGGGCTGCCAGATTATCCAGTTCCAGTGGGATGTCCCCGAGATGCCCACAGCCGCGATGATCGATGAGTACATCTCTGACCGCCCGGTCTTTCTGCAGCAGGTTGACCTGCATACCTTTAGTGCCAATACCTGCGCCATCAACAAGGTGGGAGTAACTTCGCAGACGCCCGATCCCGCAGGCGGCAAGATCCTTAAGGATGCCGAGGGCAATTTGACGGGCGTGTTTTCCAACAACGCCGGCGCCTTCTTTATGGGCGAGGTCTACGATCCAGCGCCCGAGGTTGTTGACGCGTCGTTTGCAAAAACCGCCCGGCGCGCCAATGCCCTGGGAATCACTACGGTCGGCATGGTCAATCCTACGTTTGTGAGCATGGAAAACCCGTATGCGGTGTTGGCAGGTCTTAATGCCAAGGGCGACTTGCCGCTGCGTGTGTTCCTGTACACCGACCTGTTCGAAAACGAGTCCTTGACGCTCGATCAAATCAAGGCCAAGTACAACTTCCCTGGCACGCAGGTCGAGTGGCACGGCTTTAAGCAGTTTCTTGATGGCGTGTGCTCCGACCACACCGCTTGGATGCTTGAACCCTATTCCAACGCGCCCGATACCTGCGGTGAGCCCGCGGAGGATCCAGAGCGCATCCGTGCCGCCATTGTCAGGGCGCAGGAATGGGGCGTTGACACGCGCGTCCATACGATCGGCGATCGCTCGGTGCGTTTTGTGCTTGATTGCTTTGAGGAGGGCGAGCGCTTGCATGGTAAGCGGGGTTGCCGCCACTCCATGGAGCACAACGAGACGGTTCAGCCCGAGGATCTGCCGCGCTACGCGGAGCTTGGTATATGCCCCGGCATGCAACCGTGGCACATGCTGCTCGATATGGCTGACCTTGCCAAGGACGATGCCGTGGGCCCCGAGCGTGCAGCGCTTTCGTGGCCCCTGCACAGCCTGCTTGCCAGCGGTGCCGTGGTGCACTTGGGCAGCGACTTCCCCGTTGTGGGCTTGGAGCCCATGGAGGAGGTGTACGGCGCAGCCTTTCGCATGCTCGAGGACGGTTCCAACCCAGAAGGGTGGTTCCCGCAGGAGCGCATCACCATGGCCGAGGCCCTGCGCGCCTACACCTACGGCAGCGCCTACGCCATGCATGCCGAGGATCGCATCGGTACGCTCGCGTGCGGCAAACAGGCAGATATCTGCGTGCTCGACCGCAACCTCTTTGACTGCGAACCGGCTGAGGTCCTCGAGGCCACGGCGTCTCTCACGATGATTGCCGGCAAGGTGGTCTACGAGGCCTAGCGGGGCTGCTGCATCGCCGGGCGGTGCCACAGCCCGTGCGTGCCGCCCATCCATCCATCCATTCATCCAATCATCAATCTCTCATGGACATGGGAGAACAATGGCAGAAGAAGCAACCGCCGCTGTAGAGGAGGAGCGTGAGCTTGCCTCGCAGCCGATTCCCGGCCTGGTGCGCAAGTACACCATCATCACCGGCCAGGGTATGCTCGCCCAGATTATCATGGTGGTCCTTGAGGGCCTCGTGATGGGTTGGGGCCTGGGTGCACACGGCCTGGCTTGCGTCTCGATCATCATGTCGGTCGAGTACATTAACCTGGCCTTTGGCAACCTATTTGGCACCGGCGTGCCCGCCGTGGTGGGCAACCTTTTGGGTGCCGGCGACATTAAGGGCGCCAGCAAGGCGTTTAGCCAGGGCTTTTGGCTTACCACGATTGTGAGTGTGCTGCTTGCTGTGGTGATGGCTGTGTTTACCGAGCCCATCTGCGCATTCTTCGGCGCCACGCCCGACATCATGGCCGATACCGTTGCCGGCGTGCGCACCTTCGCCGTGCTGCTGCCGCTCACGGTCATTGGCCAGATGATCACCGCTGTGATGCGTGTGGACGAGAAGGTTCAGATCCAGGCCAACCTTATGACCGTTTCGGCCATCGTCGCCATCTGTTGGCTCGCGCTTTCCACGTTTGTGCTCAAGTTTGGCGTTATGGGCGCCGGCGTGTACTACGGGCTTTCCATCGGTATCTGGGCCATCGGTATCTTCTGGTTCATCGGCGGTAAGAAGTCGCAGCTCCAGATCAGCGCCGCCGATCTCAAACTCGACATGGGCATCTGCGGTCAGATCATCAAGATCGGTTTCCCGTTCTTTTTGGTGCAGGCTGCCACGTTCATCTTCAACACCGTTGCCAACTCGCTGCTTGGCCAGCTCGGCGGCGATATGGGTTCGCTCTACATCGCGGCTTTTGGCGTGATCAACGGCTACATCCTCTACATTACCATGATGGTCGCCCAGTGCTTCTCGTACGGCCTGCAGCCCATTGCCGCCTTCAACGCCGGCGCCAAGGCGTGGGCGCGCCTCAAGGAAACGCTCTCCTGCACGCTTAAGTACCAGGTCGTGACGCTTGCTGCGGTGTCTGCTGTGCTACGGGTGGCCGCAACGCCGGTCTGCGCCTTTTTTGCTGGTAGCGACCCGGCGCTCGTCGAGGTTGCCGCCAACGCCACGCGCATCGTTATCCTGGCCGTGGCCCTGGGCTATCTTGCCATGACCATGTCGATGTACTTCCAGGCGGTTGAGAAGGTGGGTATCGCCACGTTCACCGGTCTGCTCCGCTACGTGATCTGCTCCGTGCCGCTTATGTACCTGCTTGGCAACATGATGGGCGTTCAGGGTGTCTGGTTTGCCTTGGTGGCGGCTGACGCCATCACTGGCCTTATCTCCATCGCCCTCGCCGTCCGCGAATCCAAGCGACTTGCCACGCTCTAGACTCGGACACGGCCGGCGCGCGATAGTCGAATAAGTCAACTCGCCTGCAAGCCACCACAATGGGGACAGTTCCCATTGTGGTGGCTATTGTTATTTAGGGTCTGAGATTTCGGCTCTATAAATAACGTTTTTGAACTGGGCTACTATAAGATTGTGGAAAACACTACTACAAGATTATAGAAAACACTACTGCAAGATTATGGAAAATGATACTATACGATTATGGTAACAGCGTTATAAGGGGCGTTGATATGGCCGAGTACATTAACAGGGATTTGCATGAGTTGCTCATTCGCATGGCGGGTTGGTTTCCTGTTGTGTCGTTGACGGGGCCTAGGCAGAGCGGTAAGTCTACGCTGGTTAGGCATGCCTTTCCCGACTATTCCTATGTCACGCTTGAGGACCCCCAAACGAGGCGCGCGGCCTTGGAGGATCCGGTGAGTTTTATCCGCAACCGAAAGGGCGGACTCATCATCGATGAGGCGCAATACGCCCCGGATTTGTTCTCGATGATCCAGGTTGTTTCGGATGAGCGGGGAGACGCCGGTCAATACATCCTTACGGGATCGCAAAACTTTTTGATGATGAAAAGCATCGGCCAGTCTCTTGCCGGGCGAGTCGGGATCTTAAAATTGCTGCCATTTTCGTTTCGAGAAGCGGAGAGGGGCCAGCAGGGGCAGTTGGAAGTGGATTTGTTTGCGCTCGAAGGGGGATACCCTCGCCTGCGTTCCGCCGGAATGCCGTCCTCGGTTTATTTCCCCAGCTATATTGATACCTATGTTGAGCGCGATGTTGTGGGCTTGCTTGACGTGCGCAATAAAGCGGAGTTTCATAAGTTTCTGTCCATAATTGCCCAGAGCGCCGGTGCTCTCATTAATATATCTTCGCTTTCTCGAGATACGGGTGTGAACGTATCGACCATTAAAAGCTGGTTGTCTATCCTGGAGCAGAGCTACCTGACGTTTTCACTGCAGCCCTATTATGCAAATGCCAGGAAACGTTTGACTAAAACGCCCAAGCTTTATTTTTACGACACGGGGCTGCTCTGCTACTTGCTCAAAATTGGATCACTGGAGCAACTTTTGGAGAGCCCTTATCTGGGGGCAGTTTTCGAAAACCTCATCGTTTCCGAAACGGCGAAGAGCCATCTCAACGTGGGCGAGAATCCCGAGTTGTATTTCTATAGGGACGACGGCAAGCGAGAAATCGATTTGCTCGACTGCACAAACTCAGGGAGTCCCAAGGCTATCGAAATAAAATCATCCAGAACGTATCACGATAAGTACGCCCGCCATTTACAGGCTGTATGCGATGAGATCGACATTGCAAAAGATGCGCGCTATGTTGTGGCCCGCGTGGACTCAACGTATGAGTCGAAAGACTGTAGTGTGGTCTCGGCGCGTGATTGGCTTTTGCGATAACAAGTTCGGCGTATTAACAACTGCCGCGAAGGGTCCGGATCCCTTTCGCGGCGGTTTTTTGCCGATCCGGTGCGCCTCAGATGCAAGTGAGTAGACTTTTTTGGATTTACCGAGCACATCGCGACAAATGCTCGGTAAAACTGCAGGTCAGCGCTGTGGCGATTTGGCGTGTGCTCGGATTCCTGCAAAAAATCTACTCACTTGGTTTTTGCTGTTAGAAGGCCGCCGCGAGGGAAAGTAGTTCCCTCGCGGCGGCCTTGGTGTTTTCCCAGATAAAACCTGCCAAAATAAACCTGTCCCTTTTTGGCAGGTCTCTATTTGGTATGGCTGACCGGTTTGGGCTGTCTTGGAGAAAGCCCATGAGGCGGCACACAGGCTAATCCTGCGTGTCGCCTCCGTACATGTAGACGATAAAGCCGTCGCCGGTGTCTTGGCTGTGATCTTCTAGGATGCGCTTCATGTTGAGGTGCTCGTAGAACTGCCAGTCAGAGTTGCAGTCGCTCATCAGGAAGAACTTGGTGCAGCCTGCCCGGGCGAGCTCGGCGCGGGCAAGGTCGATGAGCGCGCGGCCGAGCCCTTTGCCCTGCCACTCGGGCACGATGATGATGAGCCCTGGGCATACTCATTGCCCGTGGCGGCAAAGCGGTCGGCCGTGGCCTTCTCGCGGCTGTCGCCAAAGAGCGAGCCCTCGAGCTTGGCGTCGGCGGTCTTTGCCATCTCGGTTGCCTGGGCGAACATCTCGTCGTAGCAGGGCACCCACGTGGGATTGGTACGCGGCTTGCCGTCCTCGAAGATGCCGATGCAGCAGGCGGCGATAATGCGGCCCTCGGCCTCGGCGACAAGCGCGATAGGTGAGCGCTGTAGCTGCATGGTGATGTTAAAGCGCGCGCAGAAATCGGCAGCTTCGACGTCACCGCGGTTGCGCAGCGTGTTGCACCACAGCTGGTTGTAGATGGCGGCGATGCCAGCCAGGTCGTCGAGCGTGGCGGCGCGCAGGGTTACGTTGTCAAGGCTCATGGAGGCTCCTTCCAAGGTGGGTCAGGCCACCTCTGAGTGTGACATGGGCGCGCCGTCGCCGCATCAATCATTCGGCAGACGAGTCCCGTTCCCTCGGGGACGGAGGAAAAGGGGCCACGAGCGAGGATTTTCGGACGCTTGCTCGACGAGAGTGGATAATCTCCCACTTTCAGCGCGATCCTAGGCCAAAAACGGGAGATTATCCACTCTCGTGGTAAGCGACCCGCGCGTTATCCATTCCCTTTTTGGTTGGTCGTGCTTGCACTTTAGCGTGCGACAGCGGATAATGCCGAGCATTCGACGATTCAAGCTTAGACTTCTTTGATTGAGGAGGCCCCGCATGGCCATGGAATTTAAACGCAGGCTGCCGATCCCCATGGAGATCCGCGAGGAAATGCCGCTGTCCGCTGAGCTTACTGCTAAGAAGCAGGCATTCGACGCCGAGGTCGCCAAGGTCTTTACCGGCGAGGACGCGCGCAAGGTGCTCATCATCGGACCGTGCTCTGCCGACCGCGAGGACTCGGTCCTCGAGTACATGAACCGCCTGGCCAAAACCGCCGAGGAGGTCAAGGACAAGCTCATCATCATCCCGCGCGTCTACACCAACAAGCCGCGCACCAAGGGCACCGGTTACAAGGGCCTGCTGCACAACCCCGATCCCGAGGCGCCCGACGATCTGCTCGAAGGCGTTAAGGCCATTCGCCACATGCACTTGCGCGTCATCGAGGAGACTGGCTTCTTCACTGCCGACGAGATGCTCTACCCGTCCAACTACCAGTACCTCGTCGACCTGTTGAGCTACGTCGCCGTGGGTGCGCGTTCGGTCGAGAACCAGGAGCACCGTCTGGTGTCGAGCGGCATTTCGGTGCCGGTGGGCATGAAAAATCCTACAGCCGGTTCCACTACCGTCATGCTCAACTCCATCTACGCCGCCCAGGCGCACCAGAGCTTTATCTTCCGCAACTGGGAGGTCGAGTGCGACGGCAACCCGCTCGCGCACGCCGTCATGCGCGGCTACATCGGTCTCGACGGTCGCACTTACCCCAATTACCACTACGAGCACCTGGAGCGCCTTGCCGAGCGCTATACCGAGCACGCCGGCTACGCCAACCCGGCGGCGGTTATCGACTGCAACCATGACAACTCGGGCAAGCGCCCGCTGGAGCAGTATCGCATCTGCAAGGAAGTGCTCGACAGCTGTCGCCGCAACGAATCCATCTCCAAACTGGTCAAGGGCTTTATGATCGAGTCCTACCTGGAGGATGGCAACCAGCCGGTCGACGGCGGCGTCTTTGGCAAGTCGATCACCGACCCGTGCCTGGGCTGGGAAAAGACCGACTATCTGATCCACGAGATCGCGGAGCGTGTTTAGTTACGCGGGTTTACCAACCCGCGTAACGGCTCGACGCTGCGCGCCGCCCAGAGCGACAATTTGTCATTCAAAAGGCAAGGCATGACCAGAAGGTCAATGCCCTGCCTTTTTCATGCCAACTTGTACGCTCTGGACGGCGCTCGCTGTCCGTCCTCTACCTGCGGAGTTGTCCTGCTCCAGGGCACTCATTGGGGACAGACTTAAATGAGTGCTCGCAGAATGAGAGTGGATAGTCTGCCGTTTATAAGTAGTTGTTGGGGACGTTCTTGTTGTTTGACTAGTCGTTTAAGAACGTCCATTACAGTCGAAATTGTCAGCCCGGGCCCGTCTCGGGCTACGATTGAGGCGCGCCCAGAACGGGCCGCCGACCGGGCGCCCG
>CATYZI010000005.1 GCA_958415625.1 uncultured Collinsella sp. | reverse complement strand
TCCGTACATGTACGGATGAATGTGGGGAGTGTTCGGATGAAGTTGATAATCAAGGGCCCAAGCAGGAACCATTCCACCGCAACTTATTTTGGGGGAGAGGATACAAGCTAGGCATACAATGGATGTCGTTGTGTTGAGCTTACCGGGAGGTTGCTATGTGGGCATACGAGACGACGTTCTACCAGATCTATCCGCTGGGCTTTTGCGGAGCTCCGCGCGAAAACGCCGCACCCGTTGCCGAGGATGAGCTTGCCCAAGCTGCCGGCACCGCGCCCAACCCCGATGCGCCCATCATGAAGATCGCCCAATGGGCTGACTACTTGCAGGAACTCGGCGTTGGCGCTGTGTTGATCAACCCGCCGCTCGAGTCTGATAGCCACGGCTACGACACGCGCAGCCTGCGCCATATCGACCGTCGCTTGGGTGGGGATGCCGATTTTGCCGCCGTGTGCGAGACGCTGCACGCCCATGGCATCCGCGTGGTGCTCGATGCCGTCTTCAACCACGTTGGTCGCGGCTTTTGGGCCTTCCGCGATGTTCAGGAGCGCAAGTGGGACTCGCCCTACAAGGATTGGTTCCATATCAGCTTTGACGGTGACTCGTGCTACGACGATGGTTTTTGGTATGAGGGCTGGGAGGGCCATTTTGAGCTCGTGAAGCTCAACCTACAAAACCCCGCCGTGGTCGATTACCTGCTTGAGTCCGTGCGTCACTGGGCCGAGGTCTTTGGCATCGACGGTCTGCGCTTGGACGTCGCCTATATGCTCGACCGCGACTTCATGCGTCGTCTGCATACCTTTACCCGCGAGCTCAAGCCCGACTTTGTGCTGATCGGCGAGACGCTCCACGGTGACTACAACCAAATCGTCAACGACGAGATGCTCGACTCCTGCACCAACTACGAGTGCTACAAGGGCCTGTACTCCAGCTTTAACTCGGTCAACATGTTCGAGATCGCCCATTCGTTGCACCGTCAGTTTGGTGGCGACCCGTGGTGCATCTACCGCGGCAAGCATCTGCTGTCGTTTGTCGACAACCACGACGTGCCGCGCCTGGCGAGCATCCTGACGGACAAGTCCTGCCTGCGCCCCGCCTACGGCATGCTGTTTGGCATGCCGGGCATCCCGTGCGTCTACTATGGCAGCGAGTGGGGGATTGCCGGCGAAAAGGGCGGCCCCGATGGTGACTGGGCGCTGCGACCTGCGCTCGATGAGCCTGCGCCCAACGAGCTGACGGCATTTGTCAAGCAGCTCGCGCACCTGCGCTCGGCAAACGACGCGGCAGCCCGTGCTCTCAACTACGGTGCATATCGCAACGTGGTGATCCAGAACAAGCAGCTGCTGTTCGAGCGCACTTGCGACGATGCGACGGTGCTCGTGGCGGTCAATGCCGTGAACGAGCCCTATACCTTTGGAGCCGGCGAGCTCAACGGCTCCTTTGCCGACCTACTTGCCGACGGCGCGCCCACAGTCGAGCTAACGGGTGCCCTTGAGCTTGCACCCTACGAGGTGCGCTATCTGTTGAGAGCCTAGCCCATGGCCGTGTCTGACGAGGACTATCAACATATTGAGCATGGGTTTGAGCCTGTGTTCGACCAGCGCTCGCGCGTTTTGGTGCTGGGGTCGTTTCCCTCGGTGCTCTCGCGTGCCAATGCCTTCTACTATGGCAATCCGCAGAACCGCTTTTGGCGCGTGATGGCCGCGTGCCTCGGTGTATCCGTGCCGTCCAACGAGGGCGATCCTTTGGCAAACGGTGAGCCCGCGACGCTCGATGCCTCCATTGCCGCCAAGCGGGCCATGCTGCTGAACGGCGGCGTGGCCCTGTGGGATGTGATCGAGAGCTGCGACATTAAGGGCTCGAGCGACGCGAGCATTCGTAACGTCGTGCCGGCACATATCGAGCGCATTACCGATGCCGCGCCGATCGAGGTCGTTGTCTGTAACGGCGGTACGGCAGGGCGACTCTACAAACGCTATCTACAAGAGCGGACGGGGCTACCCGCCATCGTGCTGCCGTCGACGAGTCCTGCCAACGCGGCGTGGCGTTTGGAGCGGCTTGTCGAGCGTTGGAGTGAAGCCGTTGACTGGGCAGCTCATTAATTTAGATTATTGATTGAGTGTGGGCGCCGAGGTGTTTCAGAACGCCTCGCCAGACCGGAGCGGGCACGGCTGGCTCGGCGCAAACCATGCCGTCGGCGTCGACGTTCTTGGCATTACCACCGCCAAGTCGCTGCGCATGCTCAACCGAACAGCCCATACGAACGGCGCCTACGAGCTTGTCCATCGCTTCCGAAAACGGTCGCCGCAAGAGTCCCATGCGCGGTGAGTGACGAAGCGCCGCGAAGCCGCTGCCGGTACAGACGACAACGCCGCCGCACCATGACAGCCCACGAAGGTCGCACGCCGCTCGCAGACGCACGACGAGCCCGTGCGCTCGCTCGAGGCCGCCGACGTCGGCCTGGACAACAACATAGGCACGCGTCCCTGCGCCGCCAAAGCGGTCGAGCACCTGCTCAATGGGCGCCATCGCTTCATCATTGGGTGCATCTTCAACGGCGAACACAATGCCATCGGCGGTACCCGCAACGCTGCCGGCATCATTCGCCTCCAAATCGACCGGGTGGGGGAGTACGGTGCCGGAAAGCTGTGCATAGGCGGCGATGGCATCCTGCAGGTCCCAGAGCAAAAACTCAAGATCGGCGCTATCGGGAATACTGATATACGCAATGGTCTGCAGCGTTTTGGGCTTATCGCCGCGTGCGATCGCCTCCATGCCATCTCCTTTCCAGTCCGTTTTCGTTTAGGTTACACCGTCTGGCGGTGCCTCGCCGCGCTATCCTAGTGCAACCCTTACGAAAGGAACGCCATGCGCCTGCCCATGAATACCTCGCTTGCCACGCTCAAGCCCTCCGGCATCCGCCGAATCAACGCGCTCGCCGCCCAGCACCCAGGATGCATTGCGCTCGCGCTCGGCGAGCCCGATTTTCCCACGCCCGATGTGATTAGCGCCGAGGTGACCGCCGCACTGGGCCGCGGTGACACGCACTATCCGCCCAACAACGGTCGCCCTGCCCTGCGCGAGGCGCTATCCGCATATATGGGCGAAGCGGGCCTTGCGTTTTCGGCCGACGAGGTCATCCTGACCGATGGTGCGACCGAGGCCCTGTCGGCTGCGTTTATGGCCATGCTCAATCCCGGCGACGAGGTTATTATCCCCACGCCGGCCTTTGGCCTGTACGAGAGCATCGTCGTAGCCAATCACGCCAAAGCGGTCTTTTTGGATACGGAGCCTGCGCAATTCCAGATTGACGAGGAAGCGCTTCGCGCCTGTGTGACCCCGGCGACCAAGGCCATCGTTATCTGCTCGCCTAACAATCCTACGGGCTGCATCCTCGACGCAGCATCGCTCGATGCCGTGGCGCGCGTGGCAGAGCAGGCGGGCATATACGTAATCTGCGACGACGTATACAACCGCCTGGTCTACGTGGATGGCTACGAGCGCTTTGCCCAGCGCCACCCGGAGCTTCGCGAGCAGACGGTCGTCATCGAGAGCTTCTCCAAGCCCTGGGCCATGACCGGCTGGCGCTTGGGTTGGCTCGCAGCCGCAGCCCCCGTCATCGCCGAGATTGCCAAGGCTCACCAATACCTAGTATCGAGCGCCGTCTCCTTCGAAATGGACGCCGCAGCCCGAGCCCTGACCGTCGACCCAACCCCCATGCTCGAAGTCTACCGAGCCCGCCGCGAACGCGTACTCGCAGCCTTAGACGCCATGGGCCTCGACGTAGTAGAGCCCGCAGGAGCCTTCTACACCTTCCCCAGCATCAAACAATTTGGCCTAACAAGCGAAGACTTCTGCATCAAAGCCATCAAAGAAGCCAACGTAGCCCTAGTCCCGGGCGACTGCTTCGGCACCGAAGGCCACATCCGCCTAAGCTACTGCGTCTCCGACGAAAACCTGGACGAAGGCCTCCACCGCCTATCCACCTTCGTCTCAACCCTATAGCCATCAGGGACGCAACACATCAGCCCACCGACCCAAGCATTATGAGTGGGGGCGTCAGCCAACGAAAACCCGGGTTGCCCAAAGTCAACGCAGGCCGCGCCGCCAAAGGCCAGGCGCAAGGTTTTCGTAGATTCCGCACGAGCCGAAGAGCACTTAATGTGCTCTTCGTGCGAGGCAGGACTTGACCGAGCGAAAACCTTGCGCCTGGCCTTCGGCGGCGCGGCTGGATGGTGGAATTGTGTGCAGCCCGGTTTTCCGTTGACCGACGCCGGGGTCCCCGCCATAATACTTTCGGTTCACGCACGAATCCGCTGCCAGAGACAGCCGGCGCAAACGGGTCTTACCCGCGAGCTTAATGGGACATCCCGCCAGCCGAGGTGGTCGAGTAGATATGTCTTCTCGCCCCCGTCGCTCATGCAGCGCGGGGGCTTTCTTTTTGGACATGCCCCCGTCACGTCCTTGTGGCGGACCGTGCCCGGAAAGAATTCGAGGAGGTGTAATTCATGCCCCAGCAGTACAAAATCGACAAGGTTGCAGAGATCGAGTCCCGTATCGCCGAGAACGCCGGTCTGTTCGTCGTCAACTACAACGGTCTGACGGTTAAGCAGGCTCAGGAGCTGCGTCATCAGCTTCGCGAGTGCGGCGCCGAGATGAAGGTCTACAAGAACAACCTGGTCAAGATCGCTCTCAAGAACCAGGAGCAGCCCGAGATCGACGAGATCCTCGCCGGCCCCGTCGCTTATGTGTTCTACGAGACCGAGCCGGTCGAGGCCGCTAAGGCCCTTAAGGACTTCTCCGCTAAGTCCAAGGGCGTCCTTGAGATCAAGGGCGGTATCTCCGACGGCAAGGCCGTTTCCGCTGATGATGTTAAGGCTATTGCCGAGCTGCCCACCAAGGATCAGCTTCTCGGTCAGATCGCCGGTCTCATCTCCGGTTTCGCTCGCGACATCGCTGTCTGCGTCAACGGCGTCTCCTCTGGTCTCGCTCGTTCGATCCAGCAGGTCTCCGAGCAGAAGGCAGCCTAGTCGCTGTTTTCACCCGCGGCGGCAACGCCGCACCCCTGGCGCATTCGCGCCGTGTTTTAACTGATCTCCGTGCATTCGCACGGAAACCGAAAGGACTTAGAAATGGCTAAGCTTACCACCGATGAGATCATCGATGCTCTTAAGGAAATGACCCTTCTCGAGGCTTCCGAGCTCGTCAAGGCTATCGAGGACACCTTCGGCGTTTCCGCCGCTGCTCCTGCCGCTGTTGTCGCCGCTCCCGCTGCTGGCGCTGCTGAGGCCGAGGAGAAGACCGAGTTTGACGTCGTGCTCGAGGGCTTCGGCGACAACAAGATCCAGGTCATCAAGGCCGTCCGTGAGCTCACTAACCTTGGCCTGAAGGAGGCCAAGGAGGTCGTCGAGGGCGCTCCCAAGGCTGTTCTCGAGGGTGCCAAGAAGGAGGACGCCGAGGCTGCCAAGGAGAAGCTCGAGGCTGCTGGCGCTGCTGTCACCCTCAAGTAATCAGGCTTTCTCGCCAGATTTCTTTGCAGACGGGGTTCGCATTGCGAGCCCCGTCTTTTTTTGTTTTTCGGTTCCTCGACATCGGTTGCTCAAACTGCCATGTTCTGTGATTTGCGTCGCATCGGGTGCCCTGCCGTTGGGCAATAAAATTGCACCATTCGAGCAATAATTTGCGTTGACCTGCTGAAGAATTGTCTCTGCCTTGTAGCGAGATATAGTTCCAGCGGTAAGATGCTTAGGTGTCGCAATTTGGTCTGCGGCTGTGTGCCGCACGCATGGGGCGCTTTTGCGCCTGCGAAAGGATCTTTGAATAACATGAAGGCAATCATCCCCGCCGCCGGTCTTGGCACGCGTTTTCTGCCTGGCACCAAGTGCACGCCCAAAGAGATGCTGCCGGTGCTCGACAAGCCCGTCATTCAGTACGTCGTCGAGGAGGCGCTCGACCCCGAGGAGGTCGACGATGCCATCATCGTTACTTCTCCCGGCAAGCCCGAGCTGCTGAACTACTTCCAGCCCGATCGCTCGCTCGAGAACCTGCTGCGCGAGCGCGGCAAGAACGCCTATGCCGATGCCGTCGCCCACGCTGGCGGTATGCCAGTCGACTTCCGCTATCAGTACGAGCCCAAGGGCCTCGGCCATGCTATTCGCTCTGCTGCCGACGCCGTGGCAGGGGAGAACTTCCTGGTTCTTCTGGGCGACTACGTTGTGCCTAACCGCGACATCTGCGACAAGATGCTCGCCGTTTCCAAGGAGCACGGTGGCGCTTCGGTTATCGCCGTCGCTGCTTGCTCGCCCGAGGAAGTCAGCCGCTACGGTGTTATCGCCGGCGAGCGCGTCGGTTCGCTCGAGGGCGCCGAGGACGTTGCCGATGCCGAGCCGGGCGCTGTCTGGCGTATCGGCGGTCTGGTCGAGAAGCCCGCTCCCGAGGCGGCTCCGTCCAACCTGTACATCGTCGGTCGCTACCTGCTGAGCCCGCTGGTCATGGACTTGCTGGCAGATCAGCAGGCCGGCAAGGGCGGCGAGATCCAGCTCACCGACGCCATGGCCCGTTCGCTCGACCGCGAGGCCATGTACGCCGTCGTCATCGACCCGCTGTCGGGCTACGACACCGGCACTCCCTCTGGCTGGATGGCCACCAACGCCCTCATGGCTGCAAGCGACCCCCGCTTTGCCGATGCCTTCTGGGACGCCATCGACGAGCGCGGTGGATTGATGCGCAAGTAAGCCTTCGGGCATCGATATTTACGGGCGCGGACCTCGGTTCGCGCCCGTTTTTTATAAGAGCTGCGATTGCCGGCCCCTGTTCACAGAAAATATATGAACAGATGTTCGATACACATACATCTACCTGCGTGTTTTCTGTCGAAAAACTTTGCTACTCCAAAAACTCAATCGCGTCAAGGCTTTTCTTGCTCAACGGTCGGTACCTGATAAACTATTAGGTTGCGATAACTGGCGAAGCTATGCCTCGCCAACCCACCGAGCATTTCCGTGAAGGAGGAAAAACCTGGTGACCTACGCATACACTGCCACTGAGCGCAAGCGCGTCAGCTTCGGGAAAATCCCGGAGGCCATGGAGCTCCCCAACCTTATCTCTGTTCAAAGGGAATCCTTTGAGCGTTTTAAGGACGAGGGCCTTCGTGAGGCGTTCAAGGAATCCAGCCCCATCCAGAGCCAGAACCATGTTCTCGAGGTTACCTTCGGCGAGCATCAGTTCGGCGACCCCGCGCACACCGTCGAGGAGTGCCGCGAGAAGGACATGACCTATCAGGCCCCGCTTCTGACCGACGTTCGTCTCACCAACAAGGAGACCGGCGAGATCAAGGAGCAGCTCGTCTTCATGGGCGACTTCCCCATGATGACCGATCAGGGCACCTTCATCATCAACGGTACCGAGCGTATCGTCGTCTCGCAGCTCGTCCGCTCCCCGGGCGTGTATTACAGCTCCGAGATGGATTCGGGCAAGCAGATCTACAAGGCCCAGATCATCCCGTCCCGCGGTGCCTGGCTTGAGTTTGAGGTCGACAAGCGCGACCAGCTCATGGTCTCCATCGACCGTAAGCGCAAGCAGAGCGCCACGATGTTCCTGCGCGCCCTTGGCATCGCCGTCACCAACGACGACATCATCGAGCTGCTCGGTAACTCCGATGTGATCAAGCGTACTCTGGAGCGCGACACCGCTCTCACTCGCGAGGACGCCCTCATCGAGATCTACCGTCGTCTGCGCCCGGGCGAGCCTCCCACCGTGGACGCTTCCCGCAGCCTGCTCGAGGGTCTGCTCTTTAACCCGCAGCGCTACGACCTGGCCCGCGTCGGTCGTTACAAGGTCAACAAGAAGCTCAACCTCACCACCGAGGAAGAGGTCACGGTGCTCACCGACGAGGATATCGTCGCGACGCTGCGCTACCTGCTGTCCCTCGCTGCCGGCGAGCAGGGCTTCAAGGTCGACGACATCGACCACTTTGGCAACCGCCGCATCCGTACCGTCGGCGAGCTCGTCGCCAACCAGTTCCGTATCGGCATGAGCCGTATGGAGCGCGTCGTCCGTGAGCGCATGAGCTCCCAGGACATCGACGAGATCACCCCGCAGTCGCTCATCAACATCCGCCCGATCGTGGCCTCCATCAAGGAGTTCTTCGGTTCTTCGCAGCTCTCGCAGTTCATGGACCAGGCGAACCCCCTGACCGGTCTGACCCACAAGCGCCGTCTGTCCGCACTCGGCCCTGGTGGTCTTGCCGGCCACAAGTCCGGCTCCAGCCGCCGCACCAACGTGCCGACGGCCGTCCGCGACGTTCACAACTCGCACTACAGCCGCATGTGCCCGATCGAGACCCCCGAAGGCCCCAACATCGGCCTGATCGGCTCGCTCGCCCTCTACGCCCGCGTCAACGAGTATGGCTTCATCGAGGCCCCGTTCCGTCGCGTCGAGAACGGCGTTGCCACCGACCAGATCGACTGGATGACCGCTGACGAGGAAGAGAAGCACGTCATCGCGCCGGCCAACACGCCGCTCGATCCCAAGACCAACGAGTTCATCACGACCGATGCTGAGGGCAAGCTTGTCCGCCCGCACACCGTGATCGCCCGTACCCGCGACTTCGACGGCTCCTTCGGCGCTCCCGCCGACGTGCCCGTCGAGGACGTCGACTACATGGACGTCTCGCCGCGTCAGATGCTCTCCGTCGCAGCCACGCTGATCCCGTTCCTTGAGCACGACGACGCCAAGCGTACGCTGATGGGCGCTAACATGCAGCGTCAGGCCGTGCCGCTGGTTCACCCCGCCGCTCCCTATGTCGGTACCGGCATGGAGCGTCGCGCCGCTCTGGACTCCGGCGAGGTCACCCTGGCCAAGAATGCCGGCGAGGTCATCTTTGCCGACGCCGCCAAGATCATCGTCAAGCATGCCGGTGGCATGGACGAGTATCATCTGGCCAAGTACCAGCGCTCCAACCAGTCCACCTGCATCAACCACCGTCCGCTCGTGCGCGTCGGTGACACCGTTGAGCAGGGCGAGCCCCTGGCTGACGGTCCTTCGACCGATCACGGCGAGCTCGCACTGGGCCAGAACCTCACCGTGGCCTACATGCCGTGGGAAGGCTTTAACTACGAGGACGGTATCGTCGTGTCCGAGCGCCTGGTGGCCGAGGACCTGCTGACGACCATCAACATCACCCGTCACGAGATCGACGCCCGCGACACCAAGCTCGGCCCCGAGGAGATCACCCGCGAGATCCCGAACCTCTCCGAGGACATGCTTGCCAACCTCGACGAGGACGGCATCATCCGCATCGGCGCCGAGGTCGGCCCTGGCGACATCCTGGTCGGCAAGGTCACGCCTAAGGGCGAGAGCGCTCTGACCGCCGAGGAGCGCCTGCTGCGCGCCATCTTCGGTGCCAAGGCCCACGACGTCCGCGATACCTCCCTTAAGATGCCTCACGGCGCTTACGGCCGCGTCATCGATGTCGTCCGCTTTAGCCGCGAGAACGGCGACGACCTGGCCCCCGGCGTCAACGAGCAGGTGCGCGTCTACGTCGCCCAGCGTCGTAAGATCCAGCAGGGCGATAAGATCGCCGGCCGCCACGGCAACAAGGGTGTTATCTGTAACGTTCTGCCGGTCGAGGACATGCCCTACATGGCTGACGGTACCCCGATCGACGTTATCCTCAACCCGCTGGGCGTTCCTTCGCGTATGAACGTCGGCCAGCTGCTCGAGTGCCACCTTGGCTGGGCTGCTGCCTGCGGTTGGGATACCGAGCAGGCCGACTCCGACAAGTACGTCCCCGGTCCGTTCTTCACCGCCACGCCCGTCTTCGACGGCGCCAAGGAGGACGAGATCGCCGAGGTCATTCGTCGTGCCAACAAGAACATGCTCAACAAGGCCACCGCTGCCTTTGGCGATCACATGCGCCCCGAGTTCGTCACCCAGCTTGACGAGCGCGGCAAGACCCGTCTGTTCGACGGCCGCACCGGCGAGGAGTTCCGCGAGCCCATTACCGTGGGTACGTCCTACATCCTCAAGCTCGGCCACATGGTCGACGACAAGATCCACGCCCGTTCGACCGGCCCTTACAGCCTGGTTACCCAGCAGCCTCTGGGCGGCAAGGCCCAGTTCGGCGGCCAGCGCTTCGGCGAGATGGAAGTTTGGGCACTGTACGCTTACGGTGCTTCCAACGTCCTGCAGGAGATCCTGACCGTCAAGTCCGACGATACCGTGGGCCGCGTCAAGACCTACGAGTCCATCGTCAAGGGCGAGAACGTTCCTGTCCCGGGTATCCCCGAGTCCTTCAAGGTTCTCGTCAAGGAGATCCGCTCCCTCGCGCTGGACATCGAGCCCATGCACGATGCCGACGAGGACGCCTCCGCCCCTGTGACCGCCGAGGAGACCTCTGCTCTCGACGACCTGGCTGCGCTCGCCGGCGTTGACACCGACGTCGAGGCCGAGGGTGCCGAGACCGCCGAGGCACCCGAGGCTGTCGCCGCCACGACCACTGATAAGGAGTAGTTGACTGTGGCAGATTTCGAAGCTACTGATTTTGACTCGGTAAAGATCTCCCTTGCCTCCGCCGACCAGATCCGTTCCTGGTCGCACGGTGAGGTCAAGAAGCCGGAGACCATCAATTACCGTACCCTCAAGCCCGAGAAGGACGGCCTGTTCTGCGAGAAGATCTTCGGTCCCGCCAAGGACTGGGAGTGCTCCTGCGGCAAGTACAAGGGCATCCGCTTTAAGGGCATCGTCTGCGAGCGCTGCGGCGTCGAGGTCACCTCGGCCAAGGTGCGTCGCGACCGCATGGGCCACATCGAGCTCGCCGCTCCCGTGTCCCACATCTGGTACTTCAAGAGCCCCACGAGCTTCCCGATGAGCCGTATGCTCGACATCAAGTCCAAGGACCTCGAGAAGGTTCTGTACTTTGCCAGCTACATCATCACCGAGGTTGACTATGAGGCCCGCGAGGCCGACGCCGACGACCTGCGCGAGGAGCTCGCCGCCGATCTGGAAGAGATCGATGCCGAGTGCGCCCGCCAGATCGAGTCCCTCAAGGAGCAGGGCGACCCCGAGAACTTTGACGAGTTCTCCGACGAGGAGCCGCTGACCCCCGAGGAGATCGCCTCCGGCATCGTCGACATCGAGGAAGAGTGCAAGGATGAGAAGCAGCTCCGCACGGATGCCTTCAACGCCTTCATGAAGCTCACCGAGCGCGACCTCATCTCCGATGAGCCGCTGTTCCGCGAGATGACCCGTTACTACTCCATGTACTTCAAGGGTGGCATGGGTGCTGAGGCCGTCCGCGACCTGCTCGCTGCCATCGACCTCCCCTCCGAGGCCGAGAAGCTCAAGGCCATCATCGCCGACGAGGATTCCCAGAAGCAGAAGCGCGAGAAGGCCGTCAAGCGCCTTGAGGTCGTTGACGCCTTCCTGAAGGGCGGCAACAGCCCCGCGAACATGATCCTGGACGTCATCCCGGTCATTCCGCCCGATCTGCGCCCGATGGTCCAGCTCGACGGCGGCCGTTTCGCCGCGTCCGACCTTAACGACCTGTACCGTCGCGTGATCAACCGTAACAACCGACTCAAGCGCCTGCTCGACCTGGACGCCCCTGCGATCATCGTGAACAACGAGAAGCGCATGCTCCAGGAGTCCGTGGACGCCCTGTTCGACAACGGCCGTCGTGGTCGCCCGGTCTCTGGCCGTGGCGGTCGCCCGCTCAAGTCGCTCGCCGAGGCCCTCAAGGGCAAGCAGGGTCGTTTCCGTCAGAACCTGCTGGGTAAGCGTGTCGACTACTCCGGCCGTTCGGTAATCGTTACCGACCCCAAGCTGCTGCTGCACCAGTGCGGTCTGCCCAAGACCATGGCGCTGGAGCTCTTCAAGCCCTTCGTCATGAAGCGCCTGGTCGAGCTTGGCAAGGTCGAGAACATCAAGGGCGCCAAGCGCGCTATCGACCGTGGTGCCACCTTTGTGTGGGACATCCTCGAAGAGGTCATCGACGGCCGCGTCGTGCTGCTCAACCGTGCACCGACCCTGCACCGTCTGTCCATCCAGGCCTTTGAGCCGGTGCTGGTCGAGGGCAAGGCTATCCACCTGCACCCGCTGGTCTGCTCGCCCTTCAACGCCGACTTCGACGGCGACCAGATGTCTGTCCATGTGCCGCTGTCCAGCCAGGCTCAGGCCGAGGCTCGCGTGCTTATGCTCTCTGCGAACAACCTGCGCTCGCCGGCATCCGGCAAGCCGGTCAACATCCCTTCGCAGGACATGATCATCGGTGTGTACTACCTGACCCAGGTCCGCGACGGTCTGCCGGGCGAGAACCACGTGTTCGCAAGCTTCGACGATGCGCTGCACGCCTATGACTGCCGCTCCGAGGTCGACATGCAGGCCAAGATTCAGGTCCGTGTGTCCGCTGCCGACGCCAATGTCATCAACGAGGACGGCACCCGTATCTTCCGCGTCAAGAACGGCAAGAACGAGTTTGTCGACTACGACGTCACCGGCAACAAGACCGCGCGCTTCGAGACCTCCATCGGCCGCATCATCTTCAACCGCCAGTGCCTGCCCGAAGACTATGAGTTCATGAACTACAAGATGGTCAAGGGCGACGTGGCCAAGCTGGTTGCGGACTGCTGCGATCGCTATCCCGAGGCCAAGGTCGGCCCGATCCTCGACGCCATCAAGTACTCCGGCTTCCACTACGCTACCCGCGCCGGCCTCACCATCTCGGTGTGGGACGCTCTCATCCCTGCCGAGAAGCAGGAGCTGCTGGACCGCGCCCAGGCCAACGTCGACCAGATCAACGAGTACTTCGAGGAGGGCTTCATCAACGAGACGGAGCGCCACATCGAAGTCGTTAACGAGTGGACCGCTTGTACCGACAAGGTCGCAGCGCTCATGCTCGACTTGTTCGACGAGGAGAACCCGCTCTACATGATGGCCGACTCCGGCGCCCGTGGTTCTAAGACCCAGCTGCGTCAGCTCGGCGGCATGCGTGGCCTGATGGCAGACATGTCCGGCGAGACGATCGACCTTCCCATTAAGGCGAACTTCCGCGAGGGCCTGCTGCCGCTCGAGTACTTCATTTCGACCTACGGCGCCCGTAAGGGCCTGGTCGATACCGCATCCCACACCTCGGACTCTGGTTACCTGACCCGTCGTCTGGTCGACGTGGCCCAGGACGTCATCGTCCGCGAGGAGGACTGCGGTACGCACGAGGGCGTCACCTACAACCTCGTCATCCCCGGCACCACCGACCTCAACACCGACCTCGTCGGCCGTTGCTTCATTGAGGACGTCGTGGCTCCCGATGGCACCGTGCTCTTTGAGCAGGACGGCTACATCGAGAAGGTCGCCGATATCCAGAAGATGGTCGATGCCGGCCTCAAGAAGGTCAAGCTTCGCGCACTGCTCACCTGCCGCTCCAAGTACGGCGTTTGCCAGAAGTGCTACGGCTGGGATCTTTCCACCCGTCGTCCGGTCGCCATCGGTACTGCCGTCGGCATTATTGCCGCCCAGTCCATCGGCGAGCCCGGTACGCAGCTTACGATGCGTACCATTCACTCCGGCGGCGTCGCTGGCGTCGACGATATTACGCAGGGTCTGCCTACGGTCAGCCGTATGTTCGATATCGTCGGCAACGTCAACGAGAAGATTCTGGGTCGCGAGGCCGAGCTGGCTCCGTACTCCGGTCACCTCTCGATTAAGCCCGAGAAGTCCGAGTACGTGCTGACGCTCACCGACTCCGAGGATCACACCCGTGTCCTCGACGAGCGTCGCGTCCCCGCTTCGGTGCGCTTCATGCCCGAGATCGAGGACGGCTGCGAGGTTCGCGCCGGCGACCAGATCACCAAGGGCTTCGTCAACTTCCGCAACCTGCGCAAGCTGACCGACATCGAGTCGACGATGCACACCTTCGTCGAGAGCGTCAAGGACGTCTACACCAGCCAGGGCGTCGACCTGAACGACAAGCACATCGAGGTGCTCGCACGTCAGATGCTGCGTCGCGTTCAGATCACCAACCCCGGCGACTCCAAGTACCTGCTTGGTCAGTACGTCGACCGCTACGAGTTCGCCGACGAGGTCGAGCGCGTTGCCCGTCTGGGCGGTCAGGCTCCCGTGGCCGAGCCCGTCATCCTGGGTACGCTCAAGGTCGCGTCCAACATCGACTCCTGGCTGTCGAGCGCTTCGTTCATCCGTACCGCCGGCGTCCTTACCGAGGCTGCCATCGAGGGCAAGGTCGACCACCTGCTCGACCTTAAGTCCAACGTCATCGTCGGTAAGAAGATCCCGGCTGGTACCGGCCTCAAGCCGTACGCCAACGCCAAGCTGACGTATCGCACGGCCGACGGCTATGTCGACATCGACGGCCCGGCTTCGCCCAACGCCAAGTCGCTGCCCGAGTGGGCTCCGGTTGAGCTCAAGGACCTGGACGAGCAGCTCCCGCAGCAGCTCGACTGGGCCGGCTACGACGAGTTCGGCGGTGCTGACGGTTCGTTCACCCGCAACGGCCACACCATCTCCGCCGAGAAGGCTCGCCTGTACCTGTTCGACGACCTGGGCGTGTCGCAGCGCTGGACCAACAAGTTCAGCGAGGTCGGCATTGAGACGGTCGGCGACCTGGTCGGCAAGTCCGAGGAGGATCTGCTGCGCATCGATGGTATCGGTGCCAAGGCGATCGAGGAGCTCCGTGACGGCCTGGAGGCCCACGACCTGCTCTACATCCTCGAGAACAACGATGACGTTGCCGACGAGGAAGACCTCTCGCAGCTGCTGCAGATGGTCTTTAGCCCCGACGGTCCGGACGACATCCTGCTGGGCACCTCCGCCACGCCAACGCATCACGCCGACGCCGACGAGGAGCTCCTGGGCGCCCCGATCGACGACAAGAAGGCTCCCGCCAACGGCGCGATCAACGAGGACATGGCGTCCCTCGACGAGCTGCTCAACCAG
Organism: uncultured Collinsella sp.; assembly: GCA_958415625.1. Classification (GTDB taxonomy): domain Bacteria; phylum Actinomycetota; class Coriobacteriia; order Coriobacteriales; family Coriobacteriaceae; genus Collinsella. Next base: position 63,668 of record CATYZI010000005.1, on the reverse strand, counting down.
CTCGTGGACACCGACGACGCCGAAGAGGCAAAGGACAACGACGAGGAGTAATTAGTTCCGCCGTTCTAACGAACGGCGGCGACCTCCGTCGCTGCGCGGCCCCCAGAGCTACAATCTGTCATTCAAAAGGCAGGGCATGACCAAAAGGTCAATGCCCTGCCTTTTTCATGCCACCTTGTACGCTCTGGGGACCGCTCGCTTGCGTATGCTCAACCTGTTGCGTTCCGTTGATCCCTTGCCAATAAGGGACGGGTTTATGTTGGTCGGTTTTTCCTGCTTGAATTTGAAACATTCCGTTCGGTCAAAGCGTATCTATGGTGAGGGCCTCAGCAAGAAACATCAGCATCACCGGGAGGTGATTATGGAAGAACAAGCTTTTAGACAGGCGGTTGAAGATCACAGGGATGTCGTGTTTCGAATCGCGTTGACGTACCTGCGTGATCGCGCCGACGCCGACGATGTCGCTCAAGACGTCTTTCTGAAGTTACTCAAAAACGATGCGCAATTTGAAAGCTGGGAACATCTTCGTCGATGGCTTATCCGGGTCACGATCAATGAATGCAAATCTCTCTTTCGAAAGCCATGGAGGCGTGTGGAGGATATTGAGAACCTGGCCGATTCGCTTTCGGCGGCGCAGGATGAGACCAAGGCGGTCCTGTCAGACGTTATGCGACTTCCGGAGCGATTCCGTGTCCCCATCGTGCTCTATTACTATCTGGGCTTTTCGACCTCAGAGATTGCCGAGTTGTTGCATGTACCAGCCGCGACCGTTCGAACGCGTTTAGCTCGCGGCAGATCGAAACTCAAGTTCATCCTAGAGGAGGGCGACCGTGAAATCCAATCAAATCAAGCAGGCCTTCGAGTCCGTCCAAGCCGATAGCGATCTTGCTGACCGTGTTCTTTATGCCGCTGCTGGTGAGCCGCTTCGCCGAAAGGGTCACGCGAAGCCTCTGTATGTTGCCGTGATCGGATGCCTTGCCGGAGTGCTGGCGACCGGAGGGGTCGCCTACGCCGTTGTCAATTCCGGCTATTTTGCCTCAGCCTGGGGAAACCACGGCAATGGGGATTCCATTACCTGGACCAACGGTGGCTCATCGGGGACTAAATACACCTACACCAGAGAGTTTGGTGATGGCATCGCGCCCCAAAGCCTGGAGGGTGCAGTCCAGAAGGTTAATCTGTCCGTCGAGGGTAACGGTTATACGCTCGATATCCATGAGATGGCTATCGATCAAAACGGCTGCGGCGCCGTGACGTTTACGTTGTCCAATCCAAATGGAGTTAACTGCTACAAGCCGGCAGCAGAGATCGGCGAACTTGTTCTTTATGGTGAAGAAGAACAGGGCATCGGCACGCCCGATATGAAGTTCGGCGAGGAATGGGCTGACACACGCTGCACCATTGATAAGGACACATCAAGCGATACTGTCATTAATGGCACGATGTACTTTGCTTCTATGGATCGCGAGCGAGGTTTTCAACATGCGGTCACCTGGAATATCTCGTGGACCGAGGGCGAAGGCGAGGATGCGAAGCCGTTCGAGGCATCGACGCCCGAGTTTAGCGTTGGAGCGTACGTCGATACAAAGGAACTCCGCTCCGATGACTCGACTCTTGAGATTAGCCCGTTTTCCATCCAGACGCACATCGATGATCTGGGCTATGAAGCAGTTGATAATAAGCTGATCGTCAGCTACAAGGATGGATCGGAGCAGACTATCGAAGATGACGACGCAGGGGTGTTCAACTTATATTTTTCTTATGCGCGCAATAGCGGAGAGAACATCTGGGTGCCAACGAAGTTGATTGATGTCGATCAAGTTGTCTCGGTAACCCTTGAAATTGTGAGGTATACATCAACAGGGGAGACCGAAACGAAAGAGCCCTTTACCATCGTCTATTCGTAAGATTTGGGGTCGCTTCCTACTAGGGGAAGCGGCCTCTTTTGCGGTAAATGGGCGGTTAAAGCGAGCGGTATTCGTCTGAATTTCGGAAGTATGCGGCAAAATCTTGATAGGCCGCCCGGGCCGGGGATCCACCACCGCGCACAGGAGGGGATTCCATTTGTGTAGGCTTTGCGGAAATATGCTTATTTTAGGATACGCCCGGCGGCGTGGTCTGTTGACGGCACAGCTAACGCCACGTATCCTATCGAACTGCGTGTTTCGTAGGGGGATGCTGACCCCTCGATTCAAGCCGTTGCACTTTACAGAAAGCTGGAATCATTCGAGAAGGAGTACGCTTTGCCTACTATTAACCAGCTGGTTCGCCAGGGCCGTCGTTCCGTGCCCAAGAAGTCCAAGAACGCTGCTCTGCAGCACAACTCCCAGAAGCGCGGCGTGTGCACCCGCGTCTTCACCACGAGCCCCAAGAAGCCGAACTCGGCTCTTCGTAAGGTTGCCCGTGTTCGCCTTGTCAACGGCATCGAAGTTACTGCTTACATCCCGGGTGAGGGCCACAACCTGCAGGAGCACTCCATCGTGCTTGTCCGCGGCGGTCGTGTCCGTGACCTCCCTGGTGTCCGTTATCACGTCATCCGTGGCGCCTACGACGCTGCTCCGGTCCAGAACCGTATGCAGGCCCGTTCCAAGTACGGTGCTAAGCGCCCCAAGGCTAAATAAGCCAGATAACGTTTTGATACTTTCGCCGTGTGCCGCCTAAGCGCCGCACGGTAGACACTTAAGGAGATTTCACATGCCGCGTCGTGCAGCAGCTAATCGTCGTGAGGTTCAGCCTGACGCCGTTTACAACAACCGCCTGGTGACTCAGCTCATCAACAAGGTCCTTCTTGACGGCAAGAAGGCCACCGCTGAGCGCATCGTTTACACCGCTTTCGAGATCGTTGCCGAGAAGTCCGAGGGTGGCGACGCTCTCGCTACCTTCAAGAAGGCTATGGACAACGTCAAGCCCACGCTCGAGGTTAAGCCCAAGCGTGTCGGTGGCGCTACCTATCAGGTCCCGATGGAGGTCAACTCCCGTCGTTCCACCGCTCTGGGCATCCGCTGGATCGTCAACTTCTCCCGCGCTCGCAAGGAGAAGACCATGGCCGAGCGTCTCGCTAACGAGATCCTCGACGCTTCCAACGGCCTGGGCGCTTCCGTCAAGAAGCGTGAGGACGTCTTCAAGATGGCCGAGGCCAACCGCGCGTTCTCTCACTATCGTTGGTAAGTTAAGGTAAGGAACTAACATGGCTAAGCCTAAGTACAAGCTTTCCGATACCCGTAACATCGGCATCATGGCCCACATCGATGCCGGTAAGACCACCACGACCGAGCGTATTCTTTACTACACCGGTAAGACCCACAAGATCGGTGAGGTCCATGAGGGCGCTGCCACCATGGACTGGATGGTTCAGGAGCAGGAGCGCGGCGTAACCATTACCTCCGCTGCTACCACTTGCTTCTGGAACAAGGACGGTAAGGACTACCGCATCCAGATCATCGACACCCCGGGCCACGTTGACTTCACCGCCGAGGTCGAGCGCTGCCTGCGCGTCCTCGATGGCGCTGTCGCCGTCTTCGACGCCGTTGCCGGCGTTCAGCCCCAGTCTGAGACCGTTTGGCGTCAGGCTTCCACCTTCAACGTCCCCCGCATCGCCTTCATCAACAAGTATGACCGCGTGGGCGCTGACTTCTTCAACGCTATCGAGACCATGAAGGATCGTCTCGACGCTAACGCCGTGGCCGCTCAGGTCCCGATGGGCGCCGAGGACAACTTCTGGGGCGTCATCGACCTCGTTACCATGACTGCATGGGACTTCAAGGCCGATGAGAAGGGCATGACCTACCCCGAGCCGATGGACGAGATCCCGGCTGAGTTCGCCGACATCGCTGCCACCAAGCGCGAGGAGCTCCTCGACGCCGCTGCCAGCTTTGACGACGAGCTCATGGAGAAGATCCTCATGGAGGAGGACTTCACCGTGGAAGAGCTCAAGGCTGCCTTGCGCAAGGGCGTTCTGGCCAACGAGCTCAACCTCGTCTTCGTGGGTTCCGCCTACAAGAACAAGGGCGTCCAGGAGCTGCTCGACGCTGTCGTCGACTACCTGCCCAGCCCGATCGACGTCGAGGCCGTCACCGGTACCGATCCGGACACCGGCGAGGAGATCGAGCGTCATCCTTCCTTCGACGAGCCCTTCTCCGGCCTGGTCTTCAAGATCATGACCGACCCGTTCGTCGGTAAGCTCACCTACGTCCGCGTTTACTCCGGCCGCGCCGAGTCCGGCTCCTACGTTGTCAACGCTTCCAACGGTCAGCGCGAGCGCCTCGGCCGCATCCTCGAGATGAACGCCGCCGAGCGTATCGACCGTGACGATGCTTGCGCCGGCGACATCGTCGCTTGCGTCGGCTTCAAGAACTCCACCACCGGTGACACCCTGTGCACCGAGGGCAAGGAGATCGTCCTCGAGAAGATCGAGTTCGCTAAGCCCGTTATCGACGTTGCCATTGAGCCCAAGACCAAGGCCGAGCAGGACAAGATGTCCCTGGCTCTGACCAAGCTCGCCGAGGAGGACCCGACCTTCACGGTGTCCACCAACCACGAGACCGGCCAGACCATCATCGCCGGCATGGGCGAGCTGCACCTCGAGATCATCGTCGACCGTCTCCTGCGTGAGTTCAAGGTTGACGCTAACGTCGGTAAGCCCCAGGTTGCCTACCGCGAGACCGCTGGTCACGACGTCGAGAAGGCTGAGGGCAAGTTCGTCCGTCAGTCCGGTGGTCGCGGTCAGTACGGCCACGCCGTCATCAAGCTCGAGAAGATGGAGGAGGGCTTCGGCTACGAGTTCGTCAACGCTATCGTCGGCGGCGTCGTGCCCAAGGAGTACATCCCGTCCATCGACAAGGGCATTCAGGAGGCCCTGAACACCGGTGTTATCGCCGGCTTCCCGGTCCTCGACGTTAAGGTCACCCTGTTCGACGGTTCTTACCACGAGGTCGACTCCTCCGAGGCCGCCTTCAAGATCGCCGGTTCCATGGCTATCAAGGACGCCCTCAAGAAGTCCGACCCGCAGCTGCTCGAGCCGATCATGGCTGTCGAGGTCGAGACCCCCGAGCAGTACATGGGCGACGTTATGGGCAACCTCTCCGGTCGCCGCGGCAAGATCGAGGGCATGGAGGATCGCAAGAACACCAAGCTCATCCGTGCCAAGGTGCCGCTGGGCGAGATGTTCGGTTACGCTACCGACCTTCGCTCCCAGACCCAGGGCCGTGCATCCTACACGATGCAGTTCGACTCTTATGAGCCCGCGCCCAAGTCCATCGTGGACGAGGTCATGAGCAAGAACGCCTAAGTTCGAGCTCCCTGTTACGTAATCCGCGAGAACATCTCTCGCACTCTTTGGAGGTTTAAGTTGGCTACCCAGAAGATCCGCATTCGCCTCAAGGGCTATGATCACGAGGTTGTCGATCAGTCCGCGAAGCTCATCGTCGAGACCGCTCAGAAGACCGGCGCTCGCGTTTCCGGTCCTGTCCCCCTGCCCACCGAGCGCAACCTGTACACGGTTATCCGCTCGCCGCACGTGAACAAGGACTCCCGTGAGCAGTTCGAGATGCGCACCCACAAGCGTCTCATCGACATCCTCGACCCCACCTCGGGCACCGTTGATTCGCTCATGCGTCTCGACCTCCCCGCTGGCGTCGACATCGACATCAAGCTCTAAGCGATATCGCTCATAGCTTACAGAGCCCCGCTGCCATTACGGTAGCGGGGCTCTTTTGTTTTGAATGATGGTTTGGACTGCCGGGTAATGCTGCCGAGTAGGTGGCTGCGGCGCTCTATTCGCTCAATGGGCGCAATGACGCCTCCTCAAAATGGAAGGATCGCAGGCCGTCTTCCGTTTCGATACACGCGCGACCAAAGGCATCGACCGTTTGAAAGATGCCACGCGCCAGCTCGTCACCGGCAGGGGAACGGGCGATAACGTGCTCCCCAATCCAATTGAGATGAGCGACATAATCATCGTGGACGGGCGCGATCGGTCCGGCGTCTTCTTCCATGGCGTTGAGCAGATCTGCCCATGTGCCTACGGCGTGCACGACCGCGTGATGGACCTCCTTGAGTAGCACATCGACGGTGGGAACATTCTCGTTGAGGTCCGAGAGGCCAATCGCCGCCAGGCCACCATCGGGAACCTCTTGGGGCGTGTAGTTCACGTTGACGCCAATGCCGCAGACGGCGAAAGGCTTGCCCTCGTTGTCGCGTGCTGCCTCGACTAGAATTCCGCCGAGCTTGCGCCCACGCGCGACGAGATCGTTGGGCCATTTGAGGCCAATTTCGTTAGCGAGACCTTGCTTTTCGAGCGCTTCGAGCACCGCTAGGCCGCTGACGGCAGCAAGACCAGAGTACTTTGCAGGATTAACGCATGGACGCAGGACAATCGAAAGCAATAGGTTGCCGGCGGTTGAATCCCACTTGTGGCCTCGCCGGCCGCGTCCTGCCGTTTGGGCTCGGGCGGCAAGCCCTGTGCCGTGCGGCGCACCCTGTTTTCCTGCTTCGAGCAGGTCATCGTTGGTCGATCCGGTTACATCGACCAACGTTAAACGAGCATCCATAACGGCTGCTACCTCCTTAATAAACAAAGCAATCACGCAATGGTGTCGAGCGATAGGCACAATGTGAAGCCTTTGTCGCATTTGGACAATTTAATGTTAACACGTTAACAAGGCGAAGAATGCGCTATCCTCTCTTGGTCGATGTAAACACGTCAACAACTCAAAGGAGGTTAGTGATGGGTTTCACGATACTGGGAACGGGCTCGGCACTTCCCGAGCGCAGCGTTTCCAACGACGAGCTTTCCGAGTTCCTCGACACCTCGGACGAGTGGATTTTTACCCGCACAGGCATCAAGAGCCGCCATGTGTGCACCACCGAGTCACTTGACGACCTTGCCGTGGCGGCGAGCGAGCAAGCGCTCCAGACGTCCGGAATCGATGCGAGCCAGCTGGATCTTATCGTCTGTTCGACGACGACGGGCGATCATCTCGTTCCTGCCGAAGCGTGCGCCATTGCTGAGCGCCTGGGTGCCACATGTCCTGCTTTCGACGTTTCGGCGGCTTGTGCCGGCTTCGTATTTGCGCTCGATGTCGCCGAGGGCTATATCGCCCGCGGTCGTGCCAGGCGCGTGCTTATTGTTGCTGCCGAGCAGATGACGCGCGCGCTCGACTGGACCGACCGTGCCACCTGCGTGCTCTTTGGCGATGGCGCGGGTGCTGCGGTCATAGAGGCTGGGGGAGAGAATCCCCTCGCCGTTGAGCTTTCGACGTCGCCTGACGTCGAAACACTGCGCGTCCCCGGATTGGCGGGCTCCTCGCCGTATAAGACGGCGCAGGACCGCGAAAGCGTGCTTTCCATGAACGGCCGTCGCGTCTTCAAGTTTGGCGTCAATGCCATCTGCGACACGGTCAACAAGCTCGTTTGCGACGCGAGCATCGCGGTCGAGGACATCGACCACTTTGTATTCCATCAGGCTAACGAACGAATCTTGAGCCAGGCGGTCAAGCGCTTAGGCGTGCCGGACGACCGTGTGGTCCGAACGTTGCGTGAAACCGGCAACATCTCGAGCGCCTGTATTCCGCTTGCTCTCGATCGACTGGCAAATACCGGCGCACTGAATGCGGGCGACACCATCGCCCTCGTTGGATTTGGCGCCGGCTTGGATGTAGGTGGCTATCTACTTCGCTGGAAGTAGCTGCACATAGGAAATGAAAACGCCCCTGGGGCACAAACAAAGGAGAACTACCATGGCAGATCAGAAGACCTTCGAGCGCGTTTGCGACGTTATCCGCGAGACCGCCGGCCTTGACGATGTCGAGATGAAGCCCGAGTCCACGCTCGAGGAGATTGGCCTCGACAGCCTGGGTACCGTCGAGATCCTCGTTGCCGTCGAGGACGAGTTTGGCATTGAGCTCGATACCGAGGAGAACCCCAAGACGGTCGGCGAGTTCGTCGATACGGTCGAGGCGGCATTGGAGAAGTAGTGATGCTCAAGTCTCCTCTCTGCGATCTGCTCGGCATCGAAAAGCCTGTGTTCCAGGGCGGCATGGCCTGGATTGCTGACGCCTCGCTGGCATCGGCCGTGTCCGAGGCAGGCGGCTTAGGCATTATCGCGGCCATGAATGCCGATGCCAACTGGCTGCGCGATCAGATTCACGAGCTGCGCGCCAAGACGGATAAGCCCTTTGGCGTCAACGTTATGCTCATGAGCCCGTTTGTCGACGAGGTCGCACAAGTGGTGATTGATGAGCGGGTGCCCGTTGTGGTGACCGGCGCCGGCAATCCCACCAAGTACATGAAGGCGTGGAACGAGGCGGGCATCAAGGTCATCCCGGTCGTTGCCTCGGTGGCGCTGGCGCGTCTCGTGGCGCGTCGCGGGGCCACCGCCGTGGTTGCCGAAGGCACCGAATCAGGCGGCCATATTGGCGAGACCTCGACGATGGCACTGGTGCCGCAGGTTGTCGATGCGGTCGATATTCCCGTGGTCGCGGCTGGCGGTATCGCCGATGGCCGCGGTGTGGCGGCCGCCTTTATGCTCGGCGCTGCCGGCGTCCAGGTGGGAACGCGCTTTCTGGTCGCAAACGAGTGCACCGTATCCGAACAGTACAAAGAGCTGGTGCTCAAGGCAGGCGACACGTCGACGCGCGCGACCGGTCGCTCGACGGGACATCCGGTTCGTGCCCTCAAGAGCCCCTTCACCAACGCGTATGCCAAGAACGAGGCGGCGGGCGCAAGTCCCGAGGAGCTCGGGTCCATGGGCACGGGTGCGCTTCGCAAGGCGGCAAAGGACGGTAATTACGAAGAGGGTTCGTATTTGTGCGGACAGATTGCCGGCATGGTCAACGAGCGCCAGAGCGCTCGCGAAATCGTCGACGATCTGGTCGGCGGCGCCGAGCATGTCCTGAAGGGTGCGTCCGCATGGGTAGCGTAGCGTTTCTGTTTGCCGGTCAGGGTGCCCAGCACCCCGCGATGGGCGTCGACCTCATCGAAGCATCGCCGGCGGCTGCCGAGGTGTTCGCCATTGCCGACGAGGTGCGCCCGGGGACCAGCGAGCAGTGCCGGAGCGCCTCCAAGGAGGAGCTCTCGCAGACCGAGAACACGCAGCCTTGCGTGTTCGTGCACGACTTGGCTGTCGCCGTCGCCCTGCGCGAGCGCGGCGTGGTGCCTGCCGCCTGTGCGGGATTCTCGCTGGGCGAGGTCGCTGCACTCACCTTTGCGGGGGCATTCGATACGCGAGCGGGTTTTGAGCTCGTATGTGAGCGCGCGGCATTGATGGCCACGGCGGCCGAGCGTCACCCCGGCGGCATGCGCGCCGTCATCAAACTCGATGCGGCGCAGGTCGAGGGCTTGGCAAAACGGGCCGGCGAGGACTGCTGGCCGGTCAACTACAACAGCCCCCAGCAGACGGTTGTGGCCGGAGCGCCCGAGGCGCTGCAGGAGCTCGACGTTCTAGTGAAAGAGGCTGGCGGTCGCGCCATGAAGGTCGCGGTGTCGGGTGCATTCCATAGCCCCTATATGGCCGAGGCGACCTGTGGCCTTGCTGCATATATCGAGGCCGGTCACGCGCCGTCCCCGCTGCTCATTCCTGTTATGGCAAATATGACAGTGGCGCCCTATCCGGCCGACCCGCAGGCGGCAGCGGAGATGCTTGCCAACCAGGTGAGTCATGCCGTGCGCTGGGTCGACACCCTGCATGCGCTGCAGGATCAAGGCATCGATACGTTTATTGAGGTCGGCCCTGGCAAAACGCTGTCCGGCTTGGTCAAGCGTACGTTGAGCGACGTTCGCGTGTATTCGTGCGAAACGGCAGAACAGGTCGCAGCTATTGCCGACGAGCTCGCATAGCCCACAGGACTGTAACCCGAAAGGAATGACATGGGCAACTTGAACAACGGCGCGCTCGAGCGCATCGACTCGCGTCGCGTGGCGCTGGTCACGGGCGCCTCGCGCGGTATCGGTCGCGCTTGTGCCGTGGGCCTGGCGGAGGACGGCTTTGATATCGCCGTCATCTATGCCGGAAGCGTCGATGCGGCGCGTGAGACGTGCGAAGCCTGCGAGGCGGCTGGCGCCACGGCGCGCGCATATCAATGTGACGTGGCCGAGCCCGATGCCGTCAACGCGTGCGTGGAGACGGTCCTCAACGACTTTGGCTCCATTTGGGCGCTTGTCAACAACGCCGGCATCACCCGCGATGGCCTGCTCATGCGTATGGGCGACGATGCCTTCGACCGCGTGCTCGATGTCAATCTCAAGGGCACGTTCAACACGACGCGCGCGCTCACCAAGACCTTTATGCGTCAGCGCGGCGGTTGCGTCATCAACATGAGCTCGGTCGTGGGCCTAATGGGCAATGCCGGGCAAGCCAACTACGCTGCCTCCAAGGCGGGCGTGATAGGGCTTACCAAGGCGGTGGCACGCGAGCTTGCGCCCCGCGGCGTGAGGGTTAATGCGGTCGCTCCCGGGTTTGTCGAGACAGATATGACGGCAAAGCTCTCGGAGAAGGTGCGTGCGGCAACCGAGGAACAGATTCCCCTTAAGCGCATGGCACGCCCCGAGGAAGTGGCCGGCGTGGTGCGCTTTTTGGCGAGTGATGCGGCTGCCTACATTACGGGTGAGGTCGTGCGCGTCGACGGCGGAATGGCGATGTAGAAACCAGGGCCGAAGAACGGCTTGAATGAGGAGAGCATGATGGAACAGAGAGTTGCAATCACCGGCATCGGTGCCGTGTCGCCGCTTGGCAACACCGCGCTTGCCACCTGGGCGGCCATGTGTGCCGGGACCTGTGGCATCGGCCCGATTACGCACTTCGATACGGATGCGTTTGCCGTCAAGGTGGCGGCCGAGGTCAAGGGCTTTGACGGCAACGACTACTTTGGCAAGCACGATGCCAAGCACTTAGACCCCTGCGTTCAGTTTGCACTGGCGGCGTCGGACGAGGCCATGCACGATGCGGGCTTTGATGTCGAAGGCGCCATCGATCGCGAGCGCCTGGGCGTCTACGTGGGTTCAGGCGTGGGCGGCATGCAGACGCTTGTCGACAACGTCCATACGATTGCCGACCGTGGGCCCCGCCGCGCATCGCCTTACATGATTGCGATGATGATTCCCAATATGGCTTCGGGCAATATCGCGATCCGCCACAAGGCAAAAGGCCCGACCCTGCCCGTGGTGACCGCTTGCGCGACGTCTGCCCATGCGGTGGGCGAGGCGTTCCGCGCCATCAAGCATGGCTATGCCGATGCGATTCTCGCCGGCGGTGCCGAGGCGGCCATCATCCCCGATGCCGTTGCGGGCTTTACGTCCTGCCGTGCACTCACTACCAATCCCGATCCTGCGACGGCTTGTCGTCCGTTCGATGCGAATCGCGACGGCTTTGTGATGGGCGAGGGCGCCTGCGTGCTCGTGCTCGAGAGCATGGAACATGCGCAGGCGCGCGGTGTGCACATTTATGCCGAGGTCGTGGGCTACGGCAACACCGATGATGCCTATCACATCACGAGCCCCGATCCCGAGGCTGCCGGCATTGCCCGTGCGATATCGCTGGCGGTGGCCGAGGGCGACGTTAAGCCTTCCGAGGGCCTCTACATCAACGCTCACGGCACCTCGACTAAACTCAACGATTCGTCCGAGACGGCGGGCATTAAGCGTGCGCTCGGCGAGGACGCGGCGCGCGCGGCGCACGTCTCGTCGACCAAGTCGATGACCGGCCACATGATCGGTGCTACGGGTGCCATCGAGGTCATGGCCTGTGCCATGGCGCTCGAGCAGGGCGTGGTGCCCCCGACCATTAACTACCACACGCCCGATCCCGCCTGCGATCTTGACTACACGCCTAATCGAGCGGTTCGCGCCGACCTTACCTGGGCGCTTTCGACCAACCTGGGCTTTGGCGGGCACAACGCCGCCATCGCGCTGCGTAGATATACGAGGAGCTAGAGCATGGATTCCAAAAGACTTGCCGAGATAGCCGATGTTATGGAGGACCGCGGCCTCACGCGCGTACGTGTTGAGGAGCCCGATGGCACCGCGGTCGAGCTCGAGCGCGCGAGCGCCGCGCAGCCGGTTGCCGTGCCCATGCCCATGCCGAGCGCCATGGCCGCTCAAGTTGCAGCTCCCACAGTCGCGCCTGCCGCACCGGAACCTGCCGCGCAGGCACCTGCCGCCGCGTCGGAGCCTAAGGGCACCGAGGTGACTGCTCCCATGGTCGGCGTTTTCTATGCTGCCCCGGCGCCGGGCGACGAGCCGTTTGTGCACGTGGGCTCCAAGGTCAAAGCCGGCGAGACCCTCTGCATCATCGAGGCCATGAAGGTCCTCAACGAGGTGACGGCGGAGGCGGATGGCGAGGTGCTCGAGATCTGCGTGGCCGACGGCGACCTCGTGGAGTTTGGCAGCTGCCTCATGAGGATCGGATAGGTGATATCCATGAACAAAGAAGAGCTTAAGGAACTGTTGCCGCATCGCGAGCCGATGCTTTTGCTCGACGAAGCCGAGCTGGTGGGCGACGAGGCCCACGGCAAGATCACGATTACGGGCGACGAGTACTTTTTGCAGGGGCATTTTCCGGGAAACCCGGTCGTCCCCGGCGTGATTCAGTGCGAGATGCTCGCCCAGAACTGCTGCGTACTGCTGATGGGCGATGAGGAGGCGCGCGGCGCGACGCCGTTCTACACGAGTCTGGACAAGGTGCGCTTTAAGCGTCCGGTGCGCCCGGGCGACACGGTGGATCTGGTGTGCTCCATCACGCGTGCGCGCGGGCCGTTCCGCTTTGCGACGGGTACTGCGAGCGTCAACGGTGAGGTGTGCTGCCGCGCCGATATGTCTTTTGCACTCATGCACGAAAGTTAAGGAAGGCTTCATGTTCGACAAAGTGCTCATCGCCAACCGCGGCGAAGTCGCGGTCCGTGTTATCCGCGCGTGCCGCGATATGGGCATCAAGACCGTCGCCGTATATTCCACGGCCGATGCGGACGCGCTACACGTGCAGCTTGCCGACGAGGCGTATTGCATCGGCGGCCCGCGTCTTGCCGAGAGCTACCTCAACGACGATGCCGTGCTCACCTGTGCCGTAAAGTCGGGAGCTAAGGCAATTCATCCCGGCTATGGCTTTTTTTCCGAGAAGGCGAGCTTCGTGCGCGACTGCGACAAGTACGGTCTGGCGTTTGTTGGTCCCTCGGCCGAGGTCATCGACAGCATGGGCGACAAGGATGCCGCACGAAGAACGGCTGCCGCGGCGGGCGTGCCCATCGTGCCGGGCTGCGATTTGCTCAAAAGCCCCGAGGAGGCGACGGCCGAGGCCGAGCGCATTGGCTGCCCCGTGCTTATTAAGGCGCGTGCAGGTGGTGGCGGTCGCGGCATTCGCAAGGTCGAGCGCGTGGAAGATGCGGCAAAGGCGTTCATCGAGGCGCGTGCCGAGGGCGAGGCCGTTTTTGGCGACGGCGAGTGCTACATGGAGAAGTTCGTCGCGCCGGCGCACCACGTTGAGGTGCAGATTATGGCCGATAAGCAGGGCCATGTGTTTTCGCTCGGCGAGCGCGAGTGCTCGGTGCAGCGCCGCAACCAAAAGCTGATCGAGGAGAGCCCCGCGCCGTGCCTCGACGGACGCGATGATATTCGCGCGCGCATGCACAAGGCCGCGCGCGACCTGGCTCGTGCCGTTGGCTATGAGGGCGCCGGTACCATTGAGTTTTTGTACTCAGATGACGGTAATTTCTACTTTATGGAAATGAACACGCGCTTGCAGGTTGAGCATCCGGTCACGGAGTTTGTGACCGATACCGACTTGGTCAAGTGGCAGCTGCGCGTGGCTGCCGGCCAGCCTCTGCCCTTTGAGCAGGAGGACATGCCGGTGCGCAACCACGCTATGGAGTGCCGCATCAATGCCGAAACACCGGACTTCCTGCCGTCATGCGGAACGGTCACCGCGTTGCGTGTACCGGGTGGTCCGCGTGTGCGCTGGGATTCGGCCATGTTTACCGGTGCAAAAGTTCCGCCGTACTACGACTCCATGCTCGGCAAGCTCATCGTGTGTGCGCCCACGCGCGACGGCGCCATTCGCAAGATGCGCTCGGCCCTGGGCGAGCTCGTGATTGAGGGCGTGAGCGAAAACAGCGAGCTTCAGCTCGACGTGCTGGCAAACGACGAGTTCTTGTCGGGCATGTATCACACCGATCTGATGGGGCATCTCTATGCTGATGAATAGAAAAGCGAAGACGGTCAATGTCCTTGAGGGGCCGATAACCGAGTCGTGCGCCGAGTTTCCCGCGCGCCACGTGTTTATCAAGTGCCCGGAGTGCCGCCGCGTGATCGATGAGGCGCGCCTGCACGACAACCTCGAGGTCTGCCCTCGCTGCGGTAAACACTTTCGCGTGAGCGGTCGCGCGCGCATGCGCATGACGGTCGACGAGGGCACGTTTGAGGAGTGGGATGCCGAACTGGCGTCAGAGGACTTCCTCTCGTTTCCCGGTTATGCCGACAAGCTTAAGAGCGCTTGCGAACGTTCGGGCGAGCGCGATGCCGTTGTGTGCGGCAGGGGCAAAATCTGCGGCTGCGATACCGCGCTCTTCTTTATGGATGCCAACTTTATGATGGGCTCGATGGGTTCCGTGGTGGGCGAAAAGATCTGTCGCACATTTGAGCGTGCGATCGAGCTGGGATTGCCGGTCGTCGGCTTTACCGTTTCGGGCGGTGCGCGCATGCAAGAGGGCGTGACATCGCTTATGCAGATGGCCAAGATTTCTGCGGCGGTTAGGCGCCACAGCGAGGCGGGCGGCCTGTATATCACGGTGCTCACCGATCCCACGACCGGAGGCGTAACCGCGAGCTTTGCCATGGAAGGCGACATTATCCTGGCCGAGCCCGATGCCCTGACGGCATTTGCCGGCCCGCGCGTGATCAAGCAGAACATGCACAAGTGTCTGCCCAAGGGATTCCAGCGTTCCGAGTTTTTGCTGGAGCACGGCTTTTGCGATGCCGTTGTTCCGCGTGGTGAGATTGCGCTCACGGTAGGCGAGCTGCTGGCGCTGCACGAAGGGCACGCGCCCGGCCTGGGGGCACCGCATGAGATCGTGCATACGGGTCGTCGCGGCAAAAAGCTGGGACACTTGTTTAAGCGCTCGGCCGCACCAAAAACCGCGCTCGAAATCGTCAAACAGACTCGCTCGGCGAACCGCGCCACGGCAGGCGAGATGATCTCGTTGGGTCTCGACGGATTTGTAGAGCTGCACGGCGACCGCTACTTTGGTGACGACGCCGCCGTGGTGGGTGGCATTGGCTGGAAAGACGGACGTCCCGTGACGGTTATCGCCATCGAGCGCGGCACCACGACCAAAGAGCGCATGCGCCGCAACTTTGGCATGGCGCATCCCGAGGGCTACCGCAAAGCGCGTCGCCTTATGCGCCAGGCCGAAAAGTTTGGTCGACCGGTTCTGTGTCTGGTCGATACTTCGGGTGCGTTTTGCGGCATCGGTGCCGAGGAGCGCGGCCAGGGCGAGGCGATTGCCCAGAATCTCATGGAGATGAGCGGCCTTAAGACGCCGATTGTCTCGGTGGTGACAGGCGAGGGCGGCTCTGGTGGCGCGCTGGCGCTGTCCGTGGCCGACCGCATCCTGATGCTCTCGAGTTCGGCCTATTCGGTCGTGAGCCCCGAGGCCTGTGCATCGATCCTGTGGAAGGATACCGAGCGCGCGGATGAGGCCGCCGAGGCGCTGAAGCTCACGGCCCCCTATCTGTTGGCACTCGGCATCATCGACGGCATTGTTGACGATAGGGGCCTGTCGCATGAGGAGATCGCCGGTGCCGTCATATCCTCGGCATTTGATGCCTTCGATACGCTTGAGCAGCTCGACGACGCGACCCTCACGAACCTCCGCTACGAAAAGTACCGCGCAACCGGTCAGTACCGCACGATGTGACAAAGGGACAGTCCGCATGTCACATTGGGAAAGGCGTTCCATGCCACAAGTTTCTAACACCTCGTTTACAACGACGGCTTCATCAAACGCCATGGCCGTGGTGGACTATCTGTCCAAAAGCATGATGTCGGCGCTGCCGTTTATTGTCTGCGCGGCGTTGTTCCGCACCGTCGCCGTCATTATGGGCGAAGGCATGCTGGGCCTGTGGTCTGCCGATTCCGAAATCTATCGCCTGTTCTACAGTTGGCTCTATAACGCCGGCTACTACTTTTTGCCCATTTATCTTGGTTGGGCGGCCGCCCGCCAGCTCGGTTGCTCGGAGCAGCTGGGCATGATGTTGGGCGGCGTATTGATTGCGCCCGATCTGCTTAAGCTCGTCGATGCTGCATCGACGACGGGGGCATCGATGACTTACGTGTATGGCCTGCTTCCCGCGCCGGTCAACGATTACACGACGACTGTTATTCCGGTTCTCATCTCGGTGCCCGTGCTATGGCGAGTGGAGTGTTTCTTTCGGCGCGTTATCCCTAAGGCCGTGGCGTTTTCGTTCGTTCCGTTTGCGACCATGCTTGTCATGGTTCCGGTTTCGCTGTGTATTACGGCGCCGGCGGGCAGCTATCTGGGCATGCTGCTGGGCCAGCTTATGTTTATGCTTGGCAATTCCGGTGGCATCGTGTCGCTGCTCACGCTCATGGGGCTTGCCGCGGGCTGGGAGTTCCTAAAGATCGCGGGCGTCAGCAACGTTGTCCTATCGCTCGCCTATGCGCAGTTTATGAGTGTGGGAACGGATTCGTGCATCCTGATCGCCGCGACGATGGCAACGTTCGCCGTTTGGGGCATGCCCTTTGGCGCGTCGCTCCGCGTTGCGGATAAGGACGAGAAGGCGCTCATGCTGGGCTATTCAATCTCGGGTGTTCTTGGCGGCGTAAGCGAGCCGGCGCTGTACGGTTGCGGCTTTAAATATGGCAGGTGCCTGACGTGCATGGCCATTGGCGGCGCCGTCGGAGGCCTTGTTGCAGCCGTGGGCCACGTTACGGCCTATACCATCGGCATGACGAATGTCCTCATGGTCATTGGCTTTGCCACGGGCGGCATCTCGAACCTGCTGTGGTGCTGTGTTGCCGGCGGTGTGGCATTTGCGGTGTCTGCGGCGCTGAGCTACTGCTTTGGCGTGGTGCCGGCGAAGGGGTGGGCGGCAGAAGACGAAGCCGATTCGTCCGAAACAGTGGCGAGCGCTGCTGAAGTAAGCGCATAAACCTGTGCGACAAAGGACGATTCCTTTGTCATGTTCCAAGGCCGTGGCTCGTGTGGGTTGCGGCCTTTTTGTATCTGGAGGACAAAGTGGCTACACTACAATCCGTTTGAGCAATAGATATTAGGTAGTACCGTGGGGACTGATGAGGATGGTCGAGTGGATTGTTCGTCGTGCGCAGGGCGACCGTGCGCGCGTGGGCACGTTGACGGGCGTGGTGTGTATTCTCGCCAATGTGGCACTATGCGCTGCGAAGGGTGCAATTGGCGTGCTGTCGGGATCGGTTTCGATCGTGGCGGATGCCATGAACAACCTGTCCGATGCCAGCTCGAATATCGTGAGCGTGCTGGGCTTTAAGCTTGCGGGCAAGCCGGCAGACCCCGAGCATCCTTACGGCCATGGCCGCTACGAGTATCTCTCGGGTCTGGTCGTGGCGGCGCTCGTGCTGCTGATTGGCCTTGAGCTTATCAAGTCTTCGGTTGAGCGCGTCATCCACCCCGAACCTGTCGAGTTCTCGCTTGCCCTGGTGGCGGTTCTGGCGCTTTCGATGGTCGTAAAGCTGTGGATGGCGGCCCTCAACCAAAAGCTCGGCGATCGCATTGAGTCCGAGACGCTGCATGCGACCGCGCAGGATTCCAAGAACGATGTCCTTGCCACGGGCGCCGTGTTAGCGTGTGCAATTGTTTCGCAGGTGACGCACATCAATCTTGACGCATGGGTCGGCCTTGCCGTTGGCGCCTATATCGGCTGGAGCGGTTTTGAACTCATCCAGGATACGGTGAGCCCGCTTTTGGGCCAGGCGCCCGATCCTAAGTTGGTCAAGCACATTCGAGACAAGATCATGAGCTACCCCGGCGTTTTGGGCGTTCACGATTTGATGGTTCACGACTACGGCCCGGGCAGGAAGTTCGCAAGCGCTCACGCCGAGATGGCGGCAGAAGCCGACCCGTTGGAAAGCCACGACACGCTCGACAATATTGAGCAGGCATTTAGGAACGAAGACGGCATGATTGTCACGCTCCATTACGACCCCATCGTGACCGACGACCCCAAAGTGGCGAGCATGCGTTTGCGCATTCACGCCATGGCCCAGGAGATCGATAGCCGCCTTTCGGTTCACGACCTACGCTGTGTGCCGGGTCCTACGCACACCAACGTGATCTTTGACTGCGTGCGACCCTCGGATCTGCAGATGAGTGCCGAGGACCTAAAGCGCGCGTTGGCGAAACGTGTCGAATCGGAATATCCCAAGTCGGTCGCCAAGATCACGATCGACGAAGACTACGTAGGCCATACCCACGAGTAGGGCTGTGCCAGCAAAGCAAGTTATACAGAAGGGGAGAGCATGAAGCGTCTATATCTACTCCGCCACGGTCAGACAGAATTCAACGTTAAAAAGCTCGTCCAGGGCCGCTGCGATTCTCCGTTGACCGATCTGGGCCGCAAGCAAGCGGGAATGGCAGCCGCATGGCTCAAAGCCCACGGCGTCGTCCCCGACAAAGTGGTCTCTTCGCCCTTAGGCCGAGCCATGGACACGGCTCAGCTCGTCGCATGCGAGCTCCTCGGCCCGGACACAGCAGTCGAGCCCTGCGAAGGCATCATCGAGCGCAGCTACGGCACCTTCGAAGAAGGCCCCCACGACGCCCTGCCCACCGACGTCTGGGACCCGGGTGAGGACCTGGTCCCCTTCGGAGGAGAAGGAAGTCGCGCACTGCAAGAACGCATGGTAGGTACCCTCACCAATCTCATGGGCGCCGAGGGCATCGAAACCCTCCTAGCAGTAAGCCACGGCAGCGCCAGCCGCCAATTCATCAAGGCTGCAGCCCCAGAGGGCTTCGAGCTCCCAACAAAACTCCCCAACTGCGCCATTATGATTTTCGATTTTGATGAGGCGGAGCCACAAGCAGAGGGCGAGCCAATGCAATGCAAGTTCACCTTGCAGCAAATTGTGGACCCCCAACAAAGTAATTAGCTGAGCGAGCAAGGTTTAGCAGACATCAACGTGGCGTTCCCAGTATGCGGCGGAGGGGGCGGGCCTGAGACATATTAAGGTTGTCGCGAGTTCCGCACGAACAGGAGAGCACTTAATGTGCTCTCCGTCGTGAGCAGGACTGTAGAGCAGCAACCTTAATATGTCTCAGGCCCGCCCCCTCCGCCGCACACTGGGAACGTGCCACGCACTTTACCTGCGTAAACAATGTGAGTGAAATATGAATCTCGATGGATACGCCCGCAGCCGTGTATACTAAACAGCTGTGTGTAACCAGGGGAGTATTCTGGCTGGACAAAATGCCTGCTTAATAGGGTTGTCAGGTAGTCCGGGCGAAATACAAGGCTGGGGAGCACGTCGTGTAAGTAGTGGTCCTCTAGGGGCGTACGCTCGGTGGTGTACGCATTGTCCCAAGACCACGCGAGAGTTGGGATCATATCTTGATCAGCATGATTCTCGGCCGCAAGATTGGCATGACCCAGGTTTGGGACGAGAACGATAACGTCGTTCCCGTCACGGTCATCCAGGCTGGCCCCTGCGCTGTCTCGCAGGTTAAAACTCAGGCAACCGACGGCTATGACGCCGTCCAGATCGGTTTCGGCGACATCAAGGCCAAGAACGTGAACAAGCCCATGGCTGGTCACTTCGCCAAGGCTGGCGTCGAGCCTGTCCGCTTCCTTCGTGAGGTCCGCGTCGAGAACGGCGAGGAGCACAAGGTCGGCGAGGTCGTCACCGTCGCTGATTTCGCTGATGTCGAGAAGGTCGACGTCATCGGTACCTCCAAGGGTAAGGGCTTCCAGGGTCGCATCAAGCGCTGGGGTCAGCGCCGCGGTCCTATGACGCATGGTTCTCACTTCCAGCGTCACCCCGGTTCTATCGGTCAGTGCGCCTATCCTGCGCGCGTCCTCAAGGGCGTCAAGATGGCCGGTCACATGGGTAACGAGCGCGTTACCGTCAAGAACCTTTCCGTTGTCCGCATCGATGCCGAGCAGAACCTCATCTTGGTCAAGGGCGCTGTCCCGGGTGCCAAGAATGGTCTCGTCGCCATCCGTATGGCCTAAGGGCCCAGCCCATTTAGCCCAGCGTCATACCAAGGAGAACACTTAAATGGCAAAGTTTGAAGTAAAGAACAGCGAGGGCAAGAAGGTCGCCGAGGCCGAGCTCGCCGCTGAGGTGTACGGCATCGAGCCGAACATCCACGTTATGCACCACATCGTCAAGTGCCAGATGGCCTCTTGGCGTCAGGGCACCCAGTCTGCTAAGGGTCGCTCTGAGGTTTCCGGTGGCGGCAAGAAGCCTTGGCGTCAGAAGGGCACCGGCCGTGCCCGCCAGGGTTCCATTCGTGCTGCCCAGTGGCGTCACGGTGGCGTCGTCTTCGCCCCCAAGCCCCGTTCCTACGCTAAGCGTATGAACAACAAGGAGGTCAAGCTGGCTATGCGCTCCGCGCTGTCCGCCAAGCTGGCCGATGGCGAGCTCGTGCTCGTCGACGACTACGGCTTCGAGAAGCCTTCCACCAAGGCTGCCGTCGCCATGCTCAAGGCTCTCGGCCTTGAGGGCAAGCGTCTGACCATCATCGTTCGCGATGAGGACGTCAACGCCTACCTGTCGTTCCGCAACATTCCCAAGACGTTCATCATCACTGCCGACGAGGCCAACACCTACGATCTCGTCAACAACAACGCCGTGCTGATGCCCGCCGACATCGCCGCTCACTTCGGGGAGGTGCTTGCATAAATGACCGCCCACGAGATCATCATCCGTCCGATCGTGTCCGAGCGTTCCTTCTCCGGCATGGAGCTGAACAAGTACACGTTCGAGGTCGCCAAGGATGCTAACAAGTATCAGATCAAGGACGCTGTCGAGGAGATCTTCGGCGTCAAGGTCGTTCGCGTGAACACCCTGACGGTCAAGCCCAAGACCAAGCGCGTGCGCTATGTCGCCGGCAAGACCCGTTCTTGGAAGAAGGCCATCGTCACGCTGGCCGAGGGCGACACCATCGAGGTCTTTGGCAACCAGGCCTAAGACTCGCTGCTGTTGAGTGAGCTCATGCCTCCCAAATAGGGGAGGCGAGAGCTCAAGGTTTCGGGCGTATAAAATGGACACGCCCGGAACCGTGTATACGTCCGGTGTCATCGCACCCGAGGCAGAACCTCGAATCCCTGTCTGCGATGGCTAACGGATTCCTATTGAAAGGGATTGTAATGGCTGTAAAGCACCTTAAGCCGACCTCCGCTGGTAGGCGTTGGCAGACGATCTCCGATTTCTCCGAGATCACCTGCACCAAGCCCGAGAAGTCTCTTCTCGAGCCCCTGCCCAAGAAGGCCGGTCGTAACAACAACGGCCGCATCACCACCCGCCACCAGGGCGGCGGCGTGAAGCGTCGTTACCGCGTGATCGACTTCAAGCGCAACAAGGACGGCGTGCCCGCCAAGGTTGCCACGATCGAGTACGATCCGAACCGTTCCGCTCGCATCGCTCTGCTGCACTACGCTGACGGTGAGAAGCGCTACATCCTGGCCCCCAAGGGCCTCGAGGTCGGTCAGACCATCATGTCCGGTTCTGACGCCGACATCAAGCCGGGCAACGCTCTGCCCCTCGCCGACATCCCCGTCGGTACGCTCATCCACGCCGTCGAGTTCCAGCCGGGCAAGGGCGCCGCTATCGCCCGTTCCGCCGGTAACTCCTGCCAGCTGATGGGTAAGGAGGGCAAGTACGCTATCGTCCGTATGCCTTCCTCCGAGATGCGCCGCATCCTCGTTACCTGCCGCGCCACCGTCGGTGAGGTCGGCAACGCCGATCACGCTAACATCGTCATCGGCAAGGCCGGCCGTAAGCGTCACATGAACGTGCGCCCGACCGTCCGCGGTACCGTCATGAACCCTGTCGACCACCCGCACGGCGGTGGCGAGGGCAAGAACCACACCTCTGGTCGTCCCTCTGTTACCCCCTGGGGTAAGCCGACGAAGGGCCTTCGTACGCGCAAGAAGAAGAAGGTCTCGAACCAGCACATCATTCGTCGCCGTAAGAAGTAATTTCGGATACCGAGTTTTAGGAGAAAGCACTTATGAGCAGAAGTCTCAAAAAGGGCCCGTTCGTGGAGACTCGCCTTCTCTCGCGTATCACCGCGATGAACGAGGCTGGCAAGAAGGACGTCGTGAAGACCTGGTCCCGCGCGTCCACCATCTTCCCCGAGATGGTTGGTCACACCATCGCCGTCCACGACGGCCGCAAGCATGTGCCCGTGTATGTTACCGAGTCCATGGTTGGTCACAAGCTCGGCGAGTTCGCGCCGACTCGTACGTTCCGTGGCCACAAGGCCAAATAGGGGGTTAACCGTAAATGGCAACTAAGTCTATTGAAACTGAGGCCACCGAGGTTCGCGCCGTCGCTAAGTACGTGCGTGTTTCCCCCAGCAAGGCCCGCCTGGTGGTCGATCTGATCCGCCGCAAGCCTGTCGCTCAGGCCTTCGACATCCTCCACTTCTGCGACCGCGCCGTCGCCGTGGATGTCGAGAAGGTTCTCCGTTCCGCCGTTGCGAACGCCGAGAACAACAACGGTCTGCGTGCCGACAACCTGGTTGTCGCCGCTGCCTATGTTGACGAGGGTCCGACGCTTAAGCGCATCCGTCCCCGCGCCAAGGGTTCCGCTTCTCGCATTCTGAAGCGTACTTCCCACATCACCGTCGTCGTTGCTCCTCGAAAGGAGGCGTAAAGCTGTATGGGTCAGAAAGTCTACCCCACCGGCTTCCGTCTTGGCATCACCGAGAACTGGCGCTCCCGCTGGTTCGCAGAGAAGGATTACGCTAAGACCCTCGGTAACGATCTCGAGATCCGCAAGTACCTCGAGAAGCGTCTTTCCCGCGCAGCTGTCTCCCGTGTCGAGATCGAGCGCGCTGGCGACAAGGTGAAGGTCATCATCCTCACTGCTCGCCCCGGCGTTGTCATCGGTAAGAAGGGTGCCGAGATCGATACCCTCCGCACCGAGCTCGAGAAGGTCGCTGGCGTCTCCAAGGGCCAGCTCTCCGTCGACGTTGTCGAGATTAAGCGCCCCGAGCTCGACGCCAACCTCGTTGCTCAGTCTATCGCCGAGCAGCTCGAGGGCCGCGTTGCCTTCCGTCGCGCTATGCGCAAGGCTGTCCAGTCCGCCCGCAAGGCCGGCGCCAAGGGCATCCGTATCCAGTGCTCCGGTCGTCTCGGCGGTGCCGAGATGGGCCGTCGTGAGTGGTACCGCGAGGGTCGCGTGCCTCTGCACACCCTCCGTGCCAAGATCGACTACGGCACGGCTGTCGCCAGCACCACCATGGGCGCTTGCGGCGTGAAGGTCTGGATCTACCTGGGCGAGAAGCTCCCGGGCCAGCCTGTTCCCAACCCTGCACTCGAGGGCTCTTCCCGTCCTCGTCGTCGTAACTCCGAGAGGAGGGGTCAGTAGTGCTTGCCCCTAAGCGTATTCTTCACCGCAAGGTGCAGCGTGGCTCCATGAAGGGCCAGGCCAAGGGTAATACCGAGCTGCATTTCGGCGAGTTTGGTATCCAGGCTCTCGAGGCCCATTGGATCACCAACCGTCAGATCGAGGCCGCTCGTATTGCCATGACCCGCTACATGAAGCGTGGCGGTCGTGTCTACATCACGATCTTCCCCGATAAGCCCATCACCAAGAAGCCTGCCGAGACTCGCATGGGTTCTGGTAAGGGTAACCCCGAGGAGTGGGTGGCCGTCGTCAAGCCCGGCCGCATCATGTTCGAGGTCAAGGGCGTGCCCGAGGAGGTCGCTCGCGAGGCTCTGCGTCTTGCACAGCACAAGCTTCCCATCAAGACCAAGATTGTTGCTGCTAAGAACGCTGAGCAGCGCATCGAGAAGGAGATGGCTGAGGAGGCCGCTCTCGAGGCCAAGTGGGCTGCTGAGGACGCCGCCGCCGCCAAGGAGGAGAACTAATGAAGCCCGCAGAGATTCGTGAGCTCTCGGACGCTCAGCTCGTTGAGAAGCTGAAGGAAATGCGCACCGAGCTCTTTAACCTTCGTTTCCAGATGGCCACCAGCCAGCTGGACAACACCGCTCGCGTCAACACCGTGAAGAAGGACATCGCTCGCGTCCTCACGGAGCAGCGCGCCCGCGAGATCGCAGCGGAGAAGTCCGCTGTCGCCGAGTAGGACCTAAGGAGAGAACATGACTGATTCGCGTAACTCGCGTAAGGTCCGTACGGGTGTCGTTACCTCCGTCTCCGGTGCCAAGACCATTGTTGTCACCATCACCGAGCGCAAGCGTCACCCCAAGTACGGCAAGATGATGACCAGCTCCAAGAAGCTGCACGCTCACGACGAGGAGTGCACGGCTGGCGTGGGCGACACCGTCCGCGTTATGGAGACCCGTCCTATGTCCAAGATGAAGCGTTGGCGCCTCATCGAGGTCGTCGAGCGCGCTAAATAAGCAGTCGCTCTTACGACTTGTACGTTTCCGAAGATGTGCGTAAGCCTGGCTTGCATACCACGGGCCGTATAAAGGCTGCGCACCTCTCTTCGGTTCTTAGTTCGGAGGAACATCTACCATGATTCAGATGCAAACCATGCTGAACGTCGCCGACAACTCCGGCGCTCGCAAGATTCGCTGCATCAAGGTGCTTGGCGGTTCCAAGCGTCGTTATGCAGGCATCGGCGATGTGTTCATCGGTGCTGTCCAGGAGGCTACCCCTGGCGCCAACGTCAAGAAGAAGGACGTTGTCCGTTGCGTCGTCGTTCGCACCGTTAAGGAGATCCGCCGCAAGGATGGCTCCTACATTCGCTTTGATGAGAACGCCTGCGTTGTCATCAACAACGATGGTTCGCCCGTCGGTACCCGTATCTTCGGGCCCGTCGCTCGCGAGCTTCGTGACAAGAAGTACATGAAGATCGTCTCGCTCGCTCCCGAGACCCTGTAGTTAGGGGAGATATATGTATATCAAGAAGGGCGATAAGGTCCAGGTTCTCTCTGGTAAGGATCGCGGCAAGCAGGGCGTTATCCTGCGTGCTCTCCCCGCCGAGAACAAGGTCGTTGTCGAGGGCGTTTCGGTCGTCAAGAAGGCCGTCAAGCCCAACGCTGCCAACCAGCAGGGTGGTATCGTTTCGCAGGAGGCTCCCATCGACGCCTCCAACGTCAATCTCGTTTGCCCCGAGTGCGGTAAGGTTACCCGCGTCGGTCACGAGAAGGACGGCAAGAACAAGCTGCGCGTCTGCAAGAAGTGCGGCCACAAGTTCTAAGCTTCCCGCAACATCAAGTTGCTAGCAAAGGCCCGGATGCCACGGCACCCGGGCCTTTTTCTGTCCCCACTCATTGGGGACAGACTTAAATGAGTGAGAACACTCATTGGGGACAGACATAAATGAGTGGGCATACTGTTGGCAGTTAGGGACGGTCCTTTGAGCTGCAGCGCGCCATGAGCGACGAGGCGAAGTGGATCATCCTGTCTTTTGAGTTCTAAGCATAAGCCCCTGTCTCTGAGCAATGACCAGTGCGCATTTATGCGTATTTGCGTGCGTAGGATTGCGTGAATATGCGTATAGATGCGCCGTTTACGGGGCAAAAATGACCGTTTAGCGATGAGATACGCAAAAACGCGCACAGACGCGCGTGTTTGTGCGAATATTGAGCTGTCAGAAATGCTGGACGTTCTATGACACAGGAGGCACATAATGGCAGATTCCAAGCAGGCTCCACTCGACGCCGCAGCAGCCGCCAAAGCAGCATTCGCTTCGGTCCAGGACAAGCCGTTCCCTGAGGACATCTTTACGGCTCCCGAGCTCCGTTGGGCTGTGATCGGTTGCGGCGTTATTGCCAACCAGATGGCCCAATCTCTCGCTCTTGCCGGCCGCAAGCTTGCGGGTGTCGCCAACCGCACGCTGTCCAAGGCTCAAGCTTTTGCTGAGCAGTATGGCATCGAGAAGGTCTATGAAACGGTCGAGGACCTCTATGCCGATCCGGACATCGACGCCGTCTATATCACCACGCCGCACAACACGCATATCACCTATCTGCGTGCCGCGCTGGCCGCCGGCAAGCACGTGCTCTGCGAGAAGGCCATTACCCTCAATTCCGCTGAACTCGATGAGGCCCGTGCCATTGCCGCTGAGCACAACGTGGTCCTTATGGATGCCACCACGGTGCTCCACATGCCGCTGTATCAGGAGCTGCGCCGTCGCATGGATGCGGGCTACTTTGGCCGCATGAACCTCGCCCAGCTCAACTTTGGCAGCTATAAGGAGTACGGCGACCTGACCAACCGCTTCTACAACCGTAGTCTCGCCGGCGGCGCTATGCTCGATATCGGCGTCTATGCCCTTTCGGTCATGCGCCTGTTTATGGCCAGCCAACCCGCCGAGGTCGTGTCTCTGGGCAACACCTGCGAGACTGGTGTCGATGTCGCGGGCGGTATCGTCTGCCGCAATGCCGAACAGCAGCTGGGCGTTGTGAGCCTTACGCTCCACTCCAAGCAGCCCAAGCGCTCGGTTATCAGCTTTGATAACTGCTATATTGAGGTCAACGAGTATCCGCGTGCCGATCATGCGATGATCGTGTGGACCGCGGATGGTCATCGCGAGGAGGTCGCCGCGGGCACCGAGGCTTACGCCCTGTGCTACGAGATGGCTGACCTCGAGAAGGCCGTTGCCGGTGATGATTCCAAGCGTGAGCTTCTGGATTATGCTTCTGATGTTATGGAGCTGATGACCAAGCTCCGTGCCGATTGGGGAGTCGTCTACCCCGAGGAGGAGTAAGCGATGCTCGCGGAAGATAGGCTCAATGCGATCGTCTCGATGGTGCAGCAGGCTGGCTCAGTAACGGTGCCAGAGCTTGCCGATGCCCTGGGTGTGACGGCTTCTACCATTCGACGCGACCTGCAGACACTTGACCGAGCGCACCGCATCGCCAAGGTGCACGGTGGCGCGACAAGCCTTGAGCGCGCGCACGTGACGCGCGACTTAACGATCAGTGAGCGCAGTGATCTCCATAACGACGACAAGGAGCGCATCTGCGCTCGCGCCGCGGCACTCGTGGAGCCCGAGAGCTTTGTGTACATCGATTCGGGTTCGACGACGCTCAGGCTCATCGAGCATCTTCCGCGCCTTGACGGCGTCACCTATGTGACCGACTCCGTGCTCCATGCTCAGCATCTCGCCCTGCGCGGCATGCGCACCGTGGTGCTGGGTGGCGAGCTCAAGCCCGAGACCGAGGCGCTCGTTGGCCCCGATGCCTTGGCAACTCTAGAACGCTACAACTTCAACTGCGGCTTTTGGGGTTCCAACGGCATTGCCACCGACCAGGGCTTTACAACGCCCGACATTGAGGAAGCCCAGGTCAAACGCATTTCTATGCGCCATACGGCCAAGCGCTATGTAATCTCGGACGCCAGCAAATTTGGCATGGTGGCGCCCGTCAAGTTTGCGGACTTCCGCGACGCAACGATTATCACCGCGGGTGAGGTGCCCGCCAAGTACCAGGCGATGGACAACGTCATCATGGTCTAGCAACGGGGCGAAGTAAGGCCAAAACCATTTAGTTTTCTCAATAGAAAAGCGGCAACATCCATTACGGGCGTTGCCGCTTTCGTTGTCTGCCGGTTTGTCTAAATCTGTAACAACCAGACCGTTAAAAGCAGGCTAGATGTTGCAGATTGAGATTGTTTGGGGCGACGCTGGTGGTTTGTCTAAATCTATAACATCTGAGGCTGATTTTGCCGAGTTATTGTTACAGATTGAGATTTTCCCTTGAGGGAGATTTGAACGTCTCGATCTGTAACAGATAGACCGGAAAATGGGTTCTAACTGTTACAGATCGAGACGTTTTGGGACCGCGGCTGAGCCATTGCGGCTAAACCACCACAAAGGTGCCTGTCCCCATTGTGGTGGTTTAGGGCTCCCAGGGGCAGGGGGCTTCGATGTGGATGTGCTCGCCGGTTACGGGATGCGTGAAGGACACGCTGTGGGCGTGGAGCATAAGGCCGCAGGGACGCGGCGTGCCGTAGAGCTCGTCGCCTACCAGGGGATGACGCTCGCTCGCCAGATGCACACGGATTTGGTGCTTGCGGCCGGTGAGCAGCTCGACATCGATATACGAGCGCGTGGGCAGGCCACGACGGCTCTTAAGACGCTTGAGTACCTTCACGCGCGTTTGAGACGGCTTGCCGCTGGCGCCGACGCGCATCTTGCGGCTGTCGTGTCGGTCGCGGGCGATGGGCTTGTCGATGAGCTTTTCGTTCCAGTCGATCTTGCCCTCGGCGAGCGCCAGGTAGTGCTTTTCGAAAGCGTGGTCGATGACCATCTGGTCAAAGGCGGGCTGCGTCTGCTTGTCGAGCGAGAACAGCACCACGCCGGTGGTGTCGCGGTCCAGGCGGTTGAGCGGCTGCATGTCGGTCGCGGCAAAGCCGTCGCCCATCGCTAGTAGCAGGTCGCTGGCGTAGTCGGTGAGCGTGCGCTCGCCGGTGCCATCGCCGTGGACGATCATACCGGCGGGCTTGTCGATGGCCATGAGCCAGGCATCGCAGTAGAGGACTTGAGGTTCTTCGTTCACGTGTAAGCCTTTCGGTTAGCTAATTCCCACAAACATGCAGCCCGAGGTCGCCCCGCGTAGGCGGGCGGCGGGCTTGCGGCCGGCCTGCGCTGCTTCGACGGCACGACGGACGCGTGCGACGGCGCGGCCCACCTCATCCGTCTCGAGCAGCGTGCCGTCCACCATAAGACGACGGACGCCGGCATCAAGCAGCTGTGGTACCTGCGGTGTAAGGTCGATGGGGTAGGCGTCGTACAAGCGAGAGCGGCCATGGATGTCGGTGCGCACGGGCATGACCTTGCCGTCGATATTTTTGAGCGACAGCTTGCGGGCGCGCAGGCGGCAGTTGGCGCAATCGTGGACACAACCGTTGGCAACCTGCAAAATGCAGTGTTCGCTCGTCATGACGCGCGGGCGGCCAAAGACGGTGATGCCCAGAGCCGCGGGCGCGGCGGCGCCGAGCGAGACGATCTCGTCGAGCGTGATCTCGGGCGATAGCCAAAACGCACCGGCGCCGCGCTCGGCAAGCGCCTCCATGCAGGGCGTGTTGTGAACCGGCAGGCAAGAGCGGACTTCCGCCGTGGCACCAACCTGGGCGGCCAGGGCAAGCTCGGAGATATTGCCGACGGCGACGGTGGCCCCGGCATTGATCCAGGGATCGACGCGCTCGTGGTCAACGGCGCGGCAGACCTCGTCGAGTACGGGCACGATACCCTGCTCAAATGCATCGGCAGGGGAGACACCGGCGGCCTCGAGTGCGTCGGTGGTCATGTAGATGCGCGTGGCGCTCTCGGCGCGAGCTGCCTCGGCAGCTTCGAGCGTGGTGACGGCGGCGCAGATCTGCGGCTCGTCGCGGTAATGCTCGGGCATGGCGCACGTACATTTGTCGAGTACCGGCAACTCGAGTGTTGTCGCGCGCTCCTCGTACGGCGCAAGAATGGCCTCCTCCAATGCCTTACAGGCGGCGGCGCGCACCTTGTGCACGGCGGAGAAACCCATACCGCAGCCGGCGTCGAGCGAAACATCAAAGCTCGCTGCCTCAAAGGGCGAGGAGCCCATGCGGCCCACATGCTCAACCAGGTCTGCCGCCTCGACGGCGCGGGTCTTGGCGGCCTCGACGGTGAAGCCCGTGGCGGCGGCGGTGAGCGCGGGGTTGTCACAGCAGGTGAGTGTGACAGCAAACGGCTCGCCCAGGCGCGCCACGACGGACACATCAACAGCTCGGCGGCGCAGCACATCGCGCTTGAGCGCGGCGCCGGCGGCGTCGATGGCACGCTGACTGCGAATCACGCGGACGCGACAGCCCTCAGGCATACTGCGGGGCACGCGACATTCGATGATGTCGCCCGCGGCGGCATCATCGGCGGCAATGGTGGTCAGGAACTGGTCGAACTCATCGTCGTGGCGAAGCTCCAACAGGTCGCCCTTGCCCACGGGCTCAAACAACTCAATGCGGGCGATGGCGGCGCGGCGACGGCGGTCGTCGGGCTTGAGGCCGCGCACATCGCGGTTGGCCGGGCGGCTGCCCAGCACCGTGCCCACGATCTGGCCGCGGTTGTTGGAACGCTCATAGCTCATCATCTCGTCGCCCGAGGTGCCGTCCTGATAGGCGTGCGTAAAGTCGCGGTTGAAGCAGCGCTTGAGCTGGCGCTGGCGGGCGGCTTCCTCGTCCTTGGCAACGGTGGCTCCGGATAGCATGTCGTCAATTTCGTGACGATACACATCAACGATGGAGTACACGTAATCGGGCGCCTTCATGCGGCCCTCGAGCTTGAGCGACGCGGCGCCGGCGTCATACAGACGGCGAACAAGCTGTGAGGTGTTGGTGTCACGCGGGCATAGCGCACGCTCGCGGCCGGCGGGGGAGAGCGCGCGACCGTTCTCGTCGATCAGCTCGTAGGGCAGGCGGCAGGGCTGGGCGCACATGCCGCGGTTGGCCGATCGTCCCGCCATGGCAAAGCTCGAAAGCAGGCACAGGCCCGAGTAGCAAAAGCAGATGGCGCCATGGCTAAAGACCTCAAGGTCCACATCGGGTGCGGCATCGTGAATGGTGGCAATTTCGTCGATGGAAAGCTCGCGCGAGAGAGTCACGCGGTCGGCGCCCTGCTCGCGGCACCAAAGGGTTCCGCGGTCGTCGTGGATGTTCGCCTGGGTTGAGATATGCGTCTCGATACCGGGCATCGTGCGCTTGACCTCAAAGAACAGGCCCCAGTCCTGGATGATGAAGGCGTCGGCGCCCAGCGTGGAGCAGCGATGGATGAGTTGCAGCGCATCGCCCATCTCGGACTGCTTGATGACGATGTTGACCGTGACGTAGACGCGCGACCCGGCTAGATGCGCGGCGCGGCAGGCTTGCTCAAAGGCCTCGTCGGTAAAGTTGGTGGCCTTGCGGCGGGCGTTGAAGCTGCCCATACCGCAGTAGATGGCATCTGCCCCGGCGGCGAGTGCGGCGGCAAAGGGCTCGGGCCCTCCGGCGGGCGCCAAAAGCTCGGGTCTGCGGTTGGTGGTTCGACTGGCGGTTGCGGTCATATCCTGCCTTTCAAAATGCTCAGATATTCAAAAGTATAGTGGTGCTGTTGCGGCGGACGATGCCCGCAGCCTAAGCAGGACAAAGTCTTCAGGCAGGTCGCCGGTCGTGCCGTTCAGCGGCCGACAGACGCCGTTGGGCGATAAAATATTCTCGCAACGTGATAATAATCTTGCATCGCGCGGAAGCCTTGAGTACTATCCCAATCAAGCGCGGCGTTCAGACCGAACTGTGCCTCCCGGTGTGAACGCCGCGCTCACGCTCTTTCAACTGATCGTAAGGAGATAAACATGAGCAAGACCGTCGTGTCTTCCGATAATGCACCCGCAGCCATCGGCCCGTATTCCCCCGGCATCCAGACCGGCAACATGGTGTTCCTGTCCGGCCAGCTAGGCATCGACCCCGCAACCGGCAAGATGCCCGAGGGCGTCGAGGCCCAGGCTAAGCAGTCCCTTGCTAACGTCGAGGCCCTGCTGACCGCTGCCGGCGCCACCTTTGCCGATGTCGTCAAGACCACGGTCTACCTGGCCGACATCGCCGACTTCGCTGCCGTGAACGAGATTTACGCCTCCAAGTTCGAGGCCCCGTTCCCCGCGCGCAGCGCTTTCCAGGTTGCCGCCCTTCCGGCCGGCGGTCTGGTCGAGATCGAAGCCGTCGCCGCTCTCTAAGGCGTTGGCAACAACTAAACATGACATGCAAAAAGACCCTGCAGCGCGTGCGAGCTGCAGGGTCTTTTGTCAAGTGACGAATCGCTTGTGGAGCCGCGCTCCATTTTGCTCGTTAGCCCTCCTTGCGGACTTTTTGCAGGTAGCGGTACACACTGGGCTCCGAGATGCCCAACGCGGTGGCAGCGCAGGCCACGGCGCCCTTGAGCATGAACACCCCGTTGCCGTTGAGGTGGCGAATGACGTCCACGCGGTCGCTCTGACCAAGCGACGCTACATCCAGCCCGCGCGCGCTCAGCAACTCGGCAATGCTGCGGTCGATGAGCTCCTGGGTGGACTCCGAAAGGCTTTCGACCTCGATAGGGGCGGGCTCCGTGCGCGTCGGCGCTGCGTCGAAGCACGCCATGAGCTGCTGCGCCATGGCGTTGATGGAGCGTACGGTCGAGAGGTCGGTGTTGACGCAGAGCATACCGACGATCTCGTCATCCTCGCGGATAAAGAACGTCGCGGACTCCAGCGTCTTGCCTCCGGCGCCGCGGCCCTCGTAGCCCGTAATAAACGGCAGGTCGCGATACTTGGGGTCGTGCATGATCTTGAGCGCCAGATCGGTGGCAGGACCGCCGATCTTACGGCCGCTCACGATGCCGTTGCGAATATCGACGATGGCGTGGTCGGGATCCGAGAAATCGTGCAGCACGATTTCGCTGTTCTTACCGAGTATCTGCTCCAGGAAATCGACCATCGGCAAAAAGCGGCGTACGGTCTCGTTCACGGGCAACTCCTTTGGGTGAAATCGGAAATGTTCATAACAATTTTTTCTCATGGTAACACGGTGTCTATTGACTCACATATTCGCAGGTACATTGCGTAATACAGATGAGCGGTAGGTATTTGGCGGTAAACGGTCGACCAAAAGAAAAGCTAGATGTTATTTTGAACAGACACTTTCTTGACCTGCGGAAATGCATTGTCTCAGCTCAAGAATAGTCTGATAACAAAAAATTATTATTGAGAATGAGAATCATCTTTAATACGATATGCAACGAAGGCACAACCTCAACCCCGCACTGCGTCACAATAGAGCGTTAGATGCGAAAACAACTACTTCGAGGATTGGTGGTCAAATGACCCAGGAGACGGTTACGAACGGCACTGAAGCCCTGTTCACTCGCGAAGGCATGCCTCCCGTTAAGGAAATGATCCCGTGTGCCCTTCAGCACGTACTGGCATCGTTTGCCGGCATCATTACCCCGGCGGTCATCATGGCCGGCGTCTACGGCTTTAATAGCCAGCAGAGCACCGACATCATCCAGGTCGCGCTCATTCTTTCGGCGATCGATACGGCCCTTCAGGCCTTCGCTCCCTTCCGTCGCATCGGCGGCGGCCTGCCCATCGTCATGGGCGTTTCGTTCGCGTTCCTGCCGGCTCTGCAGGCCATGGGTGCCTCGGGCTTTAGCTTTGGTGCGCTGCTGGGCGGCGAGATCGTCGGCGGCGCCGTCGCGGTCCTCTTTGGTCTGGCCTACAGCAAGATCAAGTGGCTGTTCCCGCCCGTCGTGACCGGTACGGTCATCTTCTCCATCGGCGTTTCGCTGTATCCCACGGCCGTCAAGTATATGGCCGGCGGTATGGGTACGCCGCTGTGGGGCACTCCGCAGGCCTGGTGCGTCGCTCTTATCACCTTCGCCGTGGTCTTTGCGCTCGCCAACTTTGGCAAGGGCACGCTCAAGCTGGGATCCGTGTTCTTTGGCATGATCGTTGGCATGATCGTTTCGATCCCCTTTGGCATGATCGACTTCTCCAGCGTCGCCACCGCTCAGGTCTTCGCCCTTCCCAAGCTCATGCCCTACGCGCTCGAGTTTGATCCCGAAGTCTGCATTACCCTCGCTGTTGTGTTCCCCATGGTTGCCATCCAGGTTATCGGTGACGTCTCCGCCGCCTGCCTGGGCTCCATCGACCGTATGCCCACCGAGCGCGAGCTCTCCGGCGCTATCGTGTCCCAGGGCCTCACCTCTATGGTCGGCGGCCTGCTGGGCGGTCTTCCCACCAGCGCCCTTGGCCAGAACGTGGGCATCATCTGCTCCAACAAGGTCGTCAACAAGTGGGTCTTTGTGATCATCGCGGCCGTCTTTGCCATCGCCGGTCTGTTCCCGCAGCTCTCTGCCGTCCTTTCCGCTATCCCGCAGCCCGTTATCGGCGGCGCGACCGTCGGCGTCTTTGGCACCATCACCATGAACGGCGTGCGCATGTTCACCCGCGAGGGCCTCACGCAGCGCACTACCACCATCGTCGGCACCTCCGTCGTCTTTGGCCTGGGTATCTGGATGGCCAGCGGTTGCCTTGCCGGCGAGGGTATGCCCGCCTGGGTGTCCACCGTCATCGGCTCCAATGCCGTGACCCCCACCGCCATCATGGCCATTGTCCTTAACCTGATCCTTCCGCAGACGCCGGTCGTGGCTCAGCACATCGATGCTGCTAAGGACGCTGCCGTGGATCTGGTCTTGCCCGAGAGCAAGAAGTAACCAATTCGGTGCTATTCGTCGGCGGGCGCATCGCCTCGTCCGCCGACGTCATGCGGCGCCAAGCCGCACTTCAAAGGGTTTGTCCCTTTGGTGAAGCGTTGACGGGAGAGGGCCCGTTTCCGGTGTAGGCCGGCGCTTCGCACTTCCGCCATGTCAGAGGTGTCAAACCCCGCCCCTGATGTTGAAGGGAGCATTTATGCTTCTGGTCGCTAACGGTTCCGTCTTTACCCGCAACGCTCAGACCCCGTTCATTCCAAACGGTGCGGTCGCCATTGACGGAGATACGATCGTCGAAGTGGGCCCCGAGTGCGAGCTCAAGGCCAAGTACCCGGATGCCGAGTACGTCGATGCCCAGGGCAACCTCATCATGCCCGGACTCATCAATTGCCACACCCACATCTACTCGGGTCTGGCCCGCGGCCTTGCCATTAAGGGCTGCAACCCCACCAACTTCCTGGAGAATCTTGAGCAGCAGTGGTGGAAGATCGACGACAACCTGACGCTCGACGGCACCAAGGCCAGCGCCTATGCCACGATTCTTGACTCCATCCGCGATGGCGTCACCACGATCTTCGATCATCATGCGAGCTTCTGCGAAATCCCGGGAAGCCTCTTTACCATTAAGGATGCAGCTCAGGAGCTGGGCATGCGTTCGTGCCTGTGCTACGAGGTCTCCGACCGCCGCGGCCAGGAAAAATGCGACCAGGCCATTGCCGAGAACGCCGAGTTTGCCCAGTGGGCCGCCAAGGAGCGTCGCGATAACGACAACCACATGATCGCCGCCATGTTTGGCGGACATGCCACCTTTACGCTGTCGGACGAGACCATGGATAAGATGGCCGAGGCCAACAACGGCCTGACCGGCTTCCACATCCATGTGTGCGAGGGCATGAATGACGTGTGGGACTCCCGCCTCAACCGCGGTGGCATCAGCCCCGTCGAGCGCCTGCTGCAGCACAATCTGCTGGGTCCCGACACCATGCTCGGCCACTGCATCCACGTGACGCCTGCCGAGATGGATATCGTCAAGGAGTCCGGTACCTGGCTCGTCAACAACCCCGAATCCAATATGGGCAACGCCGTGGGCTGCGCCCCCGTGCTCGAGTTCTTCCGCCGCGGTATCCCCGTGTGCATGGGCACCGACGCCTACACCCACGATATGCTCGAGAGCCTTAAGGTCTTCCTGATCATTCAGCGCCACAACGCCGCCATGCCCAACGTGGGCTGGTGCGAGGCCATGACCATGCTGTTCGAGAACAACGCCAAGATGGCGAGCAAGTACTTCGATCGCAAGCTCGGCGTGCTCGAGGCCGGCGCTGCCGCCGATGTCATCGTCATGGACTATAAGCCCTTTACGCCGCTGAGCGAGGAGAATATCGACGGCCACATGCTCTTTGGCATGATGGGCAAAAACTGCCGCACCACCATCATCAACGGCCGCGTCCTGTACAAGGATCGCGAGTTCGTTGGCATTGATGAGGACAAGATCAACGCGTGGACCATGGCCGAGTCCAAGAAGCTCTGGAGCACGCTCAACGATCGCGTGTATTAATTCCAATTGGAGATTCGCGCGCGTCGGATGTTTCGCCGCATCCGACGCGCGCATAGGCGGCCTCCGCGGGGTCGCCGGCGCTGTGCTAGCGCTACACCGTATTTGCGCCCGCCGCGCGGTCTCGCCGGGCGTTACAGAGAGGAGCTCACTATGAGCGACATCATGAGGCCGATCCCGTTTTCGCAGCTGATGAACTGGATCATCGAGGAGCACAAGACCCAGGACGCCATCTTTGGCGTGCGTAAGATGGTCACGACCAACCAGGAGGGTGCGCTTCCCATTTTTGACGAGCGCATCGAGACTCCGTTTGGCCCGGCTGCCGGTCCCAATACGCAGCTGGCCCAGAACATCGTGGCCTCTTATGTGGCCGGTTCTCGCTTCTTTGAGCTCAAGACCGTCCAGGTTATGGACGGCGAGGAGCTCTCCAAGTGCGTCAACAAGCCCTGCATCGTGGCTCAGGACGAGTGCTACAACTGCGAATGGTCGACCGAGCTCGAGGTTCCGCAGGCCTTTGCCGAGTACGTGAAGGCATGGTTTGCCTGCCACCTGATCGCTCGCGAGTACGGTCTGGGCAGCCCGGACGGCTTTGTCTTCAACATGTCGGTGGGCTATGACCTGGAGGGCATTAAGAGCCCCAAGGTCGACGCCTACATCGAGGGCATGAAGGATGCCAGCGGCTCCGACGTCTGGAACGAGTGCCGTGCCTGGGCACTCGCCAACCTGGACAAGTTTGAGCATGTCGACGCCGCGTTTGTCGAGTCCATTCCGGCGCGCGTGTCCAACTCCATCACCGAGTCCACGCTGCATGGCTGCCCGCCCGCCGAGATCGAGCGCATCGCGACCTACCTCATCACCGAGAAGGGCCTCAACACCTACATCAAGTGCAACCCCACGCTGCTGGGCTATGAGTTTGCCCGTCAGCGCCTGAACGAGCTGGGCTTTGACTACATCGTCTTTGATGATACGCACTTCCGCGAGGACCTGCAGTGGGCCGACGCCGTGCCCATGTTCGAGCGCCTGATTGCCCTGTGCGCCGAGCGCGGCCTGGAGTTTGGCGTCAAGCTGACCAACACGTTCCCCGTCGACGTGACGAGGAACGAGCTGCCTTCCACCGAGATGTACATGTCCGGCCGTTCGCTGTTCTCACTGACCATCGAGGCCGCCCGCCGCATTACCGAGCAGTTTGACGGCAAGCTGCGCATCAGCTACTCCGGTGGTGCCACGGTCTACAACATCCGCGCCCTGTATGATGCCGGTATTTGGCCCGTTACCCTGGCGACCGACGTGCTCAAGCCCGGTGGCTACGAGCGCTTTAGCCAGATGGCCGGCGAGTTTGGCGATCTGGACGGCAAGCCGTTCGCGGGCGTCTCTCTCGAGGCCGTGACCGCGATCCAGACCGACTCACTCACCAACCCGCTCTACAAGAAGCCGCTGCGTCCGCTGCCCGACCGCAAGGTCGCTGGCAAGAGCCCGCTTTCCGACTGCTTTACCACGCCGTGCCGTACGAGCTGCCCCATCCAGCAGGATATCCCTGCCTATCTGGCGGCTGTTGACGAGGGCCGCTACGAGGACGCGCTCAACATCATCATCGAGCGCAACGCCCTGCCGTTCATTACCGGTACCATCTGCCCGCATCCCTGCGGCCGTGCCTGCGAGCGTGCATTCTACGAGCCCGAGGGCGCCCAGATTCGCGCCAGCAAGCTCAAGGCCGCCCGCGAGGCCATGACCGCCGTGCTGCCCAAGCTGCGCGCCCAGGCCATCGCCAGCGACGGTGAGCGCAACGTTGCCGTTATCGGCGGCGGCCCTGCCGGCCTGGCGACGGCGTTCTTCCTGACGCGTGCCGGCGTGCCCGTCACTATCTTCGAGGCCCGCGATTCGCTCGGCGGTGTGGTCCGTCACGTGATCCCCGAGTTCCGTATCGCGAGCGACGATATCTCGCACGACGCCGAGCTCTGCCTGGCCTTTG
The DNA here is from genome assembly GCA_958415625.1 of uncultured Collinsella sp. GTDB lineage: Bacteria > Actinomycetota > Coriobacteriia > Coriobacteriales > Coriobacteriaceae > Collinsella. The sequence continues at coordinate 25,786 of CATYZI010000005.1, read as the reverse complement.
GCGCCAAGGTTCAGCTTAACGCTCGCGTGGAGTCCATTGACGAGCTCAAGGCCCAGGGCTTTACCGACGTGGTCGTGGCCACCGGTGCCTGGATGCCCGGCTCTGCGGGCCTGGGCGAGGGCGCCGAGCTCGACGTACTGGAGTTCCTCGAGGCCGCCAAGAAGGGCGAGAAACTCGAGCTGGGCGAGGATGTCGTGGTCATCGGCGCCGGCAATACCGCTATGGACGCGGCCCGCGTGGCCAAGCGCCTGGCTGGCGTGAAGAACGTGCGCCTGGTGTATCGCCGCACCAAGAAGCAAATGCCCGCCGACGAGGAAGAGCTCGATCTTGCTCTTGCTGACGGCGTTGAGTTCTGCGAGCTGCTGGCGCCCAAGGCGCTCAACGGCGCCGTGCTGACCTGCGATGTTATGGAGCTTGGCGAGCCGGATGCAAGCGGCCGTCGCAGCCCTGTCGCCACGGGCGAGACCGTCGAGCTTCCCGCCACCACGGTGATCTGCGCCGTGGGCGAGGGCATCGATGCCAGCCTGTACGATGCCGCGGGCGTCGAGCACGACCGTCGCGGCCGCCTTGCCGCCACCTCCACCGGCGTCGAGGGCGTCTGGGCTGCCGGTGACTGCCGTCGCGGTCCGGCCACCGTGGTCGAGGCTATCGCCGACGCCGCCGAGGTCGCCCGTGCCATCGCTGGCGTGGACTTTAACAAGTACGCCGACCAGAATGCTCAGGCCGGTCGCGAGGACGCCTGCTACGAGCGCAAGGGGTCGCTGTGCCGCGACAAGCGCAATTGCACCAAGACCCGCTGCCTAGGCTGCGGCTCGGTGTGCGAGGTCTGCTGCGACGTATGCCCCAACCGCGCCAACGTGGCAATTAAGGTTCCGGGTCTGGACAAGCACCAGGTCGTCCATGTCGACGGCATGTGCAACGAGTGCGGCAACTGCGCCGTGTTCTGCCCCTACCAGGAGGGTCGTCCCTACAAGGACAAGCTCACCCTGTTCTGGAGCGAGCAGGACATGGAGAACTCCGAGAACGAGGGCTTCCTGGCCGTGGACGAGGATCACTTTAAGGTCCGCGTCGCCGGCACGGTCCGCACCGTCTCGGTCGATGCCGTCAACACCGGCCTTCCCGAGGCCGTCCGCCTGACCATTAGGGCCGTGCGCGACAACTATTCGTACCTTCTTAAGAAATAGGCGAGTCTTTATGGCCAAAGCTATTCAACATAACGTGGCCTACGTTGCCTGCGGAAGCGGCTGTGCTTTCGCAGGCGGCGACGCCCGCTGCAGCGAAGGCTGCATTGGCTGTGGCGCTTGCGTCACGGCCTGCCCCCACGGTGCCATCGAGCTGTTCGATGGCGTCGCCCGCGTGGACCGCTCCAAGTGCACGGGCTGCGGCCTGTGCGGTATGGCGTGCCCGCAGCGCGTGATTGCCTTCGTCCCCGGCTACCAGAACATCCTGGTGCGCTGCAACAACACCGATAAGGGCGCCATCGCCCGCAAGATTTGCGACACCAGCTGCATCGGCTGCGGCATGTGCGCCAAAAAGTGCCCCGCCGGCGCTATCCGCATCGAGGACAACTGTGCCCATATCGACGGTACGGACTGCCTGTCGTGCGGCATGTGCGCCGTCGTGTGCCCGCATGGCGCCATCCACGACCGCACCGGCATCGCCGCCGGCGTGTAGAAGGGAATCACCATGGCACAGGAATTCACTTTTACCGTTAACGGCGTGGAGCGCACGACGACGGAAAACAAGCCGCTGCTGCGCTACCTGCGCGACGACCTGAACATCCACTCCGCCAAGGACGGATGCTCCGAGGGCGCCTGCGGCACCTGCACCATCCATGTGGACGGTGCGGCCGTCAAGGCGTGCGTGCTGACTACCGCCCTTGCCGCCGGCCGCAACATCGTGACCGTCGAGGGCCTGCCCGAGGACGTGCGCGAGGCCTTTGTGTACGCCTTTGGCGCCGTGGGCGCCGTGCAGTGCGGCTTTTGCATCCCCGGCATGGTCATGGCGGGCGCGGCGCTCATCGCCGAGGACCCCGAGCCCACCGAGGAGCAGATCAAGTACGCCATCCGCGGCAACGTGTGCCGCTGCACCGGCTACAAGAAGATCATCGAGGGCATTTCGCTGGCCGCTGCGGTGCTCCGCGGCGAAAAGCAGATCGATGAGGACCTGGAGCGCGGCGACGACTACGGCGTGGGCAAGCGCGCCTTCCGTATCGACGTGCGTAAGAAGGTGCTCGGTGAGGGCAAGTATCCCGACGACATCGACGAGCTCGACCAGCCGGGTCTGACCTACGCCAGCGCCGTGCGTTCCAAGTATCCGCGCGCCCGCGTGCTTTCCATCGACACCTCCAAGGCCGAGGCCCTGCCCGGCGTGGTGGGCATTCTGCGCGCCGAGGACGTGCCGGTCAACCAGGTCGGCCACCTTATCCAGGACTGGGACGTCATGATCGCCCAGGGCGATATCACCCGCTGCGTGGGCGACGCCATCGTTTTGGTGGTAGCCGAGGACGAGGCAACGCTCGAGAAGGCCAAGAAGCTCGTGAAGATTGACTACGAGCCGCTGGAACCCGTGCGCAACATTGTCGAGGCCAGGGCCGAAGACGCCCCGCGCCTGCACGACAGCTTCTTTGCCTTTGGCAATACCGTAGAGCTCAAGGATAACGTGTGCCAGAGCCGTCACGTGACGCGCGGTGATGCCGCCAAGGCGCTGGCCGAGAGCGCGTTTACCGTGACGCAGCGCTTTACCACGCCTTTTACCGAGCATGCCTTCTTGGAGCCCGAGTGCGCCGTGGCCTTCCCGTATAAGAACGGCGTCAAGGTGCAGTCGACCGACCAGGGCGCCTACGACACGCGCAAAGAGTGTGCCCACATGTTTGGCTGGGACAACGAGCCCGAGCGCGTGGTCGTCGAGACCATGCTCGTGGGCGGCGGCTTTGGCGGCAAGGAGGACGTGTCCGTCCAGCACCTGGCCGCGCTTGCTGCCTATAAGCTCCAGCGTCCTGTGAAGTGCAAGCTCACCCGCGCCGAGTCGCTCGCGTTCCATCCCAAGCGCCACGCCATGGACGGCACCTTTACGCTGGGTTGCGACGCCGAGGGCAACTTTACCGGTCTGGATTGCGAGATCAACTTTGACACCGGTGCCTACGCGTCGCTGTGCGGCCCGGTGCTCGAGCGCGCCTGCACGCATGCCGTCGGGCCCTACAAGTACCAGAACACCGACATCCGCGGTTTTGGCTACTACACCAACAACCCGCCGGCCGGTGCCTTCCGCGGCTTTGGCGTGTGTCAGTCCGAGTTTGCGCTCGAGAGCCTGATCGACCTGCTGGCCGAGAAGGTCGGCCTGGATCCGTGGGAGATTCGCTACAAGAACGCGATTGAGCCGGGCGAGGTGCTTCCCAACGGCCAGATTGCCGACTGCTCCACGGCGCTGAAGGAGACGCTGCTCGAGGTCAAGGATGCCTATTACGCGCATCCCGGCCATGCCGGTATTGCCTGCGCCATGAAGAACGCCGGTGTGGGCGTGGGCCTGCCCGATGCCGGTCGCTGCAAGATTCGCGTCGAGGGCGGCCGTGCCGTGGTCTACGCCGCCACGTCCGACATCGGCCAGGGCTGCAACACCGTCTTTTTGCAGGACGTTGCCGAGGCCTGCGGTCTGCCGCTTCGCTGCATCGCCAACGGCGAGTGCTCCACCGAGAACGCTCCCGACTCCGGCACCACGTCTGGCTCGCGTCAGACGGTCGTGACCGGCGAGGCCGTGCGCGGCGCCGCCTTCTTGCTGCGCGACGCCATGTTTGGCGTCGAGGCCGGCAAGCCCGCGCCTGCTGCCCCGGTTGCCGCCCATGGCGACGGCGTCAAGATCGAGTACGACGACGGTCGTGCCTATCAGCTGCGTACGCAGGAGCTCGTCGCCGGCCAAGGTATGCATCCTCAGGATCCCGCTGCCGCCATCAAGGCGCTCGAGGGTTGCGAGTTTAGCTACGTGTACCTGGAGCCGACTGACAAGCTGGGCGCCGACGTGCCCAACCCCAAGAGCCACATCTGCTACGGCTTTGCCACGCATGTGGTCATCTTGGACGACGACGGTCGCGTGAGCGAGGTCTATGCCGCGCACGATTCGGGCAAGGTGGTCAACCCCATCTCGATTCAGGGTCAGATCGAAGGCGGCGTGCTCATGGGTATGGGCTATGCGCTTACCGAGGACTGGCCGCTCAAGGACTGCGTACCCCAGGCAAGGTACGGCACGCTCGGGCTGTTCCGTGCGCCCGAGATTCCGGATATCCACGCCATCTACGTGGAGAAGGACGAGCTGCTGCCCGTGGCATACGGCGGCAAGGGCATCGGCGAGATCGCAACGATCCCCACGGCACCCGCCGTGCAGAACGCCTATCGCGCATTCGACGGCAAGCTACGTCCGGATCTGCCCATGGTGGATACGCCGTACAGCCGCGTCCGCAACCGCGGGTAGGGTAGGGCGCGGACGGTCATTGCTGACGAGCTGTTCGCGCTCAACATCAACTGTATATGCTGCGCCTTTGGCCCCAGCTCCATCGCGAGCCGGGGCCTTTTGTTTGGAGCGCCTCCGCATGCGGAAGCTGCGTCCCGGAATCCAGCCTCGGAACGGGATTAACTTTCCCAACGGGGCCGCATGCGGAAACTGCGTCCCGGAATCGTGCCTCAGAATGGGATGTGTTTTCCGCTGGCCGGCCGTTTGGAAAGCGCATCCCAGTTTGAGTGTTTATTCCGGGATGCGGTTTCCGCTGAAGGACTCAACCGGAAAGCCTGTCCAGCTCTGAGACGGGATTCCGGGACACGCTTTCCGCCAGGCCCGCCATCCGGAAAGCGCATCCCGTTTTGAGTGTCCAGGCTGGGACGCGCTTTCCGTTGGCGTGGCCGTTGGGAAAACGCGGCCCAGATAGGGGGGATGCGATTCGGCGATGCGTGGCCTAGCAGCTCCTACAGGTCCACCTCGTTGAGCCATGTCGGCAGCGCGGTCTGCCGGATGCCTGCCGTCTGCAGCTTTTTGGCGAGCATTCCTGTCGAGCGGACCTCGTTCATGGTAAAGCGCAGCAGAGGGTGACCGTAGAGCGATAGGTGCGCCTCGCGCTGTCGTTCGGCAACGAGCACCTCGGCGGTGGTGCGTCCGGCCAGCATGGTCTGGTCGGTATATTTGATGAGCCCGTCGAGCTCGCCCAGTGTGAGTTCCCGCGCCTGGCGCTCCCAGGCAAAGTCCGTTCGTATGGGCTTGGCCGAATCGAAGGGGTCCGTCAGCTCGTATTGAAGCCAGTCGGGCGCAAAGCCCGTCTCGATCATGACGGCTCGGGCGACCGATTCCCCGCCGCTCTCGGCGCGGACGTCGGCATATCGAAGCGTTGTGAGGGCGGTGCGAATCGCGCGACCATTGCGTGCAGTCGCTCGTTGCTCCACGGCCTCCATCAGCTGTTCCGGCGCAAGGCCGAGCTTTGAGATCGTCGAATCGGCAATGGGCATGCCGTCGGCAAAACCAGTTTGCAGCAGGCAATCTGTGGCCGTTTGGATGGGCGGCGTTACCGATATGCCGGCTCTGCGTATTGCTCCGGCCGGCTCAATCTGGTGTCGCTGAATATGTGCGCCCGGACGAGCCGACGGCTTTGTCGAGCTGCAAACATGCACGACGTTCAGGTGTCGCCACGAGACCTCGAGCCCCAGCAGGCAAGCTGCCGAAAACGAGCAGAACGTCCAATCGGGATGGATGATCGCAAGGGCGCGGATAATCTCGCAATGGCGTTGCGCTCGGTTGAGTTCATCCCAGCGCGTTTTTCGCGCAAACAACCCCGGAATGGGCGAGACAACCGTGCCGCCGGTGCGCCGAAGGAGCGCTTTTCGGATCGCCGCGCTCGGGGGAATCAGACAGCGCCCCTCTTGCTCGGCTTGAGTGAGCAGTTGGTCGATGAGCTGGTCATTGCAATGGGTCATGAGCTACCGCCTCCTTTTGGGTAGCAAAAACGTATCAGCTGGAACTTGCCGCTCAGCTGACCAAAAGCTGACCAAAATCTAACCATGCAGGTAGATGACCTGCTTTTGGCGACATATTTCTTGTTTGAATCGGTGGGTGGTAATCGGCGACCGTGAACGGTAGCTAGATATGAAGTCTTGGTAAGTTTCGGGACGTGTACTTTTTGAAAAAGAGCATTCTATCTGCTGTTTTGTGTTTCTGGATCGCATATTTGAAGGCATGTGATAAGGGCGGCGGACTGTCGCCTTGTACCTGAGGAAACCGTGACCCGGAATTGCCGCTCGGAACGGGACAAGCTTTCCGGAACAGCCCTCAACCGGAAACTGCGTCCCTGATTCGACGCTCAGAATGGGATTCGCTTTCCGGTAGAAGTTTCAGCGGAAACCGCATCCCAGAATTCAGGCTCAGAACGGGACACGCTTTCCGGATGGGATGCTTGGCGGAAACTACGGCCCAGTTTTTGGCTCCAGAACGGGATGCATTTTCCGGAACGGTCCACGTGCGGTGGTGTACCGCCCCTTTCGTGTGCGCCGCTTGTCGAATGACGTTATAGCTAGCTATATTATAGGAAGGTATAATATAGCTAGCTATAACGTAAAGGAAGGATGGTCTATGTTTGTCGGAAGAACAGCGGAAATGTCCGAGCTCAATCGACTGTATGGCACGGACTCCTTTGAGATGCCTGTGATTTACGGCCGCCGTCGTGTGGGTAAAACGCGCCTTATCACAGAGTTCATCCAAGGCAAGAAGGCTATTTACTTTCAAGCTCGTCGTACCAATGCGGAGGCAAACCTGCACGGCTTTAGCCAGGCGATACTTGCAGGCTCGGTTGGTGCTGCAGGCGTGTCGTTTCGTAGTTTTGACGAGGCGTTCGATGCATTGGTCACCATGGCTCGAACGGAGCGTTTGATTGTCGTGATTGACGAGTATCCCTATCTCGCCCAATCGAATCCCGAGATCAGCTCGTTGCTGCAAGACAAGATCGACCACTTATACAAAGAGACCAGGCTAATGCTGATCCTATGCGGCTCGTCTCTTTCGTTTATGGAGGAACAGGTGTTGGGCTACGAGAGCCCACTATACGGTAGGCGTACGGCCCAGTTTAAGATCATGCCGCTCGATTTTACGACGACCCTCGGGTTGTGGCAGAGCATGGGTCGCGAAGACGCTGCAGTTTGCTATGGCATGACAGGTGGCATTCCTGCATATATCGAGAAAGTCGATCCTGCCGCACCGCTCAAGGACAACATCAAACGTCTTTTTCTAACTCCTACGGGCTATCTCTTTGAGGAGCCGAGTAACCTGCTATTGCAGGAGTGCCGCAATCCCGAGCAATATGATGCGATCGTGCAAGCAATTGCCCAGGGGCGCTCGAAGATCTCGGAGATTGCGAGCTCTACGGGAATCCCTGCGAGCAACGTAAAGAGCTATGTGGATAAGCTGGCGTCGCTTGGGATTGTCGAGCGCGAGCTGCCCCTAAACGAGACGAGCAATAAGCGAGCCGTGTATCTGCTGAGCGATCAGATGTTTAGGTTCTGGTACAAGTTTGTTCCGCAGAACATCGGGCTGATTCAAAACGATATGGCCGAGATGGCGTATGAGCGCATTGAGCCGCACGTATCGGATTACATGGGTACGGTCTTTGAGCTTATATGCAGACAATACGTGTACGAACTCGCGCGGGCGGGCCAGCTTGATGTGGTTCCGGCAAGCGTTGGGCGCTGGTGGGGGACGGATAATCGCACGCATACGCAGGAAGAAATCGACTTGATTGTTGACGATGGCGAGGGCACTGCGCTGTTTGCGGAATGCAAATGGCGCAATGAACCGGTGGGCGAAGACGTGCTGCAAAAGCTCGTGCATCGAAGCGAGCTCTTTAGGCGGCAGCACAAAAGCTATGCGATCTTCTCGAAGCGAGGCTTTACGCAAGGATGTCAGGAAGCTGCGGCGAGCAGGGGAGATGCCAAGCTGATTTCGTTTGCCGAGATGTGCGAGCGGAGATAACCAAGCACGCTCTGATGTGATGCTCGGAATGGGTCGCGCTAAGGATGCCAAGCGTAAAACCTTCAATGAAAATGGCGTAAAAACTACATCTGTCATGGCGTAAAAACTACATTGAAAGTAGCGTAAAATCAGCATTGAGAATGGCGTAATTTCGCATATCGCGTGATAGAGAGGGACGGCCGTCTATGGATGCACCAAAGAGATTGACCCAAAAGGGATATAGGCCCCGGCTCATAGAGGAGCGCCTCGACACCCTTATGCGGGCGTTTGGCTGTGTGGAGATCAACGGCCCCAAATGGTGCGGCAAGACCTGGACGGCGCTCTCTCGCTCGGCGAGCGTCTCCAGGCTCGATGAGCCTGCGCAGCGTGCGGCGGCAGAGGTCGACCCAAGCCTGGCGCTCATCGGCGATGCGCCACACCTGGTCGATGAATGGCAGGAGGTGCCCGAGGTTTGGGATGCCGCCCGGCGTTTCGTGGACGCGAGCGGCAACGAACGGGGGACACTTTTGCTCACGGGCTCGACCGCGCTCAAAAGCGAGGAGCGCAGCCATGTTCGTCATTCCGGCACGGGTAGGATCGCCCGTCTGTCAATGCGCCCCATGGCCCTGTGTGAGTCGGGCGACGGCGAGCCGCTCGTGTCACTGGCAAGCCTCTTTAAGGGCGAGGATTTTGCCCCTCAGCGTCGCGAGAGCACGGTGGATGACGTCGCCCGCTGGTGCTGCAGGGGCGGTTGGCCTGCAAATCTTGGGCTTTCGGAAAATCTTGCGCGAGAGACGGCAAGCCAGTACGTGCACTCGGTGCTCGACGTCAACGTGCTGGACGAGGGCATGTCGCCCGAGCTTGCACACGGCCTTTTGCGAGCTCTTGCCATGAACGAGAGCCAGGCTGTCACGTACAAGACGCTCGTAAAGGACGCCTCGTACGGTGAGGCGGGCCCCGACGAGAGGACCATCGCTGCGTACTTGGACCTCTTCAACAGGCTCAAGCTGACCGAGGACCTGTGCGGATGGGAGCCGCCCATGCGCTCGAAGGCCCGCGTTCGCGTGCGCCCCAAGCGCTACTTCTGTGACCCGTCACTTGCGGCGGCGTTGCTGGGGGCTACCCCTGAGCGGCTGCTTGGCGATATGCAAACGCTGGGGATGCTCTTTGAGAATCTCGTCCTGCGCGACGTGCGCGTGTTCCTTTCCACCTACGGCGGTGTCGACAACAGTGTCCATTATTTCCGAGATGAGAAGGGCCTTGAGGTCGATCTGATCGTTGAGCACGACGGGCGCTGGGGAGCCATCGAGGTCAAGCTGAGTGATGCGAAAGCAGACGATGGAGCGAGAAATCTCAAGGCGCTGGAGAGGAAAGTGCTCTCCAATCCTGCCGCCCAGAATGCCGCGCCGGCGTTTTTGGCGGTCGTGGTTGGAAAGGGGAGCATTGCCTATACACGCGACGACGGCGTGGCGGTGATTCCCATGGCGGCACTTGGGGCGTAGTGGTTTTGCGGGCGTGCCGTGCTTCCTTTACCGAAAATCCATTTGGTAAACCAGATGCTCGCGGATAGAATAAAGTTGACGGCAGCCCAAGGGTGATAGCTGGGCAGCGCCGTTGCTTGGTCAAGAGGTCAGTGCCTTAATGGCAGCGACTTGTTATGCTTCGAATGCTGCTTGAGTGCCTCGGAAAGTTCGATAAGCGCCGTGAAGAGCGAGACCAAAGCAACCAAGAGCTCTACGAGCTCTGATGGGCCCGGGATGACCGCTGATTCAAGTCACCGGGCCTAAATTTTTTTCACACATTTGAATAGAGCGGGCGACTCTCTTGGGGCCGTCTGCATGGCGTGTGCTTGGCGCATGGTATTGCGCCCCGCTTTCACGTCCGCACGGGCGCCTATCCTTACAGCAATGTAGCCGCCTGTGTAGTAAGCGGCCAGCAACGGAGAAAGGCCCTAACCGTGTCAGCTGAAAAGACGCCGTGTATCTCGGCTATCGATACGACGAACTTTGCGCGCCAGGTTGTGCTGGACTTTGAGTTTGCGCCGGTGCCAAAGCAGCGCCAACGTCGTGGACTGCGCAACGAGATTATCGAGGTCGGCGCCGTCAAGCTCGATTACCACGGCAACGTTATGGGCGAGTTCTCGTAGTTTGTGCAGACGGAATTTACCGAAGGCGTTGCGTTTCCCGTCCGCGAGCTCACAGGGATATCGGCCGTGGATACCGCGATGGCCGATCCGCTCTATGTGGTGATCAAAAGGCTCAGCGATTGGATCGGTCGCTACTCCGCCCAGGTGGTTTGCTGGAGCGGGGCGGATCGTCGACAGCTTTTGACCGAGTGCCAGGCAAAGCACATCGATCTTTCCGCAGTTCCTACGGACTGGGCCGACCTGCAGGCGTTTTACACCTCGATCATGGACGTGGGCAGCCACGGATGCGTCTCTTTGAGTGACGCGGCAACGTGGTTTGGCATCGAGTTCGACGAGTCGACGGGCCACGCCCACAGCGCCCTGGCCGATGCTCGTGTGACCGCCAAGCTGCTCAAGCAGATGATGGACGGGAACTACCGCGTGAGCCCGCGCGCCCAGGAGATCCGCCAACGATGGGGGATGGGCGAGCGAGTTCAGACGCGCCTTTCCAGCAAGTGCCCCGAGCTGGGCGACCTGCTGCTGAAGCTGAAGGCGGCGGGAAGGTAGGCGGGTGCCCATTGGGCGTAAGCAGAAGGAATGGTTGCGGGAAGGATTCCAGAATCAGCATCAGAGGGCTGTGCTTGAGATGCTATTCAAGGACACGCTGACGCCCGCCGAGACCAGGCAGGTCAAGAGTATGGACACCGAGATGGCATCCATTGTCGAAGAACGGCTTGCTAACATGATTCGCTGGATGGGCAGGCATAGACCCGTGACGCTGCGCGCGTTATCGTTCACAATGAGGCGTACAGGCTGCCAGAGGTGAACAGTTCCGACGAGGTTCTGAGCAACTGCATCATCGAGATTATCGAGTAGTTCTACGAGAGGGATTTGGCGGCGTGGAGCAATCTAGTTTTACGCGTTTGCAGGAGGAAGCCGGTATGGCAGACGAACTTGTTTTTAGTGGCGGCGAGATAGTTTACACCATGCCTCAACTGCCCAAAGTTGCATCTGTGCCGCTGAACGGTAGCGCCGTGCTGGTTGGTTTTAAGGACGCTCCCGATGGGGAGGAGGTCCTCTTTGATTTTGACCCTCGGGCTGAAAAGGCTACGAAGCTCGACTATGAACTTGCAGCCGTTAGCGGGCTCCTCACGGGCGCGTTGAATATCCTGTGGCAGAAAGACTTCAACCTAGAGGGTGCCAAAGAGTGGGGCGACGAGAAGGTTGGCAAATTCGTTCTTACGATTGCCAAGTCTGCGGGTATGACAAAGGCGGATGCAACTCTAGAAGACGCTATTCGCTTTCTAGAGAAAGGGTTTCCTCTTGCCGCGGACAAGCTGACTGCCGAGTTTGGCGGCGGGCTCCAACATCATCTGCGGGATTTCTCGCACCACCCGAGCTTGGTTGGCCTTGCGTGTTCGATCCTCTCGCAATTCACGTGCAAAGGCTATGGCACCGATACGGCCGGCCGGTTTGTCGCCTTTGACCTGCCTGCCGCCGCCTTCGATCCTGACCGCCCTCTTATAGGCAGGAACGTTCCAGAGAAGATCGCGTTTGGCACTCTGTTCTGGGCAATGCATCTCGTGAGCGACATGGCGGGGTCTAGTTCAAACCCCGGTAAGGGGACGGGTATTCCCGGCGTTGTGCTGTCCCTGCTAAAGGAGCTCTCCTCCCTGCCTGTTTTTCAAGACATGCGGATTGCCTATAAGGGCAAGGATATTCGCATTCAGCAATGGATCTCAAAGCTGTTTAACGGAACGGCGTTCAAAACCGAGGACGGCAAGCCCATTCGCTTCGACCTTCGGACGGAAGTCGGTCTTTTCGATCAAGCTTTAAGCCAGGTGCCAGCAGTCGTGGCCAACGAGGTTATCGTTCGTTGTCTCTACATGCTTTCAAGGCTCAAGGCCGAGCTAGAACGTTGCGAAGTGAGTGATGTCTCCGGCTTGCGCAAGCTCAAGGCTTCGCATTTCATGCCCTACAACAGCAGGGCCCTCACTCGCATGGTCACGGTTTCGAGTACTTCGTTCGTTCTGGCGAATCTGGCGACGGCGGCGGTCAGGGCGGGTATCGAATGCGAGGGGAACAAGGTCGTGTTCGCCCAGAAGTTCTTCTTGCGAATAAACTACGTTGGAGTTGGACGCCTTGCGTTTGCACTCCATGCCGACTGGGGCTATATGGCGGAGGAAATGTCCGAGGCTTGGACTGAGCGCGCCAGGCGCCGCCAGGATATCTTCGATGGATTCCACTTTTATAGCCTAGATAGAGAGACGACGAGGATTGCCTTCTCGCTGAAGCTTGCCGCCATCAACTACGACTGCGGGAACGAGAAGAACGAAGTGCGCAAAGGGCAAAAGAGGAGCTGGGCCCGCGCGTGGCAGGATTCGGTCACGGATGGCCTAGGCATTGATGCAGACGGCTTTTTTTTGAGCGAGGAAGATGCGTACGGAGCCCTTGAGGCTATTTCGCGGCAGCGAGGCGGCAAGGTGCGCGCCTTGCTGATCGCTCAGGAGCTGGTTGAGTTTCGCCCCTATTTCCAGATAGGAGATGAAGAGAAGAAGGAATACAAAGGTTTGAAGGGGAGCGGGGCTTGGGTTAAAGATGAATTTCCCAGGAGACAAGACGCGGTTGATTTGGACGCCGTGCGTTCCCTAGAGAAGCAATGCGGGGCGCATATCCGTGAGCTCTCAGGTACATTGCCAAAGGTCTTGGTAGGCGGCGCCATTGCCGTGGCGGCGGCCCTGGGCACAGGAGGAGTGGCCGCGGCATTGGCTCCGGATATTGCTGTCGGTATCTTTGGAGGCTCGTTTGTCGGCCTTCACGGGGCTGCGCTCGTCAATGCGAGTCTTGCTGCTGCTGGCGGCGGCGCCTTGGCCGCCGGCGGCATGGGCATGGCCGGTGGCACCGCTTTAATTGCTGGCGGCGGCGCTGCGTTTGGCCTTTTGGGTTCTAGCGGCGTTGCCCTGGCGGCGTCGATGGGGGAGGACTATGCGCAGTTCGTGCTCGTTGAATGCTCAAGGCTTCTCGCATTTCTTGATGTGGCAACTGACCGCTGCCCGCATGAGGGAGCCATTTTGGTGCAGAAGGCGGCCGAGGCCGTGCAGCGCAGCATCGCTGGTGTTGAGGAGGATGTCGAGAAGGAGAATGGAAAGGGGGACCGCAGGAATGGCAGGTTGCTTAAGCAGTTGAAGAAGGGTCTTGGGTATTTGACTTCGACCCTTAAGCAGATCGAGAAGATGCAGAAGCGCCTTGGTGCCGCCGGTGAGAGCGAGCCGCTCAACAGCTTGCCAGCATCGGGTGGCGAATAGGTCGGGGCGATTCGGCTGCAATTCCGTGTCATCATCGCCACCGCTTAAGATGGTCCCGTGTTTGCCCATCTTTTTGCGAGGCGCGATGAGCATGTCGGCGACTTGCTCGATGTCTGATTTGCCCTTCGATCAGTTCTTGTCGAGCTCCTTTGGGCGGGAGGGGCAGCGATCTAGATATCCGCTCTTGGCATATGAGACAAGAAACCCGTAAGTCCGTGGCAATGTCAAAAGGCATACACAAGTGTCAGTCTTTTGACATCGTATGATTTTGGGGAGTGGCGCGCAGCGATCGCGCGCCACCCTGACGGCGTAAGCGTTTGCTTGCGTTGTAAAATCTAACGATATGAGCATCCCGGTTGCTTCTGTGCTTCGATGCTCTCGTCTTTGGCACCCTCCGCTCAGTGGGGGACTGACTGCAAACGGCGTAAACAAGAAAGAGGAGACAACCGCAAATGAAAGCAACCGAGGCAAATCTACTCGACCTTATGGGCGTGGCGAAGATGCAGTTCGTCATTCCCGTGTACCAGCGAATTTACTCGTGGAGTGTAAAAGAGTGCGAGGTGCTTTGGGATGACGTCATGCGAGCGGGTCGTGATGGCGTATCGCACTTCGTGGGGTCAATGCTTTATATCCCCGAGTCCGAGAGCTCTGCCACGAGCATTTCGCGCGTGCTTCTGATTGACGGACAGCAGCGCATGACGACGTTTTCGTTGATGATTGCAGCTTTGGCTGACTATTTGGAGAGCAACCCCGACAAGGCTGGCTTCCTTGGCGACCTCAAAATCTCGGCGCTGAGGAAAAATTACCTCTTTAACGATGACGACTACAACGGTCTGGCACGCTACAAGCTGGTGCTCTCGCAGGACGATAAAGAGACGCTGTTCTCCATCGTGTCTGGGGCTCCCGTGCCAGATGAAAAATCGGATCGCATTGTCGAAAACCATGCGTTCTTCCGTGAAAAGATGCACGGGAAATCATTCGACCCTGCAAGGCTTTGGGCGGGGCTAAACCGCGTGCAGGTCATCGACACTAAGCTCACCGCTGGCGTTGATAATGCCCAGCTCATATTTGAGTCCATGAACTCCAAGGGCAAGCCGCTCACGCCCATTGACCTCATCCGTAACTACGTTCTAATGTCGCTTCCCAACGACGAACAGACCAATCTTTATGAGGGTTATTGGCATCCACTCGAGTGCTTGTTCGGAAAAGGCGGCGAGGACGAGTTCAATGCATTTATCTGGTACTGGCTGTGGCTTAAAGTTCCCAATAGGATGCCGAAGGAGAACGAGGCCTACTACGAGTTTAAGCGCTATTTCGCCGACGACTACGATGGTGACACCGAGGGCCTGCTTAAGGAGCTGCGAGGGTATGCACATAGATACGCCAGTCTGTTCCTTGGTAAGGAGAAGGACGACGGACTGCGCCGAGTGTTCGGCAGAATCGTAAGCCTCGATGTGAAGCAGATAAGGCCCCTCTTAATGTTGCTTTATTCGGTTTACGAGGGGAATGGACTAGACCGCAATGCGATTTTACGTATCTGCGAGACTATCGAGTCGTTTCTGTTCAGGCGAGCGGTTTGCGGCAGACTTACCACGGGCCTAAATAATTTCTTTGCCGGCATGTATCGCAATCTCGAGCAGCAGGACGATATCGAGGAGTACGTTACGGCGATGCTCCTTATCCACAGCAGCGGTATGACCGCATACTTTCCGACAGACGAGCATTTTGTCGAGGAGTTTAAGACGCGTGACTGCTACAACCGCTTCTCTAAAAAGCGCTATTACCTGGAACGCATGGAGAACTGGCACCACCCGAAGGAGTCCATCTCAGCCGACGATTACCAGATCGAGCACATCATGCCCCAGACGATCGATGATGAGCACGGCTGGAAGGAATCGCTTGGTGAGAACTGGGAAGACGTCCACGACAGGCTGTGCAACAACTTGGGAAATCTTACGCTGACGGGCTACAACCAGGAGTACTCAAACCGGTCGTTCTCGGACAAGCTCAATCTGCCTGACGTCGGATTTAAGTGCAGTCCGCTCTACCTGAACAAGTCGATCGCCTCGCGTGAAAAATGGGGTGAGGAAGAGATTGGACAGCGCGCGGACGAGCTGGCGAAAGAGGCGTGTGAGATATGGAAATATCCCGACCTTCCGGCAGACGTCGTCGACAAGTACCGTCCTTCTCGCGGGGAGTCTGATGAGGCTCCTATCTGGACTCTGCAGGAGAATCACCCCACCTTTGCCGAAGGTGGGCTCAACCAGAAGCTTTTCGATGAGGTGCGCGAGTCCGTTCTGAGTGGTAACCTTTCGTGGGAGTCCTACATAGCTAAGTACTATGTAGGCTTCAGGTCGGGCAAGCGAAAACTGCATGCCGTGTTAGAAGGCAGGACCAGCAACGGTGGTTGGATTGCCGTTGGCTTGGCAAAGAGTGTGGATGATCTAACGGATCCAGAGGACATGTGCCAGGACAAGCGTACGCAGGGTGGATTTGGCCCGGGCTTACCCACTTACGTTGCGCTTCGGAATGCCGATGACATTCCTGCGGTGCTCGATCTCATAAAGCAGTGCTAGGTTGAAGGCTGGGAATCTAGTTCCCGGCCCTTGCCAGCTCAAAATCGTCGATGGCTCGTCCGCCCGTCTACACCCTTACGATCCTGCGGGCCGCACTCAACAGCTCGTACTCCCTCTGGCTCCACTGGTACAGCTCGGTCGCGCGTACGGCGTCGCGGCACAGGTCTAGAAACACCTCGGCGCCCTCGCAGAAGCACTCGCGGGCAAAGGCGCCGGATCCGTCCGCAACGCACGCGCCGTCGGCAAAGAGCTTCCAGCTGGACGGCTCGCGCGAGCCGTCTCCGAGCAGCTTGATCTGCAGAACATGTGGGCCGCCAGCGGCACATGGCCCTTCTTCCAACGCCTGCACCGTAAAGCGCATCTGGAGGGACAGAGTATAAAATCCGGAAAAGAGTCGAAATAGGCACCTTAAAACTTCGGAAAAGTGTAGCTGGATGACAAAACAGCACTTAGAAGCCGGTGCTGGATGCGGGATCCTGCGGCCGCCTTCAGCCCTCGCTACTCGTCGTCCCCGTCGTTGGGGTCGCCCTTGAGGGTGTTGATGTCCAGGTACTGGTTGTCGTCCTCTTTTTGCTGCGTTGCCGATTCGGACGCGGTGGGGCCGCGGAACAGCTGGAATCCCTCAAACGCAATGGCGCCGAGCAGGGCAATGACAATGGCGATAAAGGCAACCTTGACTGCCTGCGGAAATTCCGAGAAACGCAGCGCCTTTTCCTCGGCGTAATAATCGGCGAAGCGCTCTTCGCCCGTGCTTTTGGTATACGCCGGTGCGGACGCGGCCTCCGGGTCATATTCCGGTGCAGGCGTGGCAGCGTACGGATCGTTGAGATAATCGCTCGATGCGGTGCCATAATCCTCGGTCTCGATGCGACCGGTGCCAGCATAGCCATCGGAATAATCGGAATATGCCGCACCGCCCTCATAGCCCGCGGCGCTCGTGTTGGCGGCAAAAAGCGGGTTAACTGGAACATCGAGCGCCGGCATGCCGGTAGAGGTCTCATCCAGATCGGCTGCCGCCCAGGAATCGTGGACAACCTGATGGGCAACGGGCTCATCGAGCCTTGTGACCGGAGGCTTGCGTGCCGCAGGAACAGGCAACTGCTGGGCGCTGTACATAACAGTGCTGTCGGCCGATTTGCCCTGCGTCGCTGCTGCGAGAAATGCCGCCGTCTCGGACGGGTCGCTTGCGGGGCGGGGAGCGGGCGTGGGCGCCGAAGTGGGTGCGGGTGTAGGCGCGGGCGTCGAAACAGCCGGCTGCGCAGGAGTCGGCGCAGATGCGGTCTTAGGCGCAAGTGCGGGATTGGGGCTTGACGGGCGAGCCCCGCCGCCGCCCATGAGTTCGTCGGCGGTCCACGGGCGATCATCCATCACATCGTCAAGGCTCAGCGAAAACAGGTCGTCTTCGCCCTCATCGAACATGCGGTGCACATGTCCACCAATTGCCGCAATCAATCCGCGACCGGTGCATGATGCCTTGCTCAACGCCATTCTGTCCCATCCTTTCGAAATACTAATGACATCGATTATATGGAACTTCCCAAGCGGCCCGGTCTTGGATTCGTGCTTTCCAGAACTCGCGCCCAAAAGGGGAGGGGCAATCCAGGCGAGTGCCTACTTGTCGCCGGCCGCCGCCTTGGCCTCATTGAGGTAGCTATAGAAGCTGTATTTGGAGATGCCAAAGAACTCGCAGGCGCGCTCGCTCGACTTGGAGATAAGGAAGGCGCCGCGACGGTCGAGGTAGCCAATGGCGCGGATGCGCTCGTCTTTGGTCATGAGCGCCGCGGGCTTGCCCACAAACTGTTCGCACTCGCGCAGCAGGTCCTCGAGCAGGTCGCCGATGTTTTTGGTAATGGGCTCGGGCTCGGTGTATCCCGTGCCGCCGGTGCCGGTGAAGGCGTCGAGCGAGCGCTCGAATGCCTTCATAAGCGTAATGTCAAAGTTAATGCCCAAAATGCCGACGGGCTTGCCCTCGTCGTTGCGGATAAAGATCGTTGAGGACTTGAGCAGCTTACCGTCGGTGGTTTTGGTGAGGTACGGCTCGCGGTCGCGTACGTCGGTGGCGCCCTCGTGCATGGACTCAAGCACAATATGACTGGGGCCATCGCCCAGCTTGCGCCCGCTTACGTGGCCGTTTTCGATCACCACGATGGAGTGGTCAACGTCCTCGGTCTCCAGATCGTGAACGACGACTTCGCAGTTGGGGCCAAACTGCAGCGCCAATCCGTGTGCAAGGCGCTTATAAAACTCAATCTGTGCGGGGGTCATGGGTGCCTTCCTAAAAATTAGTTTGGGCACACTTTGCCATAAACCCCACTTGTTCGCAAATAACGAAAGTGTCGCTGCATTATGTGACCGTTCGGCGGCGAAAAGTTACCGATTACGGCAACAAACAATTTGTTAGGTATTCCAATCAAAAAGTGTGATAGAACATTGCTAACAAACTTTTTGTTTGGCATCCACATAAAAGTTCAGCCGCATGAATGGGAATGGGCTGAAACGCGTATGCGGGGGCCGGCAAGAGAGGACTTAAGGAGTTCACCGTATGGCCGATAAGATCCAGTGGGCGGGCAACACGATGCCCAAGAGCGATGACAAGCACTTGGGAATCATGAGCCTCGACCACGTGAAGAAGGCCCGCGCCTTCCACCAGTCGTTCCCCCAGTACACCGTTACTCCGCTTGCCCGCCTGGACGGCCAGGCCGCGCGCCTGGGCCTGTCCAACCTGTGCGTTAAGGACGAGAGCTATCGCTTTGGCCTCAACGCCTTTAAGGTTCTGGGCGGTTCGTTTGCCATGGCCAACTACATTGCCGACGAGACCGGCAAGGACGTTGCCGACTGCACCTTCGATTACCTGACCTCCGATCAGCTGGCCGAGGACTTTGGCCAGGCCACCTTCTTTACCGCCACCGATGGCAACCATGGCCGCGGCGTGGCATGGGCTGCCAACAAGCTGGGCCAGAAGGCCGTCGTGCACATGCCCAAGGGTTCCACCAAGCCCCGCTTCGATAACATCGCCGCCGAGGGCGCCACGGTGACCATCGAAGAGGTCAACTACGACGAGTGCGTGCGCATGGCAGCCGCCGAGGCCGACGCCTGCGAGCGCGGCGTCATCGTTCAGGACACCGCCTGGGAAGGCTACGAGAAGATCCCGTCCTGGATCATGGAGGGCTACGGCACCATGGCTTCCGAGGCTGCCGAGCAGCTGCGCGAGATGGCTATCAACCGCCCGACGCACGTCTTTGTCCAGGCTGGCGTGGGTTCGCTTGCCGGCGCCGTGGTGGGCTACTTCACCAACCTCTATCCCGATAACCCGCCGACCTTCGTCGTGGTCGAGTGCGCTCCTGCTGCTTGCCTGTACAAGGGCGCTGCCGCCGGCGACGGCGACCCGCGCATCGTGGACGGCGACATGCCCTCTATCATGGCCGGTCTGTGCTGTGGCGAGCCCAACATCCTGGGCTGGGATATCCTGCGCAACCACACCACCGCCTTCGTGTCCTGCCCCGACTGGGTCACCGCTCGCGGCATGCGCACCCTGGGTGCTCCCGAGAAGGGCGACCCGCGCGTCATCTCCGGCGAGTCCGGCGCTGTGACCACCGGCCTGGTCGAGACCCTCATGCTCGACCCCGAGTACGCCGAGCTCAAGGAGCTCATCGGCCTGGACAAGACGAGCTCCGTGCTCTGCTTCTCCACGGAAGGTGACACGGACCCGGATCAGTACCGTCGCATCGTCTGGGAGGGCGAGTATCCGACCTGCTAGCAGACTGACCTGTCCGGAGGCAGCCGGAGGACTTTACTCCCTGCTCGGACAGTCCTGCTCGCACGGAGAGCACATTAAGTGCTCTCCGGCTCGTGCGGAACTCGCGACGGAGCAAAGTCCTCCGTCCGCCTCCTACGTTTACTTGCTTGCCGGGTACTCGACCTCACGCTGCTTGGCACAAGTGATCTATCTGAAATATCTACCTGTAGGTAAACCCTTGTAGAAAGGTTGACTGTTATGACTAAGGAACTCGATTTCGAGGCAATTAAAAACGCTGCTGAGTCCCATCGTGCTGATATGACGCGTTTTCTTCGCGCAATGATTAGCCACCCCTCTGAGTCCTGCGAGGAGGGTGAGGTTGTCGCTTGCATTAAGGCCGAGATGGAGAGCCTTGGCTATGACGAGGTCAAGGTCGACGGCCTGGGCAACGTTATGGGCTTTATGGGCGAGGGCGACAAGATCATCGCCATCGACTCCCACATCGACACCGTCGGTATCGGCAACATCGGGAACTGGGATGCCGATCCCTATGAGGGCTACGAAACCGACGAGATCATCTACGGCCGCGGCGGCTCCGACCAGGAGGGCGGCATGGCTTCTGCTACCTATGCTGCCAAGATGATGAAGGACATGGGCCTCATCCCCGAGGGCTACAAGATCATGGTCGTCGGCACCGTCCAGGAAGAGGACTGCGACGGCATGTGCTGGCAGTACATCTACAACAAGGACGGCATTAAGCCCGAGTTCGTCATTTCCACCGAGCCCACCGACGGCGGCATCTATCGCGGTCACCGCGGCCGCATGGAGATCCGCGTCGACGTTCACGGCACCTCCTGCCACGGCTCCGCTCCCGACCGCGGCGACAACGCCATCTACAAGATGGCCGACATCATCGCCGACGTCCGCGCCCTCAACAACAACGGCTGTGACGAGTCGACCGACATCAAGGGCCTCGTCAAGATGCTCGACCCCAAGTACAACCCCGAGCACTTCGAGGACGCCCGCTTCCTGGGCCGCGGCACCTGCACCGTCAGCCAGATCTTCTACACCAGCCCCAGCCGCTGCGCTGTCGCTGACTCCTGCGCCATCTCCATCGACCGTCGCATGACCGCCGGCGAGACCTGGGAGTCCTGCCTGGACGAGATCCGCAACCTGCCGGCCGCCAAGAAGTACGGCGACGACGTGAAGGTCTCCATGTACATGTACGACCGTCCGTCCTGGACCGGCGAGGTCTACGAGACCGAGGCTTACTTCCCCACGTGGATCAACAAGGAGACCGCTCCGCACGTCAAGGCCCTCGTCGACGCCCACAAGGCCATGTTCGGTGACGAGCGCATCGGCTGCGAGCCCAGCATGGACAAGCGCACCGGTCGTCCGCTGTGCGACAAGTGGACCTTCTCCACGAACTGCGTTTCCATCCAGGGCCGCTATGGCATCCCCTGCGTCGGCTTCGGCCCGGGTGCCGAGTCTCAGGCTCACGCCCCCAACGAGGTCACCTACAAGGACGACCTGGTCACCGCTGCCGCCATGTATGTGGCTGCCCTGAACCTCTACGATCCGAGCCAGGCCGATGGCGACGCCACCGTGTTCCGCGCCGGTCTGACCAACAACAAGATCGATTAGTCCCATTCCTCGATCTTGTTGAGCCGGGGACAGCTCGTGTCCCCGGCACCCCCTGTTGACTTGGGGCCCGCGGTCGTTATCTCCCATGCTTCCTCAACGGTAGCGGGTCCTCGTCATAGTGCTCTGCATGTTCTAGCCACACGCGCATGCCGGAGCACATCTACTCATTGCGATCGTTTCATCTTTGGAAAGGATATTTACATGGACGCCAAGTTTACCGAGCTCGTCGAGCAGCTGAACGGCCTCGATTTTAAGGGCATGTACGGCAGCGACTTCCTGCACACCTGGGATAAGACCACCGATGAGCTCAAGGCGCTCTACATCGTCGCCGACGCCCTGCGCGAGCTGCGCGAGAACAACGTTTCGTCCAAGATCTTCGATTCGGGTCTGGCCGTCTCCCTGTTCCGTGACAACTCCACCCGTACGCGCTTCTCCTTCTCTAAGGCAGCCAACCTGCTCGGTCTTGAGCTGCAGGACCTGGACGAGAAGAAGTCTCAGATCGCTCACGGCGAGACCGTCCGCGAGACCGCTACCATGATCTCCTTCATGGCCGACGTCATCGGCATCCGTGACGACATGTACATCGGCAAGGGCGACGCCTACATGGCCGAGGTCTCCGAGTCTGTCCAGCAGGCCTACGAGGACGGCGTTCTGGATCACCGTCCCACGCTCATCTCCCTGCAGTCCGACTCCGATCACCCCACGCAGTCCTCTGCCGACATGCTCTACCTCATCAACGAGTTTGGCGGTCTTGAGAACCTCAAGGGCAAGAAGGTTGCCGTCACCTGGGCCTACTCGCCCTCTTACGGCAAGCCGCTGTCCTGCCCGCAGTCGCTGATCAGCCTGCTGCCCCGTTTTGGCATGGACGTCACCTTGGCCCACCCCGAGGGCTACGACCTCATGCCCGAGGTCGTCGAGCGCGCCAAGGGTTATGCCGCCGAGTCCGGCACCACCTTTAAGCAGGTCAACACCATGGCCGAGGCCTTCGAGGGCGCCGACATCGTGATCCCGAAGAGCTGGGCTCCGTTTGCCGCCATGGAGAAGCGCACCAACCTGTACGCCGAGGGCGACGACGCCGGCATCGCTGCACTCGAGAAGGAGCTGCTCGCCCAGAACGCCACGCATCAGGATTGGTGCTCCACGACCGAGCTCATGGAGAAGACCGCCAACGGCCAGGACACCATCTTTATGCATCCGCTGCCTGCCGACATCTCCGGTGTCTCTTGCGAGCACGGCGAGGTCAACGCCGACGTCTTCGACATGCACCGCGTGGGCATGTACAAGGAGGCCAGCTACAAGCCGTACGCCATCGCAGCCATGATGTTCCTGCAGAAGGTTGCCGATCCCGCCGCTACCCTCAAGGCCCTCGACGAGCGCAACACCGCCCGTTGGTTCCAGGCCTAAAGCTGGGTTGAGGTAAGCCATGTAAAGGGGGCGCTCTGCCAACCGGCGGGGTGCCCCTTTTTGCAAAGTTGCCAGCGCGCGTGGTAGACGCTGCCGTTGTTGAGGTGTCCAGAGGCGTGCGTTATGGGTACGATGGCTTCAGGGGAGGTATCGCCATGAAGCTTGGTTGCGTGATTATGGCCTCGGGAGAGGGCAAGCGGTTTGGCTCCAATAAGATGCTCGCCGACATTTATGGCAAGCCGCTGATAGCCCGAACCATCGATTCAGTTCCCAGGGGCTTTGACGTGGTGGTTTCGACGCGCTGGCCCGAGGTCGCCCAAATTTGCGAGGACAAGCATTGCCCGTACGTGCTGCACGATGGCGAGCTTAGGAGCGAGAGCGTTCGCGCGGGCCTTTCTTGGGGCGCCGAGCGCAACTGGAGGGGCTGCCTCTTTTTGCCGGGCGATCAGCCGCTCGTGAGCTCTGATTCCTTTGAGGCGATGGTTCGAGCGTTTGACGAGCGCGGCCGCAAACATCCGGTGCGCTTGGCGTGCAACGGTGAACCCTCGAGCCCGGTGCTCTTTCCAAGGCAACTATTCCCCTCGCTCATGTTTCTCGAAGGCAAGGACGGCGGAGGGTCGGTCCTTAAGGGTCGCACCGACATTGCGCTGGTTGAGGCGCGTGCCTACGAGCTGTGGGATGTCGATACCGCCAAGGGGCAGCGCCGCATAACGGAGCATATCGCGGCCTGCTCGTATTTTGATCGCGTGGCCAACTGCATCAATCAATAAGGAGCAATTATGATCATCATCAAAAACGGCGCGCTCGTGACGCCCCAAGGGCTTCGCCGTGCCGCTCTTGCCATGGAGGGCGATAAGATCGTGCGGATTGCCGCGACGATCGAGCCGGGTGATGGCGATACCGTTCAGGACGCCACGGGCTGCTGGGTGTTCCCCGGCTTTATCGATGGCCATACGCACATGCAGTGCTGGACCGGCATGGACTGGACGGCCGATAGCTTTGAGACCGGCACGCGCGCGGCTGCCTGCGGTGGCACCACGACCATCGTGGACTATGCGACGGCCGATCGCGGCGTGACCATGCCCGATGCCCTGGCCGAGTGGCATCACCGCGCCGACGGCACCTGCACGTCCAACTATGCCTTCCATATGGCGTTGGCCGAGTGGAACGATCGCAATCGCGCCGACCTTTCGGCCATGCGCGAGGCAGGCGTGTCGTCGTTTAAGACCTACTTTGCCTACGACCATCTGCGCCTGGACGATGCCGAGACGCTCGAGGTGCTTGAGGAGCTCAAGCGCCTGGGCGGCATGCTGTGCGTGCATTGCGAAAACGGCACGCTGGTGAATGCACTGCAGAAACGCGTGTACGAGCAGGGTATCCACGGGCCCGAGGGCCATGCACTCAGCCGTCCGGATGTGTGCGAGGCCGAGGCCGTGAGTCGTCTGCTGTATCTGGCGTACCTTGCCGGCGACGCTCCGGTTAACGTGGTTCATCTTTCGACCAAGCTGGGGCTCGAGGCCATCCGTGCCGCCAAGGCGCGCGGGCAGAAGAATATCTATGTCGAGACCTGTCCTCAGTATCTGATGCTCGACGATACCTGCTATCTGGAGCAGGGTGAGGACGGCTTTGCGGGCGCCAAGTATGTGATGAGCCCGCCGCTGCGTCATGCCGGTGACCGCGCGGCCCTGCGCGAGGCGCTTGTGGCCGGCGAGATCGATACCATCGCCACCGACCACTGCAGCTTTAACCTGCATGGGCAAAAGGACCGTGGGCGTGACGACTTCCGTGCGATTCCCAACGGCGGGCCCGGTGTGGAGCATCGTCCCGTCGCGATTGCCACGAGCTTTGAGGGACAGCTGGGGCCCGAGGACCTGTGCCGCCTGATGAGCGAGAACCCGGCGCGCGTCTTCGGCATGTATCCGCGCAAGGGCTGTCTGGCCGAGGGCGCCGATGCCGACGTGTGCGTGTGGGATCCCCAGGCGCGCTGGACCATTCGCGCCGCGACGCAGCATCAGGCCGTGGACTATACGCCGCTCGAGGGCTTTGAGGCGCACGGCCGCGCCAAGGCCGTGTTTGTGAACGGCGTGCTGGCAGCGCGCGACGGTGAGCCCACCGGAGCCCAGCCCGGCCGCTACGTCCCCCGCTAGCAGCAAGGATGCCGTGTCCCCTCCTCAGTTGCGGTGAAATACGGACTGTTTGCGGCCGGCGGGCGGCCAAACAGTCCGTATTTCAACGCAACTGAGGAGATTGGGCCGGCTACTTGAGGCTGCAGGCGACGACGGGGCGGCCGAGAGCTGCCTCGAAGCGGTCGGCCATCGTGGGGTCGCTGAGCGTGTCGACTTGGTTGAGCATGACGCGTGCTGTGCTGAGTCCCAGCGCCTGCATCTCGGAATTGAGCACCTGGGCGACGCGCTCGGGCGTGGTGATGTCGGTGAGCTCGCAGCCGCAACGCTCGCAAAAGAGCTCGGGGCGGTGGACGGCTTCGTTGATGGGCTTGCCGAGCCCCGAGGCGCCGACGAGCCAGATGACGTTGGCCGTGCCGGCGGGAACGACCGGCTCCCACGGGGCGTGGGCCTTGAGCGGGAGCCGCTTGCTGCCGTCCGCCTCGGCCAGGACGTAGTCAAAGCGCTGCGCCAGCTGGTCGAGCGGCTCGGCAGGGGAGGAGAGCTTGCCTGTCTCCGGGTTCAAAACGCCCGCCTGGCAGATACTTCCGCGGACAAGTCCCGCGCATACCTCGCAGGTGCAGCCGGGAACATGTAGAGTCCCCGGCTTCCAAGGCGCGGCGTCCAGGCGACGGCTCGACCCGTCCCATGGCACGCCGGCGACGGGAAACATGTGCGTGGTGGTACAGAGGAGCACGCGGCCGCCAGTGCGCATGAGCTCGAGACCCAGCGTCTTCAGCAGCGTCGACTTGCCGCCACTGCCGATAATCGCGGTAATGCCCGGCTTGATCCTGAGCGCGGAGGCAAGATTGCCGCTAACCGTTTCCATCTGTTCACCGCCGTATAATACTGTGATAATA
>CATYZI010000004.1 GCA_958415625.1 uncultured Collinsella sp. | reverse complement strand
CGCTTGGGGAGAGTATTTATTGGCTGAAGCCCTCTGGAGACAGAGGGCTTTCGCACGCTGGGAGGGAACATGAGTAAAACTCATCCCGTCAACGCGCTCAAGAAGCTTGGTATAGGCCTTGCATTTGGAGCTGCAACCATCATGTCCATGCCGACCTCTGCACTCGCTTGCACGCAGGTCTACATGGGCAAAAACCTTACGGCCGACGGCAACACGTACTACGGCCGTTCCGAGGACTATGGCCCGCGCTATCTTAAGCACTTTGGCATTGAGCCCTCTCACGGCCCGGGACATACGTACAGCTCGGACGAGTCTTCGTTCATGTACACCTCGACCAAGACCACGTATCGCTACACCTATGTACGCGACCATCCCTCCCAGTGGGACAACCGCTGGGATGCCTACTCTGAAGCAGGCATCAACGAGAAGGGCGTATCCTGCTCCGCCACGCTAAGCACCAGTATGAATGCAGATGCCGAGACAGCAGACCCCCTGACTAACACCGGCATCGGCGAGTACAACTACGCCAGCGTCATCCTGGGCGAGAGCGCCACGGCCCGCGAGGGCGTCGAGCTCCTCGGCAGCCTGATTGACGAGCAGGGCGTCTGCTCCAACGACCAGATCATCATCGCCGACAACAACGAGACCTGGCTGTTTGCCGCGCTTTCCGGTCACCAGTGGATCGGCATGAAGCTCGCCGACGACGTCGCCTCGATCAACCCCAACATCGGCAACCTCAACTACGATGTCGACCTCAACGACCCCGAGAACTGCCTGCACTCCGAGGGCATCGAGTCCATGCCTAAGGAGAAGGGCTTTGCCGAGTACACCGACGGCAAGTTCGACGTCGCCGCAACCTATGGCGAGACCATTCAGAATTCCGGTATGCACCAGTGGACCCGCTACGTCCAGGGCCGTAACTACTTTGGCAACGAGCTCCAGGAGGGCACCGACTACGAGATCGTCAAGGACGAGCGCGAAGAGGCTCGCGCCACGACCGGCGCCTTGGTCCACGAGATGCAGCCGCTGTTCTTCCAGCCCGGAAAGACAGACTGGACTACCTTTGAGATGATTCGCTCTCTCGGTAACCGTGGCGAGAATACCCCGGGCCTTAACGCCAACACTGACGGTGCCTATGCCATCGGCACCGAGCGCAACACCGAGATTCACGTCTTCCAGGTTCGCAACGGTCTTGATCCCCAGGTTGCAACAATCCAGTGGGAAATGCTCTCCCGCGCCGCGTACTCCGTCGCCATCCCCTTCTACTCCGCACTGCTCACCGAGGTTAGCCCGTATTTCAGCGACCAGACCGTCTCCTTCGACCACTGCAAAGAGACGGACGTCGTGTACAACGAGGAGCCCGAGAACTCAATCAACTACGTCCTCATGGACATCAGCTCGCTCTGCTTTGAGAACCCTGACACCCTTGGTATCAGTGTCCGTGCCTACCTCGATGCGCTCCAGAACGAGCTCATCGAGCAGAACAAGGAAGTTGACGCCGCCATGCTGGCCGAGACGACCCCCGAGGGCCGCACTGCCCTGGCCAACAAGGCCGGCAAGGCTGCTACCGAGAACACCTACGTCAAGTGCAAGGCCCTGCTCCAGGAGATGCGCGCCTATCAGAAGGCCGAAAACTTCGACCAGCCCTTCACCCCGAGCGACCTGAACACCGAGACCAACGGCCTCAAGGTGTCCATCACCTACGCCAAGGACGCTCTTGCCACCGACCCGGTAACCCCGGATCAGCCTGGCACCCCCGAGCAGCCTGGTACTCCTGAGCAGCCCGGTACCCCCGAGCAGCCCGCTAAGCCCGAGCAGCCCACCACCAAGCCCGAGAAGCCTGGCAAGTCGGACACCACGACCACGGTAACCACCAACAAGACGAACACCAAGGGCGGCCTGCCCACCACCGGTGATCGTTTTGATGGCCGCGTGGTGGCTGCATTCGCCATCGCTGGCGTTGCCGTCATCTCCGCGGGCGGTTACTTCCTCTACCGTCGCAATAAGGAGTAACGTCTTAGCTGAGCGGGCAAGGCAGCAATGGCGGCCTCGCCCGCTTAACCCGCCTTTTTGACCGACGGGAAACCCACCTGAAATCTTTTTAAAAAAGATTTCCCCGCACACACTTCGCTGTGCTATAGTGCAGCGCAACAGCAACTAGGTGCGACCGCGCCACGGCATCACGAAAGGAGCCACCAACATGAAGAACACGATGAAGTCTCTCAACAACTGGTGGTGGTGTGATGCGAATACGATCGGTCGACAGTGAGTCCCTCACGCCTGTTTTTGCGCTCTAGGTGATTGGAAGGCCTCCGGTTTCGACCGGGGGCCTTTTTCTATCTCGAGCCCGATCGCATTCGCATCACGCGCCTCCGCTTTTCTCTTGCAATCCCCTTCCGAAAGGATTTTCACCATGTCTCAGAACACCACCGCCACCCAGCCCCGCACCGTCCAGACCGCCGACCGTGGCAAACTCGATGTCCGCGCCCTCGTCCTGCTCGCCATCCTGCTCGCCGCCGGCTTCATCCTCAACTTCACCGTCGGCAAGGCAATCTCGGGCATCTCGGGCGGCATGATCAGCCCCGAGTTCATCATCTCGGCCTTCTGCCTCACCATCCTGGTCGTTCGCCCCAACATCGGCCAGGCGCTCGTCATTGGCCTCATCTCGGCTGCCGTGATCCAGATCACCACCACTTCGCCGTTCGTCGATTTTGCCGCCGAGGGCATCGCCGCCATGCTCATGGCCGGCATCGTCAACGCCGCCGGCAAGGACGGTCAGGTCAAGCCCGCCATCGCCATTGTCGCAACCTTCCTGACCACCTTTGTCTCCGGCGCCATCTTCATGGTCATCAAGATGGCCATGCTCGGCGTGGTCGGCGAGCTCGCCGCCGCCATGTTGCCCGTCGTCGCCATGACCGCCGTCTTTAACGCCATTCTGGTCGGCGCCCTCTACCTACCCATCCAGAAGGCCCTGAAGCTCAACTAACCCACAGTGCCCCATCGGTAAAGACTGTCCCAAACAACTAGCTCTTGGGGACGTTCTTAAACGACTAGTCATTAAAGAACGTCCCCGATGACTATGAAAGGTATCCATGGAAACGATCATCAACGTCGACGATGTCTCGTTCTCCTATGGCACGCAGACCGAGCAGGCGCTCAGCCACATCTCGCTCAGCGTGAACAAGGGAGATTTCATCGGCATCATCGGGCCCTCGGGCGCCGGCAAGTCCACGCTTGCCGCCTGCCTGTCGGGTGCCGTGCCCCACCACTACACCGGCACGTTCTTTGGGTCCGTCATGGTTGACGGCCACGACACCTGCGAAGCCTCGCTCACCGACGTGTCGCAAATCGTCGGCAGCGTGCTGCAGGATATCGACACGCAGATGGTCGCTTCGGTCGTTGAGGACGAAATGCTCTTTGGCCTCGAGAACTTTGGCGTTCCGCACGACCAGATCGAACAGCGCTTGAGCGAGACGCTCGAGACCGTCGGCATCAGCGACCTGCGCGACCGCGAGATTGCCACCCTCTCGGGCGGACAGAAGCAAAAGGTAGCCATCGCCGCCATCCTTGCTATGCGTCCGCGCGTCTTGGTTCTCGACGAGCCCACCGCGGCACTCGACCCTGCCAGCTCCACGCTGGTCTTCGAGACGCTGCGTGAGGTAAACCGCGCACTTGGAATCACCATCGTCGTCGTTGAGCAAAAGGTCGCCCTGCTCTCGGAGTACTGCAACCGCGTGCTCGTGCTCAACCATGGCGAAATCGCGCTGCAGGGCGAGCCACACGAGGTTTTCGCGCATACCGACGAGCTCCGTGCCATCGGCGTCGACTGCCCTCGCGTCACGCGTATCTTCAATAGCCTCGAGGCCGATGGCCTGGTAAGCGGTACCCCTTGCTTGGATGTCGACGAGGCCGAGCGCCTGATTTCGGGCATCGTCGACCCCGCACACGCGGCCAGCGAAGCCCAGGCGCCCGCCGGCTCCCCGCATGCACCGTCGTTGCGCCCTCATGCCAAGGACGCCGAGCCCGTGCTCACCTTCGATCACGTTGAGTTTGCCTATCCCAATGGCGGCGCCGCCGTCCACGACCTAAGCCTGACGCTCTATCCTGGCGAGCTCGTGGGCATCGTCGGCCAAAACGGTGCCGGCAAGACCACGCTCACCAAGCTGCTCACAGGCCTGCTTAAGCCCGCCTCGGGCAGCGTGCGCGTCACGGGGTTGGATACCGCAGCCGTTCCCACGAGCCGCATTGCCCGCGAGGTCGCAACGCTCTTCCAAAACCCCGACCGCCAGATCTGCAAGGATACCGTACTCGACGAGGTCGCTTTTGGCCTGGAGCTTGCCGGCATCGACCGTGCCGAGGCTCTGCGCCGTGCTCAACTTGTTATCGACCGCTTTGGCCTGCCTGCCGATGAGGCACCTTTCTCACTTTCGCGCGGCCAGCGACAAATGGTGGCGCTTGCCTCCGTCGTAGTGGTTGAGCCCAAGATCGTCGTGCTCGACGAGCCCACGAGCGGCCTTGATTACCGCGAGTGCATGACCGTCATGGAAACGGTGCGCACCATGGCCGAGCGCGGCTGCGCCGTGATTATGGTCTGCCACGATATGGAAGTCGTCTCGGATTTTGCCGAGCGCATTGTGGTAATGGCCGACGGTCGCATCCTCGACCGCGGCCGCACGCACGAGCTATTCTCGAACATCCATCTCATGCAGCGTGCCTATGTTGAGCCGCCCCAGGTTATTGAACTCTCGCGCCGTCTGGCATCTTCCGTCTCGCCCGCTTTTGCGCAGGTGAGCGAGGTCACCGATGTCGTTCGCATTACCAAGGAGATGGTCCGCCGTGGTTAACGTCATCGACTACATGCCGGGTGATACGCTGCTGCATCGCCTGAACCCCGTCGTCAAACTGGGCCTCGCCGCCGCCATCATCGTCGGCATCTTCTTGTCCGACACCTACGTGGCGCTGCTGGGCTTTTTGGCAC
Source organism: uncultured Collinsella sp. (assembly GCA_958415625.1). Classification (GTDB taxonomy): domain Bacteria; phylum Actinomycetota; class Coriobacteriia; order Coriobacteriales; family Coriobacteriaceae; genus Collinsella. Next base: position 82,339 of record CATYZI010000004.1, on the reverse strand, counting down.
TCACCCTTGCGCTGGGTGCCTATGCCGGTGTCGTCGACCGTCTGTTCTCGCTACTCAAGCTGCTGATTCCGCTCGCGCTTATCATGCTGGTACTCCAGCTAGCCTTTATGCGCGATGGCAACGTGGTGTGGGGCTTTATCACCGACACGGGCCTCATCACGGGATCGAAGGCCTGTCTGCGCCTGCTGGGCGTGGCGCTGCCACTCATCCTCATGCTCATGGTGACCAAGCTCAACGACCTTGCCAACGCCTGCGTCGAGGTGCTGCACGTACCGTATCGCTATGCCTTCACCTTTACCACGGCGCTGCGCTTTGTTCCGGTGTTTGGTCAGGAGATGAACGCCATCATGGAGGCGCAGACCGCACGCGGCGTCGAGTACGACACCAAGAACCCCATCAAGAAGCTTAAGCTCATGCTGCCACTGTGCGTGCCACTGCTCATCTCGAGCGTGGGCAAGACCGATGCCACAGCCTTGGCGGCAGAACAGCGCGGCTTCTATCTGCGCACACGCGCCAGCTCGTACAAGCGCTACCCCATCAAGGGCTTAGATGTCACCGTGCTCATCGTCAGCATCGCCCTCATCGTCCTGGGCTTCCTCTTCTAGCAATCGCCAGCGGTAACCGGCACACGCAAAAGGCCTCGGCTCGCACCAAACGAGCCGAGGCCTTTACTGTTTTCCCAGATAAAACCAACCAAAATAAACCTGTCCCTTTTTGGTAGGTTGAGAGCTATTGGCGGTAGGGGGCGCCGCTGCGAATGATGGACTCGCGCACCAGGACGTCCATGGCGTCGAGGGTAATCTCGGGCATCTCGCGGTACTTCTGCAGCACCGAGAGCTCCGTGCAGGCCAGGATGACGCGGTCGCAGCCGCTGCGGGCAAACTCCCACATCACGCGGTCGAACTTATCCATATCGGGCTCACGTCCGGCCTTCACATCGTCGTAGATAAGCGACATCACATCGGCCTGACGCTTCTCGCTGGGATAGACGACCTCGACGCCCGCGGCCTCGCATTCGCGGCCGTAGACGCCCGCGCCCACGGTTCCGTCGGTGCCCATGATGCCGATCTTACGCACCGGCTCGGCCGGCATACTCAGGTTGGGGTCGAACTCGCACTCCCCCATCACCGCACCCGCAAGGGCATAGCGCACCGACTCACGCGGCATGTGAATAATCGGCACCTTCGTAAACGACTGGATCTGGTCGTAGAAGTAGTGCGACGTGTTGCAGGGAATGGCAATGTGCGCACAGCCCAGCGACTCGAGTGCCTGGGCGCACTCTTTCATGGTCGCCAGCAGCTTGGCATGCTCGCCGGTCTTAATGGCAAGCGTGCGGTCGGGCATGGTCGACTTGGAGAGCACCACCATGTCGATATGTTCCTGATCGCAGGCAGCAGCCGTATGACGCACTACCTGGTCGTAGTAATACGACGTGGCCTCGGCGCCCATGCCGCCGATAACTCCCAGCTTTTCCATCGCCGCCTCCTTGGTGACGCTTGCGCAATTGCGCGTATCATACCCGCGCCCGCCCGATGTAAACCGGACGGGCGCCGCACTCATCTACTTGTAATACGTCTTGAACAGCTTAAAGTGGCGCAGCTTGGTGTGCCACATGCGCAGCCAGCGGTTAAAGACAAAGTCGCCCTTCATAAACGAAGGGTCGGCGCCCTTGCCTTCCTTGTCCAGGCGATGCACCTTAGCGCGCAGCTCGGGATCCTTAACGTACTTGTCGACGACGCCCATGGGGACGACCATCCACAGCGCCTCGTCCTGCGCCGTCACAAACTCCGGCTCAAACGGGCGGTTGAACACATACTCGTCCACCACATACTTGGCAACGTTAAAGCCGCTGTTAGTGACGTAGTAGTTGCTGCGACCTTGGCGCGTGTTGAAATCGAAGAACTTAAACGAGCCGTCGCGCTCGTCGTACTTAACGTCAAAGTTGGAATAGCCCACAAAGTGAAGGTCCTCGAGCAACTTGCGCACGCCGCCCATGAGCTCGTCATTGGGCTCGGTGATGATACAGGCGTGGTTGCCGACACCGTGAGGCTGATGCTCCTCGAGCAGCACATGGCCCAGGCACATCATGCGCACCTTGCCGTTGCGGTCGGAATAACTGGTGAGCACGCGCATGTACTCGTCGTTGCCGGGCACGCGATCCTGCAAGATCAGGTCGTCGGTGTAGCCGCTGGCATACGAGTCGCGAATGACCTGTTCCAGCTCGGCACGGTCGGCAATCTCATAGGCCTTTTTCTGGCCCTCGAACTCGTGCTGCCACCACATGATGCCATCGGAAGGCTTCAGAATCATCGGGTAGGGAAAATCGATCTGGTCGAGCACTTCGGCAGGTGCCTCGCCTTTGGCGTTCAGCATCGCCATGGTGAAGGTAAAGGTATGCGGATAGGGCACGCCATGCTTCTCGCACAGCTCGTAGAAGATCTCCTTCTTCTGACACTGCTCAAGCATGCTATAGGGAGCGTAAGGCGCGACGATGTTATCCGCCAACTCATGGACATCCTTGGCCTGAGCCACGAGGGCAACATAGTTATCGCCACAGCCCACAAGGACAATCGTCTTATCGGCATGCGCTTGGGCGATGCCGTTGACGGTCCTGAGCATCACGGGCATGGTATCGATATCAACGTTGGGCGTGTAGTCGATAATCTGGCTGCGGTACGCGGGACCCGTCTGGTACTTGCCAAAGACCAGACTCTTGACCTGGTACTCCTCGTAGAAGGCGCGCGCCACCGAATAGGCGTTGATGTCGCCACCGAGCAGCACGGGAATGAACTCGCGCTCTGTAAACTGCAATGCCATGGAAACTTCCTATCACGAACTGCCCACACAACGGGCGGTCTTTGCGCAACTGATTTATTCTAGCGTGCCAAACCGCCGGCGCCCAAAGCTCCACCGTATCTATGGCAATCGACGCAATCGTCCGGCACGAAGGCCAGCACGAAGACGGCGCTCACCGTTGTATGACAATGGGCAATGAACCTACCATTGTTGTAGGATTCAGCGTATTGACATCCTCAAACGAAAGGCGCGCACGTGCCCCAAGACCATCCGACCGATAACTCTATCCTCAATGCCGCGAAACGCGAGCTGGCGGAACGCGCACAAACGGCCGTTCCCCTACGCACGGCAAACGATGCCTACGACAGGCCCGCCCGCATCGTCTCAATCAACACGTCGGCACACAAGGGCACGCGCAAGTCGCCCGTCGCCGATGGACACGACACCGTTATAGAGCAATTTGGCCTCACCTCCGACGCACACGCCGGGCATTGGCACCGCCAGGTTTCCTTTTTAGCTGCAGAGTCCATCCAGACGGCGCAGGAGCGCGGGCTCGATGTGCACAAGGGTGACTTTGGGGAGAATTTCACCACGCAAGGCATCAATCTACTCTCGCTCCCCTTGGGCACGCAGCTCAAGCTTGGCAGCGAGGTGCTTGTCGAAATCAGCCAAATCGGCAAGGTCTGCCACACACGCTGTGCCATCTACTATCTCGCCGGCGACTGCATCTTTCCCCACGAGGGCGTTTTTGGCGTGGTGTTAAAGGGCGGAGAGGTCCATATCGGCGACGACATCCAGGTGGTCAAGCTCGGCGACGGCGCTTGCTCGTTCACCCCTGTCGAGGCCATCGAGGAGATTGAGCAAGCTCGTCAGGAGGGCACGCTGTAGTTGTAAAACCCCACGTTGAGATAGCTTTTACAGCCCAAAACACCTCTCAAACAGGGCTCTGTAACGTTAAAGTTGAACTCTATGGTTTCTCAACAATTCATCATAACTGCAGGTCAAAGCCAAAGCCTCAAGTTCAACTTGACCCTTTGGAACCTTTAAGGTTCAAGTTGAGGTCGAAAGCAGTAGTAGAATACCGTTCGAACCATAACCTACGATTGATTGCAGAGGGACTGGATGCAGCATTCGAATCATCGCACCGCAGCGCTCATTGCGTCGAAGCCGGCTCGTATCATCACGAGCGCCGCGCTCGCCGTTGCGCTGACGGCCACGCCGATGCTCTCCCCCGTTGCGGCGTATGCCGCCTCGCAGGCAACGCAGGACCAGCTTTCCGCAGCCCAGCAGAAGATCGAAGCCGCCACGAGCGCCTACAACGACGCCCGCACCAAACTCGATGACCTGCAAAAGCAGATTGACTCCAATGAGGCAAGCATCGAGGAAATCGAGGCTAAGCTTCCCGAGCAGCAGGCCAAGGCAAGCTCCGCCATGCGCGATCTGTACAAGTATCAGAAGGGCACCAACCCCATCGTGAGCTTCCTGGTCAACGCGCAGAGCCTGGGTGAGTTCATCACGACCTGCAAATACACCAACCAGATCACGAGCTCGAGCGTCGACGAGATCGAACAGCTCAATAACATGCAAACCGAACTCGAGCAGAACAAGGCTGAGCTCCAGCAGGCCAAGTCTCAGCTTGAGGCAGAGCAGAAAAACGCCGAGGATGCGTTGGCTCAGGCCCAGCAGCTCCGCAGCGAGGCGCAGGCAAAAGCCGAGCAGGAAAATGCCGCCGAACTTGCCAAGCTTGAGGCCGATAAGGCCGCTGCCGCCGAGAAGCTCTCGGGCGAGGGCGTAAGCGGCAGCAATTCCAGCAGCCAGGCCACCAACACCAACACCACCATCGACACCACGGTGAACAACGCCAATACCGGTAGCTCCGATTACGATTCGTTCATCAATGAGTGGACGAGCCGCATCGACAATTATCTCGCCGGCTCCCCCATGGCAGGCCAGGGCTATAACTTTGCCGTCGCCGCTTGGAATACCGGTGTCGACCCCCGTTGGTCCCCCGCCATCGCCTGCATCGAGAGCACCAAGGGTGCTTATTGCGCCAATTCTTACAACGCGTGGGGCTGGAGTGCCCGTGGCGGCGGTTGGCGCAGCTTTGGCAGCTGGAGCGAGGGCATCTCCGCTCACGTTGCCTATCTGGGCGCCAACTACGGCTCCACCCTTACCCCGGCAGCGGCCAAAAAGTACTGCCCGCCCACGTGGCAGGACTGGTACAACAAAGTCGCCGCTCAGATGAACCGCATCTAGGTGCAACTGCAAAGGGCCCCAATGGGGCCCTTTTCTTTTAGGTAGCGGAGGTATCGACGACGCCGGTCGCATTGGCAACCGTGACTATGACGATCATGCATAGGAGCAGCACACTCAATGCCTTGAGCCAGAGTTTCGCGAGTTTCTTGCCGCGATAGCTGTCGAGCAGTGCGAATCGCCGACGAAGACGGCGCTTATCGAGCAGCGCAAAATGCATAAGCACCATAAGGCCATCGACAAAGAAAAAATACTCGATTATGAGAAGCCACGTCGGGTAGCTTTGGTTTGCTCCCGTGGGGCGAAAGACAGCAAAGTGACTTCCGGCAAAGAACACAAGTAGCGAGAAGCAGACAAGCGTATTCCAAATGCGCCCCAGAGACTCCGGAACGCGAGAGAGCAGACCGCATGCAGCGGAGGCGGCAGACCCAGGAAGCCCTGCGGGGTTCTGGGGCCCTTGGGGCGTCAGCTCCGCCTCCGATGCCGGAGTACGGACAGGCGCAGGCGCAGGAGGCCGCACGGGGCGGCTCAGATCATATGCCGTGCGCGTCGCCCGTCCCAACGCTTCCGCACTCGCAAAACGCTTGGCTGGGTCGAGCGCCATCGCCATGCAAATGACATCGGTCAGAGAAGAAGGAACGCCGCGCATCTCGCATTGTTCGTGCATGTCGCGTCCCGGCTTAGGGTCGGCCCCCGTCAGGCAAAAGAAGAGAAGCGCGCCGAGTGCATACACATCGCTGCGCACGCTCGTCTGCCCAAACCCATACTGCTCGGGCGGCGCGTAGGGCCGCGTACCAAACTTGACGGTATCGGCATCGGCGCCGTCGCGCCACACGCGCGCAATTCCCAAATCGATAATCACTAGCGACGAAAACGTCAGGCCCTCATCGAGCGTACAGTTCGCACCCGTCACGATGATATTCGACGGTTTGAGGTCGCGATGGATCACCGGCGCCGACGTCTCCCCCGCCATTGCAAAACCGGCGTGGAGCTCGCCCACGGCATCGCATAGGGCAGGATACAATTCACGCGCATAATCGGGGGTGGCTCCCAGACGGTCCACCAGCACCCCGAGCGTCTCCCCTTCGATGTATTCCATAACCACGTTGAGCTCGTCGCCCACACGACGACAATCGACGATTCTGGGCAGGTGCTCAAAACGCCTGCCCGCCCGCTGGGCGGCAAACAGACGCTCGTATGCCCCGCCGATTTGAGCCGAAGCATCGATGCGTTTACGGACAAAGGGGCCGAGCGAACCACCGCCGGTTCCTTCAAAGTACACGAGCTCGGTTGTTTCAACGGACGAGCGCTTAAGTACACGCTCCACGCGATAGCTGTCGTCGCAATCGAGCGACGCCAGGTGCTCGGCAAGCGCTGCGGTCAGCTCGTCATCGGAATATGTGGGGGTTTGAGTATCCATAGCCTCCATCATAGCGCAGGGCGCAGACACCCCATGGCATCCACGCCCCGTTCGTTTGCATCGTTGTTCGGCAGCTCCGCCGGCTCAGATATCAGCCGCTAACTCACCGTCTCCTCGCCAAAGCGATACAGCTCCTCGTTGACCTTTTGGAGACTACAGCCGCGATCGATACAGAAGATGATAATCGCATCGCGGCGGTCCTTGCAGTTAAGGACGCTTACCCCGGCAGCCGTCAGCGCACGGTTAGTCTCTTTGAGCGTCAGCGCCATCGCAAAGGCAATCTGCAGTACCTTATTGCGACTCGGGTGACGCGCACCGGTAAAGATCTGATAGCCAAAGGTCTCATTGAGATCGGCCATACGAACCACGCGCGAGCGCTCCAAGCCCTTTTCCTGCAGTAGCTGCTTCAGGTAGTCCGAAAGCGACGGGGCGGCAAAGTCGTGCTCCCTGATATAGCCATCGATGTTCGGCGCATCGAGAAGCTCATTGAGCAACTCCTCGGTCAGCTTTTTATCGGGCATACGACTTCACCTCCCCCAGTGCATGCAACATGCTAGAAACCGCTTACGTCCGAACGCTCCCAGCTAGCAACCTGGTCGGGAGACACCGTACCCAGCGCCTCGAACTTCCAGGAGCCACCTGCCTTCAGATGATTGGTGTTCGCGAGGGCAGTTCCAACCTGGTTGCCATCAGCATCATACAAAACGTACTCGATCTGAATGTAGCTCTTTTCCTTGTCCGTGTTATTGGTCAGCGTACCCGTGATCTTATAGGCGAACTGACTGGAGGTGTCTTCAGCCTCGTCAGCAATGGTATACGGTTCTTGCGGTTCTTTTTGCTCCTCAGCCTGCTGTGTCGCCTCGGCAGGTTTTGCCGAATCGCTCGCAGACGAATCGGTTGAATTGCCACCCATAGAGCCCACGGCACCGACGATAACCAGCACCACGATGACGCCTAGGACAATCTTGCCGATCGGCTTCTTTCCCTCTTTTGCCATTATTCATCCTTCCTACGATCCGGCTACCGTGCCGGCACACAGCACATCGTAGAAAGGATTGAACTTGAATTCATTAGCTGAGAGCTAAGGTTGCGGTAAACGGCCAATGCAGCTATCCAGGCGCCGAGCAAACGCACTTTGCGTGACCGTCTGCTGGCAGCGCATCAACCCACCATGACAGATTTCCCGGTAAAGGCACTGATCATCAATAGGACAAAGAACACCAGGTAGCTGATGCTCAATAGGTACGCAATGATCAGGAAGACGACCCAGCCGACATTGGTCTTACCGTCGGCGCGGCGCTGCTCGCGAGAACGGCACAGCCAGACCGTCACGCCGATGGCCACAATCAGCAACACGAGTGCCGCCGCTGCCACCCCGGCAAGCGCAAACATCACGCCAATGCTCACAGCAATAACCGGAAGCAGTAGCAAGCCACACCCGCATCCACCCGGGCTATATACGGCAGACTGTCGGCGTCGTTCCATCGTCACTCCAAGCCAAGCAATCGTTTGTAGACATCGAGGCCCTTGAGTAGGATTTCCTCGTCGAAGAGCATGCTATCGGTATGCAGAGCGCTTGTGGCATAGGCTGGGCAGCTATCAGCGTCGATCGGGTTTTCTTGTCCCTCTGGCACGCCCGTGCCCAGCAAGAAAAACACGCCCGGCAGATGGCGCTGATAGAACGCGAAATCCTCGGCGATTAGCAGCGGCTCATCCACGAGTTGCAGCCCGAGCAAGGCAGGCACAACATTGGCAAACAACTCGGGGTCGTTATCGACTGGCGGATAGCCCTCGGCAAAGTCGAGATCATACGTGCAGCCCGTTGCGGCACAAGCATCGTCCAGCACGCGGCGCACTCCTTCGCGCGCCCGGTCGAACATGTCGTCCGTAAACACACGTAGGCTGCCGGCAACATGGGCCTCCCCCGCCACCGCATTGCAGACGGTGCCGGCCTGCAGCAGGCCGAACTTACCAATGCAGGGCTCGTCGACACCCAACTCGTCCATGAGCTCGCGCTCGGAAACCAAGAACTTGGCAGCCGCCAGCGCCGCATCGTGCGACTCCTCGACCGGAACGCCATAAGTCTTAGCGATATGGATGCTCGTCCCGTGAATATGAATGTGTGTCTCACTCGAACGCGCCAGCAATGGGCCGGAGCAGCTCGCCAACGTGTTCGCAGGCAGGTCGGGCCATACGTGGAACCCGAAGATGCGGTCCGCCCCGTAGCGCTCAAACACCCCACTCTCACAAACTGTCTTGGCGCCACCGGTCGTCTCCTCGGCAGGCTGGAACACAAAGAGCACGTTGCGCTTGATGGCACCCGGCTGCTCGCGAATCGTACGGTCAACGTAGGTTGCCGCAGCAAGTGCCATAGCCATGTGCCCATCGTGCCCGCAGGCGTGCATCTTGCCGGGATGCGTCGAGGCAAAGGCCGCGCCCGTTGCCTCCGCGATGGGCAGGGCGTCCATGTCGGCGCGAATCGCCGTGGCATGCGCGGCGCCCGTGCCGGCATCGAAGAAAGCACAGACGCAGCTGGGGCACGGATGGGTCACTTCGCAAGCGAGCGGCGCCAACACGCCCTCGATATAGGCGATCGTCTGCGGAAGATCGAAATCGAGCTCTGGAATGCGATGGAGATCGCGGCGATAGCGACGGAGTTCTTGGAGCTCGGTCATAGAGGATCCCTTCGTGAGGCACATCTGTTGCAACTTATTGTGATACAGGATTGTGGCGCACATGTTTCCAGCATATCCCTGCATTTTTTAAACGTTATATACGAATACTCTTGTTTGGTAAAGTGCAACGTGGTAGGGTCGTTACCACTTGATAGAGGCGCGGGCACGAAGAGCCGCGGGCGAGCCGGCAGGCTTTGACCCCGCGGGGAGGCGAAACCCGCCGAACTGGGTTTTTCGGGCACGAACAGCCTGGTGGGCCTGCGGGAAACACCCGCAGGACTGTCTGCAGCAATGCGGGAGCGCTATCCGGACATTGGGTCCGCGCTATGCGGATTCGATGCGCAGGTAGCGCCGTCTGGATAGCGAGGTTTACGGGACATGTCATTGACTCCCAACGAGGCATATGCGGCCAAGCAGCCGTTTGTGGACAAGGAGACGCTCGAGCATATCGTCGAGCAGTTCCCCACGCCGTTTCATCTATACGACGAGGCGGGCATCCGCCGCAATATGCAAGAAGTGCGCGATGCCTTTGCATGGAACCCGGGCTTTAAGGAATACTTTGCCGTCAAGGCCAATCCCAACCCGGCGCTCATCTCCATTCTCAACGAATACGGCTGCGGCTGCGATTGCTCGAGCTATACCGAGCTCATGATCGCCCGCTCGCTGGGCATTACGGGACATGACATCATGTTCTCGTCCAACGACACGCCGGCTGCCGACTTTGAGCTCGCCGACAAGCTGGGAGCCATCGTCAACTTTGATGACATCAGCCACATTGAGTTCTTTGAGCGCGTTGCGGGGCCCATTCCCAAGACGGTCAGCTGCCGCTTTAATCCGGGTGGCCTGTTCCAGCTCTCCAATGGCATCATGGATAACCCCGGCGACTCCAAATACGGCATGACCACCGAGCAACTCTTCGAGGCCTTCCGCATGCTCAAGGCCAAGGGTGCCGAGGACTTTGGTATCCACGCATTCCTTGCCAGCAACACCGTCACCAACGACTACTACCCCAAGCTTGCGCGCATCCTCTTTGAGCTTGCCGTGCGCCTGGAGCGCGAGACCGGCGCACACGTCGCCTTCATCAATCTGTCCGGCGGCGTCGGCATCCCCTATCTGCCCGAACAGCAGGCCAACGACATTCACGCCATCGGCGAGGGGGTACACACGGCATACGACGAGATCCTGGTTCCTGCCGGCATGGGCGATGTGGCCATCTGCACCGAGATGGGCCGCTTTATGATGGGCCCCTACGGCTGCCTGGTCACCAAGGCCATCCACGAGAAGCAGATCTACAAGGACTATATCGGTGTCGACGCAAGCGCCGTCGATCTGATTCGCCCTGCCATGTATGGCGCCTACCACCACATTACGGTGATGGGCCAGCCGGGTGGCGCCGACAAGACCGTAGCACCGGTCACAAACACGTACGACATTACGGGCAATCTGTGCGAGAACAACGATAAGTTCGCTATCGACCGCGAGCTGCCGCAGATCGACATGGGTGATGTACTCGTGATCCACGATACCGGCGCACATGGCTACTCCATGGGCTACAACTACAACGGCCGTCTGCGCTCCGCCGAGGTCCTGCTGCGCCCCGATGGCTCGGCCGACCTCATCCGACGCGCCGAGCGCCCGGGCGATTATTTTGCCACGCTCGACGTGCTGCCGTGCGGCCGAGAGTTGCTGGCCAAGTCGCGCGCCGAAAGTGCCCGCCGCCGCGCTCAGGACGAGCGCCTGGCCGTCGCCGCTCAGTGGAACAAACGCATCCAGATCGCGGAAGCGAAGGAGAAGAACATGGACATCCGTAATCTCGAGGGCTCAATCGTCGCCCTCGTCACGCCGTTTAAAAAGGACGGCAGCGTCGACTTTGACGCACTCGAGCGCCTTATCGATTTCCACCTGCAAAATGGCACCGACGCCATCCTCACCCTGGGCACCACCGGCGAGAGCGCCACGATGACCGATGACGAGGACAACTCCGTCGTCGCCGCCGTGGTCAAGCAGGTTGCAGGCCGCGTCCCCGTCATCGCCGGCTCGGGCTCCAACTCCACGCAGACCATGCTCACCAAGTCGCTCACCTATCAGGGACTGGGCGCCGACGGCCTGCTGCTCATTACCCCCTACTACAACAAGTCCAACGAAGAGGGCATCTACCAGCACTTTAAGACCGTGGCCGACGCCGTGGACATCCCCTGCATCCTGTACAACATCCCCGGCCGCTGCGGCTGCGGCATCAGCGTGCACAACGTGGAGCGCTTGGCCGCGCACCCCAACATCATGGGCATCAAGGAGGCCTCGGGCAACGTCGCCTACGCAGCCAAGATCGCCCACCTGCTGTCCGATGACTTCCGCATGTACTCGGGCGAGGACGCACTCACCGTTCCGCTCATGAGCCTAGGCGCCTCAGGCACCATCAGCGTGTGGGCCGATGTTCAGCCGCAGCTCGTGCATGACATGTGTCGCGCCTATCTGGACGGCGACGTGGAGCGCGCCCGCGATATCCAGATTGCCGGCCAGCCGCTCATCAACGCCCTCTTTAGTGAGGTCAACCCCATCCCCGTCAAGGAAGCGCTCGCTCAGATGGGTATGATCGAAGCCAACTACCGCATGCCGCTATGCCCCATGGCAGACGACACGCGCGCTGCACTTACCGATGCTCTGAAGGGAGCTGGTCTGCTTGATTAAGACCGTCATTATGGGAACGGGCCGCATGGGCTCGCTGATCCGCACTACCGCCGAGGGCATTGTCAACGCCGCTGGAGAGCCCGTTTTTGACATCGTCGCCCAGATCGGCTTCGACTTGTCCGAGCTCGAGAGCGCACCGACGGCCGACGTCATCATCGACTTCTCGAACGTCGTGACCTTCGATGCCGTTGTTGCCTATGTCGAGCGCACGGGCGCGGCGTTGGTCTCGGGCACCACAGGCTACACCCCCGAGCAGATGGACCGCCTGCGCGAGCTGGGCCAGAATGCCCGCGTCATGCACTCGGGCAACTACTCTATCGGCATCGCCGCCCTGCGTCACCTAGTGGCCCAGGCCACGCGTGAACTGCCCGGCTTTGACTGCGAGATTGTCGAGACGCACCACAACCAAAAGGTCGACGCTCCCAGCGGCACCGCCAAGTTACTGCTCGATGCCGTCGTCGAAGCCGAGCCCGAGGCGGGCTACCACCCCGTCTACGGACGCGAGGGCATGTGCGGCGCGCGCGATCCCAAGGAAATCGGTATGCACTCGCTGCGCGGCGGCACCGTCGCCGGCGTGCACGAGGTGAGCTTCTTTGGACAGGACGAGGAGGTCACGCTCGCACACCGTGCCACGAGCCGTCAGATCTTCGTCAACGGCGCTCTGGCAGCCGCGCAGAAGCTCGTCACCCGCGAGCACGGCTTCTATACGTTCGACCAGGTCATGTTTGCCTAACCAGGTATCAACCGGATCCACCCAAAGGAGAGACAGCAAATGAGTAACGCAGCCGAGATGGATGCCCAGGAGATTATCAACTACATCGCCACCGCGCCCAAAAAGACGCCTGTCAAGCTGTACGTGCGCGAGAAGCCGGGCATGAAGGTCCAGTGGGGCAATGCGCACGTCTACGGCGGTCGTCGTGGCAAGACCGTCTTTGGTGACTGGGATGAGCTTAAGACCATCCTGGACGCCAATGCCGATTCCATCGATTACTACGACGTAGAGAACGACTGCCGCAACTCCGCAGTGCCCATGCTCGACCTTAAGGGCATCAACGCCCGCATCGAGCCGGGCGCGATCATCCGTGACCGCGTCGAGATCGGCGACCGTGCCGTCATCATGATGGGTGCCATCATCAATATCGGCTCCGTCATCGGTGAGGGCTCCATGATCGACATGGGCGCCGTGCTGGGCGGCCGCGCCACCGTGGGCAAGAACTGCCACATCGGCGCTGGAACCGTGTTGGCAGGCGTCGTTGAACCCGCAAGTGCCACGCCCGTCATCATCGAGGACGATGTCATGATCGGCGCCAACGCCGTGGTCCTGGAGGGCGTGCACGTGGGCAAGGGTGCTGTCGTTGCCGCCGGCGCCGTGTGCGTCGAGGACGTCCCCGCCGGCGCCGTCGTGGCCGGTATCCCCGCCCGCGTCATCAAGATGCGCGACGAGAAGACCGACAGCAAGACCGGTCTCGAGGAAGGCCTGCGCCAGCTGTAGAAGTTGTGCGGTTTTACCAAACCGCACAACGGCTCGACGCTGCACCTTTGGTTCCGTCGTTCTAACGAACGACGGACCGGTCGACGCTACAAGCGCCCCTAAGCGGCAATCTGACGTTCAATCGTCGGTCGCGTACCAAAGTACGCTTCCCTCCTCTTTCACGTTACCTTGCTCGCTTAGGGGCGCTTTCGCTGACTTATGCTCAGTCTGCAACTCAATTGAGCTCCAAGCAAAAAGGCCGAAGACCCAAAGGGCTTCGGCCTTTGCTTTCCCGCTGTAGGCGTAACGCAACTTATCGATTCTCGATGCTGCCGATGTTTTTGAGTTCGATGGAAATGAGGCCGTTGGGCTCGTTGACGAACTCGATGTACTCGGAGTTCGAGCCCATCTCGGCCGGAAAGCTGATCTCGATGCCCGTATCGGTACGAATCTTGTGGTTGCGCACGGCCGCACGCTCGACCTGCTTGCGCTCCACGGGCACACGCTCGGGCACCTTCTCTTCGGTCAGCGCCGCACGCACGCTCTCCTTGATGACCGGCTCGTCCTCAAAGACCTCATCGACGATATCCCAGGGCGGAAGCTCCTCGTCATCCTCGACCTTCTCGGTCACAGCGGCCTTAACCTTGGCGAGCGCCACGGCCGTGTTGGCGCCGTGCTCCTCGGCGACTTCCTCGACCACACGCGTCACGGTGTCGATGACCTCCTTGCCCGATACGCCCGTGTCGCACTGCAGCAGGCCATCGGGGATAAGCATACGGTCCTCGCCGGCAATCTTGCGCTTCTTGTCCACGTAGCCGATCTCCATGGTGCTCGCGCGCACGATGGCATAGCTCGACACCTTTTGTGAGGGGTTCGGCAGGATAGCGTAGTGGCGCGCGATGTCGTTACGCACCTCCCCCTCCTCGCGGCCCACTTCGTGCATAAAAGCCTGCTTGGAGCCCAGCAGCATCACGGCAAACCAGCGGGCATCCTCATCGTCGTCAAAATCAGCCACGAGCACGTCGGTGGACTCGGCTTTCTCGGCTTTGGTGAGCTCAGAGGAAATAAACTCCGCAATCTGCTGCGACAGGTCTACGAACTCGCGCTCGCCAAAGAAGTAACCCTTGAGCTCGCCGCCAAACGCAGAGTTCTCGGCAAACGTGGCGCGTTTATTGTCGGCCGAGGTACGTGCGCGGCGCAGATGCGTGGTCACGAAGTTGCGCACGGTGCGGCTCTCGATATCGAGCTCGCGCTGGCTCATAACGTTGACGGCAGAGTCAAAGTCCAGGATATGTAGAATCGCGTGATTGATTTTCATATACGGCATTCCGTTCTAGATCGATTTCGGCACGAACCAGTATAGCGGTCGAGCCCGCCCCAGGCGCATCGAAGCTTGGTGCATCGGGGACAGGTTGCTTTGCGCCAATGGCTAGCGCAGGAGCTCGGACTGCCAAGCCTCGAGCTGTTCTGCCAAACTCTTGCCGGCAGCGGGCATGTCGATCTGGGGTCGTTTGGGCAGCAGCGCGCATTTAAGGATTGCCACGATGGTCTGCGAGACAAAGCGTCGCGTATCCTCGTCAAAGCCTTGCGCAGCCTGGAGCATCACGGGCAGGCTCTCGCGCAGATTCCCGGCGATATCCGCAAACCGCTCAGCACCCGTAGCCTCAAACACGGAGAACAACGCATCTACAAAACGCTCGCGCTCGCTAGGTGACACTGCAAGCAGCATCTCGCGAATGGAGTCATCAACGTATCGAGCACCGGCGGACAGGCGCTCACAGTACGCGAAGTCGCGACCATCAACCACCCAGCTAAAGGGATTATGCTGCAGCAGGCTGAACTCGGTGCTCTCAACGATGGCATAGTCCTCCTGTGTCTCGAACATCATGCCAAAGATCGACGACCGAGGTAGCGTCTTGTCGATTCGACCGGAAAGATCGGCAAAGGCGTTGCCGTTCAGAAACTCCTCGACGAAGCCCGGACCATCATGGGAATACACCCGTTCGATTCGCTCACGGGCGACATCGGAGCACATCGCCGCACCGTACACCGCAAGGTTTCCACCCTTGGAATGACCTCCGCACAAAAGCGGCCCGTCGATCGCATCCGCCGCCTCGTCCACATAACGCGCCGCGGATTCCTGGGCCGGCACAGGACACCGGAACGCCATGTTAAAGTCCTCTTTCCAGCCCACAATCGTGCTGTCGGTCCCCCGGAAGGAAAGATAGCTAAACCCCGCCGGAAACCGGAACGCCATGGCTGCAAACTGCTCTGTCGCCACTACATCGCTCACGGCACGATAGCCGCAAACGTGCACGCCACGGTAGCGAGGGCTTGCTGCCACGGCCTCCAGCAAGGCCCTGCTCCCCTCTGGGTCCCACAAGTCGCCAATCATGTCCCGGTAGCACTCGGCACGCAGCAGCTCGCGTACGTCTAGGCCCTGCCAGTTCGTCAGCTCCGCCATAACACCCGGCAAACGCAAATAGGACAACCACGCAAAGACCAGGCTATCCACCGCACAGAACGGCCGTTCCTCAAACGGGTCAAACGCCGTCTGGGCATAGGTCAAAAAATTAGGCGAATCCGACATGGCCCTCCCATCAACTATGGTGCATTGGGGTCAGGTTACTTTGCACCAAAAAGGCGCCCGGGCCGTGTGGGCTCGGACGCCTTCATTGTAGCTTTTCGCTCTAGCGAGCTTGATTTAGCAGGAGAAGTCGACGCTGTCGATGATGTCCTTGAGGGCCTTGGCGGAGGCGGTAAGCTCATGCTGCTCGTCATCGTTCAGCGGCACGGGGACGCGGCAGACGACGCCGTCGCGGCCGACGACGGTCGGCATGGAGATGGCAAGATCGGACAGTCCATACTCGCCCACCATGAGCGAGGAAACGGGCAGAACGGTCTGCTCATCGCGCATGACGGCAGTGCAGATGCGCTTGACGGCCATGGCGACGCCGTAGTAGGTGGCGTGCTTCTTCTCGATGATGGTGTAGGCGGAGTTCTTGACGTCCTCGGCGATGCGCTTCTCGGCAGCCTCATGCTCCAGATGACCGTGAAGCTCGCAGAAAGTGTTCAGCGGAACGCCGGCAACCTGAGCGCTGGACCAAGCGACAAACTCGGAGTCGCCGTGCTCACCCATGACATAGGCCTGGACATCGCGCGGGTCGACCTCGACGTGGGCACCAAGCATCTGCTGCAGACGGCCGGTGTCGAGCACGGTGCCGGAACCGATGACGTGGCCCTCGGGCAGGCCGGACATCTTGATGGCGGCGTAGGTCAGAACATCGACCGGGTTGGAGACGATGAGCAGAATGCCGTCGAAGCCGGACTTCTTAATCTCGGGGATAATGGACTTAAAGATGCTGACGTTCTTGTTGACCAGGTCCAGGCGAGTCTCACCGGGCTTCTGGGCAGCGCCAGCGGTGACGACGATCATGGCGGCGTCGGCGACATCGGAATAATCGCCGGCGTAGATCTTCATCGGCTCGGCAAACGTCATGCCGTGCGCGATATCCAGGGCCTCACCCTCGGCGCGGTTCTTGTCCACGTCGATGAGGACCATCTCGGAGAACAGGCCACTCTGCATCAGCGCGAACGCCGAAGACGAACCAACGAAACCGCAGCCGACAATAGCGACCTTCTTCTCGTTAACCATTAGAAACTCCCATCTCTCTCCACAAGCAAGCCGCCCGCGAACGACCCGAGCGGCTTGCCGTAATCCCAATACATCCAATCGGGACTTTGATTATGCTCCTATTCGCAGCCAAAAATCGACCGTTTACCGAAATTGTTTGCAGAAATCGTAAAATAACTGCACGAAATCGGTTTCGAGCTATTGACGAGCCGAAATACCTTTCTAATACAGGCCCGCCTCGCGAATGGCCTCGACAGCCAAAGCAATCTGGTCGGGCGGCAAGACCAGCGCCATGCGCACGTGCCCCTCGCCCGAAGGACCAAAGCTCGCGCCCGGCGTCACCACAACGCCGGCCTTCTCCATGAGCTCCTCGCAAAACGCCATGGAATCGGTGCGACCACCGGGAAGCTTGGCCCACACAAACATAGAGCCATGCGCGTTGGGACGCTCCCAACCCAGGCCCTCAAGACCGTCGCACAGGGCATCGCGGCGCTCCTGGTACTTCAGACACTGCGCCTCGACCTCATCGCGCGGACCGTTCAGGCAGGCGATAGCAGCCTTCTGGATCGGGAAGAACATACCAAAGTCGATCTGGCCGCGCAGCTTGGCAAAGGCAGAGACCACGTCCTCGCGGCCGACCAAAAAGCCGATACGCGCACCGGTGACGTTAAACGACTTGGAGAGCGAGAAGAACTCCACGCCCACCTCAAGCGCACCGGGATACTGCAAGAAGCTGCCGCCCGGCTCGCCGTCGAACACGATGTCGGAGTACGCGTTGTCATGGACGATGAGCAGGTCGTGCTCGCGGGCGAAAGCGATGATCTCCTCGTAGACCTCGGGCGTGCCCACCGAGCCCACCGGGTTGGCGGGCAGCGACACGATCATGTACTTGGCACGATCGGCCACCTCGGGATCGATACCCGCCACATAGGGCAGGTAATTATGCTCGGCGACCAACGGATAGTACTCGAGCTTGGCATCGGCGATCTTGGCACCCGCCTCAAAGACCGGGTAGCACGGATCGGGAACCAGAATGGTGTCACCCGGATCGAGCAGGGCCAGGCCCAAATGGCCCACGCCCTCCTGCGTGCCGTTGCACGACTGCACCATGGACGGCGTGATGCCCGAAACGCCAAAGCGGCGCTCGTAGTAATCGCACACGGCCTGCTTAAGCTCGGGCAGATCGCGCAGGGCATACTTCCACATCTCGGGATCTTGCGCCGCTTGCGTGAGCGCCTCGACCACATGGTCGTACGGCTTAAAGTCGGGCGTGCCCACGCTCATGTTGTAAATGGTCTTGCCCTGAGCCTTCAGCGCGAGAAGCTTGTTGTTGAGCGAGGCGAAGACCTCCGCGCCAAAGCGGTCGAGACGCTGCGATGCCTGCATGGTGCCACCTTTCGATATAAAAAACGCGGCGCTCCGACAAGAGCGCCGCGCGATACGGGCCATCAGATTGCAAAAGTGTAACGCTTGCAACCCCCGTATTGGTTCAATTTAGCCAACCTTAGTCAACTGGATTGAGCGCGTCAATCTGGGCAAGCCACAGACGCGAGCTGGCGTCACTCGGCATACGCCAATCGCCGCGCGGGCTGAGCGTGACCGAACCCACCTTGGGGCCATCGGGCAGGCAGCTGCGCTTAAACTGCTGGGCAAAGAAGCGACGGTAGAACGTACGCAGCCACGTGTGAACGGTCTTGACGTCGTAGACGCCCTCGAAGCTCTTGAGCGCCATGCGGTAGATCTTGCCCGGCTCAAAGCCAAAACGCAGCAGGTAATAGAGGAAGTAATCGTGCAGCTCGTACGGGCCCACCAGGTCCTCGGTCTTCTGCGCAATCTCGCCGTCGCCCGTGGGCGGCAAAAGCTCGGGCGACACCGGCGTATCGAGAATATCGAGCAGTGTCTCGGCGATGCGACCACCAAAGACATCGGCCGCATAGCGCACCAGATGGCGCACAAGCGTTTTGGGCACGCTCGTATTGACGGCATACATACTCATGTGGTCGCCGTTGTACGTAGCCCAGCCGAGCGCCAGCTCCGACAGGTCGCCCGTGCCGATGACAAAACCGCCAGCCTGATTGGCCAGATCCATCAGAATCTGCGTACGCTCGCGGGCCTGGCTGTTCTCGTAAGTCACGTCCTGCACGGCCGGATCGTGCTCAATGTCCTTAAAATGCTGTTCCACGGCCGCATGGATCGAGACTTCGCGGAAGCTCACGCCTAGGTCGCGAGCGAGCGACTCGGCATTGGACTTAGTGCGGTGCGTAGTGCCAAAGCCGGGCATGGACACGGCCGTGATACCAGTGCGCGGCAGCCCCAGCGCATCGAAGGCGCGCACGGTCACAAGCAGTGCCAGCGTGGAGTCCAGGCCGCCTGAAAGACCGATGACAGCCGCCTTGGTACCCGTATGGGCAAGACGGGTCTTGAGGCCCGCGGTCTGCAGGTCGAGGATGGTCTCGCAACGCTCAGCCAGGTCACCATGGTCGGCCGGTACAAAGGGCGCGCGGGGGAAGACACGGTCGATGTCGCAGGCGTCGCGCAGGACGGGAGCCTCGGAGAGCGTGCCCTCAAAAGAGAACACAACGGTCGTGGCCTCCGGCGCATCGTCTGCGCGGGTCCACGTCGTCGAGCGACGGCGCTCGGCAACCAGACGGTCAAGGTCAACGTCGGCGATGGCCATATCGCAGGTAAGCAGTTTGGTCGCGGCGAGCTTGGAGCCGTTTTCGTAGACGAGGTTCTCCCCCACAAAGACCATGTCGGTCGTGGACTCGCCCTCACTCGCGTCCGCGTAGGCATAAGCGCAGTACAGGCGCGCGCTTTGGTTAGAGATAAGGCTGCGGCGGTAATCTGCCTTACCGATGATTTCGTCAGAGGCCGACGGGTTGAGAATCACCGTCGCACCGGCAAGCGCCATCTCGGTCGAAGGGGGCGCCGGCACCCACAGGTCCTCACAGACCTCAACGCCCAGCACCAGGTCCTCGGCGCCCTCATCACAGCAACGGTAGACAAGCCCCGAACCCAGCGGAACCGGACCCTGACCGGCAAATTCAACCCACACGGGATCCGCAGGCGCCGGAGCAAACCAGCGGCGCTCATAGAACTCGCCATAGTTGGGCAGATACTTCTTGGCCGTGAGGCCCAAAAGCTCGCCCGCGCGGCACACGGCGGCGCAGTTGTAGATATTCTCGGCAACTGAAACGGGAAGGCCAATGGTAAAGACAATCGGCAGCTCACGAGTCTCGTCGAGGATATGCACCAGAGCAGCCTCGCAGGCATGCAGCAGCGTGCGATTATGGAACAGGTCGGCCGCGGTATAGCCGGTCAGGTTAAGCTCGGGCAGCACCAGCGCGCGAACGCCACGCTCGGCAGCCTCGCGAACAGCCGCCAGCGCAACCTCGGCATTGCCCTCGACATCGGCCACGCGAATCCGCGGCGACGCCGCCGCCACGCGCAAAAAGCCGTCAGACTGAGAAAGGTGAAGATCCATAAGAATGCTCCCGTGCGTAGACGCCATTCATAACAATTAGCAAGCCTTATTGTAGTTCAACCGCCGGGCGCAACCGCATCCCACCAACTTGGTGAGCTATTGATGAGTTGATGGTATCTGTTAAATGTCACGTACGATTCACATCTGGTGGGTACCCTGATGGCTGCATGAAACGAAGCAGATTTACACCGGGAGGACCCCGTATGACAACCAAGTACACCGACGCGCCGCGCACGCGCGTTATGACGCCGGCATCGCTCAACAACGGCGTGCACGAGAACCACTCCATCGGCCAGACCATGGCCATCGCGCCTAAAAAAGGTCTGTTCGATGATATTTCCATTCCCCAGATCATCGCCGGCGCCGCAGCTGCCGCCACGAGCGTGGCGCTTGCTTCAAAGATCGGCATTGCCGGCTCGGTGATTGGTGCCGCTGTGAGCTCAGTCATCACCGTTGTGTCCTCGCAGGTCTATCGCCACTTTATCTCCGCCAGCGCCGAAGCAATCAAGAGCACGCACGCCGCTGTCGACTACCCTGCCGGCGCCTACGAGCCCGTTGAGCCCAATGTCGAGGAGCACCTGGGCGGCGCCGCGACTACGCAGGAGATGCGCCAGATTGCGGGGCGCGCGACCACGGCGCGCGTCGCCCCCAACAGCCTGCGCGCCAAGGCGGCGGCAGAGCGTAGCCAGACGCAAAAGAAAGTCATCGTCTTCTCGATCGCCATCGCCATCGTCGCGGTCATCGCCTGCACCGGCGCCATCCTTATAACCACCGCCGGTGAGGGTCTGGGCGAGCGCCCCGAGCCAATCCTTTCGTCGCGCACGACCGAGAGCGATGCAAATGGCAACACCCAGTCGCAGGATCAGCAGGCACAGGCGGACGGCACGCAAGACAGCTCTACCTCTGCCAATTCGTCCTCGAACACCCAAAACCAATCGCAGGGCACCGATTCCTCTACGGCCAACAGTGGCACGCCGTCCGGCACGACCGACTCAAGCCAAACGACCGACGATTCTCAGCCGAGCACGGGCGACCAGACGAGCGACACCACGTCGGGAACGGGTACAACAAACAGCAGCAACAGCAATTCGAGTGGCACCACATCGGGCACGGCATCTGACAGCTCAAGCCAAGGCACGACATCGGGCAACTAGGCACTGCATCCCCAGATAGGTAACCTGTACAACGGGCGCGAATCGAAAGCGGTTCGCGCCCGTTTGCCTTGGGCGCCGCCATGGCGAACGCCATGCGATGGTAAGATGCTTTACATGTGTAAAGAGGAGATTTGCCATGAGCAAGACAATAGTTAGGCCCACGCTTTCGCTGGGCAACCACATCTATCTGTATCGCCTACTGCGCGATGCGATTGGATGCGGCAAGCAAACGTTTATGACGCAGGTCGAGGAGGCGCTCGCTGCTGGCGACATGACCGCTTATGACCTGGGCTTCGAATCCACGCGCGAGCTGCTCGAGGAGCTCAACGACTGCATTAAGCTGACCGTCTTTAAGGGCGGCCGCCTGTATGCCACCGTCATCGCCAACGAGGCCTGGGATACCGCCCTTGCCAAGGGCGAAGACAAGCCCAAGGCTGCCAAGGGCGCCAAGCAGTCCTACAAAAAGAAGAAACGCGGTGAGAAGGACCTCAAGGCCGTGCGCCCCAAGCACGTTAAGCGTCCCGAGCCAGAAACCATGGTTGAAGCCGCGCCGGAACCCGAGCCCGAGACAGAGATCGAAGTCGCTATTGAGGTAACGGCAGAAGCCGAAACCGAAATCGCCACCACGACCGATCCCAAAGTCATATCCGAGCAGGAAGCCACTGCGGAGCTCGACGAGGCTCCCAAGTCGACAACCGAAGAAGCCGCTGACCAACCCGAGACGCCTGCGTTCCAAAACAGCGATGTCTTTGGCAACGAGGCCGAGGACGATCGGCCCGAAGAACTCGCAGAACAGGACGCTACCGAATCGGCACCGGAGCCCGAGACGCCGCAGCCCGCCATCTCGCTCACGGTCGTCTATGACCCCGAGAACGCCAATGCCGGCATCACCACCATGGCCTCCACACCGGTCGAGGCAAAGCCGAGCGTCGAGAACGGAAACGCGACGCAGGTTGAGGTTGAAACCGCAGCTGCAGACGCGCCCGTCACCGTGAAGCCCGCGGATTCCGCAATCAAGCCGAAGACGACGCCGGAGCCCGCGCCCGTCATCGAATCCGTGCCCGCCTCTGCTTGCGACCAAATTCCCGCACCTGCACCGGCTCCGGTCCCCGCTGCAGCACCGGCCCCCGCACCTGCAGTGCCCGCCATCCCCGAGGACTTCCCCGTCGATTTCGCAACCGAAGTCTTCTGCCCCGGCCCGCTTCTGCATCAGCTGTCGACCTATCTCCCCTACGGCGCCGACACGCTCGGCATCGTCGGCGAGTACTACTGGATCGCCCGCGAGCGCGGCACCATCGAGGTCGCGCGAAACCGCGCAATCTTCCCCCTGCGCTACACGCAGGCCGGCGAGCGCCACGAAGTCACCGTGCGCATCCGCCGCAACACCACCGGAGGCCTCGGAGCCACCTGGACCGTCGACAAGGTTGAAGAATCCAACGAATAGCAAAACGCGGCGAACGTCACAAAAACGTTCGCCGCGTTTTTTTATTTTCCCAGGTTGAGCATAAGTTCGTGTGACAAAGGGGCTGTCCCTTTGCCACATCAAACTAGTCCCTGGTAAGTTTCCTGTGGATACGATGCGGCTGGGCTGCGTCCTCGCCCAGGCGCTCGATGCGGTTGGCCTGATAGGCCTCGAAGTTACCCTCAAACCAATACCAGTTGCCCGGGTTCTCATCGGTGCCCTCCCACGCCAGGATGTGCGTGGCAACGCGGTCCAGGAACATACGATCGTGGCTAATGACCACCGAGCAGCCCGGGAACTCGAGCAGCGCCGCCTCGAGCGAGGACAGCGTCTCGACGTCGAGGTCGTTCGTGGGCTCGTCGAGGAGCAGCAGGTTGCCGCCCTGCTTGAGCGTAAGCGCCAAGTTCAGACGGTTGCGCTCGCCACCGGAGAGTACGCCAGCGCGCTTCTGCTGGTCCTGGCCCTTAAAGCCAAAGCTCGCCACATAAGCACGGCTCGGAACCTCGGTCTCGCCGACCATCATGTGGTCCAGGCCGTCCGAGACGACCTCCCACAAGTTCTTATCGGGGTCGATGCCGGAACGGTTCTGGTCGACATAGGAGATCTTGACGGTCTCACCCACCTCAAGCTCGCCCGAAGTCAGCGGCTCCAGACCCACAATCGTCTTGAACAGCGTGGTCTTACCGACACCGTTGGGGCCGATGACGCCCACGATGCCGTTGCGCGGCAGGGTAAACGAAAGGTCGTCGATGAGCACACGGCCATCGAACTCCTTGTGCAGATGATGGGCCTCGAGCACCTTGTTGCCCAGACGCGGGCCCACAGGGATGCGGATGTCGGTCCAGTCGAGCTTCTGGCTTGCGCGGGCCTCGGCCTCCATCTCCTCGTAGCGAGCCAGGCGGGCCTTGTTCTTGGCTTGGCGAGCCTTGGGCGAGCTGCGCACCCACTCGAGCTCGGCCTCCATGCGCTTGGCGAGCTTGGCATCGCGGTTACCCTGAGCCTCGATACGGGCGGCCTTGGTCTCCAGATACGTGGAGTAGTTGCCCTTGTAGGGATAAAGGTGACCGCGGTCGACCTCGCAGATCCACTCGGCAACGTTATCCAGGAAGTAGCGATCGTGCGTGACGGCAAGCACCGCGCCCTGATAGTTATGCAGGAAGTGCTCGAGCCACAGGATCGACTCGGCGTCCAGGTGGTTGGTGGGCTCGTCGAGCAGCAGCAGGTCGGGAGCCTCGAGTAGCAGCTTGCACAGGGCCACGCGACGGCGCTCGCCGCCGGAAAGCACGCTAACCGGCATGTCGGAATCGGGCAGCTGCAGGGCGTCCATGGCCTGGCCGAGCTTGGAATCGATATCCCAGCCGTCGGCGGCGTCGATCTCGTCCTGGAGCTTGCCCATCTCGGCCATGAGGGCGTCCATGTCGCAATCCGGGTCGCACATCTCCTCGCCGATTTTGTTGAAGCGATCGACCTTGGCGATCATATCGCCAAACGCCATGCGCACGTTCTCGATGACGGTCTTGTCGTCGTCGAGCGGCGGCTCCTGCTGCAGGATGCCCACGGTGTAGCCGGGGGTAAGTCTGGCATCGCCGTTTGATACCTCCTCGATGCCGGCCATGATCTTGAGCAGGGTCGACTTACCCATGCCGTTGGGACCCACGACGCCGATCTTGGCACCGGGATAGAAGCTCAGGGTCACATCGTCAAGGATCACCTTGTCGCCATGGGCCTTGCGAGCCTGATACATCTGGTAGATAAACTCCGCCATTTGCCTGTTTTATCCTTTCTACCTGCTGTTTCCCTATTCTTGTTTTCGTTTTAGTGGAAACGAAATGAGGTAACCAGCTCTGAAATTTAACGAAAAAGGGGCATGGTTGCCCACACCCCCTAATACTACCTAGGAAAAGTCCCCCGGAACACACTATGAACTGCGTACGCTAGTTTTCCGCAACCTTAGCGAACGGCTCGCTGCGACTTGCGCCACAGCAGATACGAATAGGCGTAGGCAGCGCCAGCTGAACCAAACGCCAGCACCGCAATCACCGCGGCGACGACTTCACTCGAAAGCACGCTACCCGCCACGCCCATCACAATCAGGCCAATACCCAGCACCATAAAGCAGGCACCGCCAAAACGCTGCGTACGGCGCCAGTTCTCGGGATCGGCAAGCGCCCAGGGCGTCTTGATACCGAGCGTATAGTTCTGCTTCACACGCGGCAAGTAGTTACCCACACCAATGAAGAGCAAGCCGATAGCGCCGGAAATCAGCACGTTGGCCGAACCGACCGCCGGCACCACGCCCCAGACCGTAAGCTCACCCAACCAGCTTATACCACACATGAACAGGGTGAAGGCAATTACGAAGCCCTGATAGAACTTACCCGAGGTTCGATATGCCTCACCTTTAGGATCGATGCGTGGCACGACGTAGAACATCGCGAGAAGTGCCAGGGGCAGCACGCCGAGCGCGGAGGCCATCCAGCTAGGGCCCCAACCGTCGACGGCGCCGTTCGCGCCCCAGTGCGTGGGAATCTGCGCAGGCAAGCTCGGCATCACCCAGAGATGCGCAGCAACATTAATTGCGCAGACCACAACAAGCATGGCCCATACACGCGGCGATACCCCCGTGGCGTGAATGCCCTTGTTTTCGTTATTCATCCTTATCACCTTCAGTGTCTGTAAAGCCCATAAACCAGCCGATCAAGTCCTGCATGACAGTGGTGTTTAAGCTGTAAACGATGTTTTGGCCATGACGTTCGTCGGTCACCAACCCGGCGTTTTTGAGCGTCGCCAAGTGATGGCTCAATGACGGCTTGCTTATCTCGAAATGCTCGGCAAGCTCTCCTGCCGTGCGGTTGCCCTCGCGCAGCAGTTCCAAAATGCGCCGCCGCGTTGGATCCCCCAGCGCTTTAAAACCCTCTCCCGGCATAGAGCCTCCTCTCAGTATTTCGTTCGGCGCACATACTATACTCGATATTTAGATGTTTGTCTAATTATCTAATTTGCAACGTAATATAGAACATTCGTTCGCATTTAGCTATAATGGAAGTTGAAGCAGATGGGCCAGCTCCCTCCACCCAAGAAGGAGATGGACTATGAGTATTAACGATGTCCTGACGTTGTTGTTGCTTGTAATCGCGGCTGTGGAGCTCGGCATCCACATTGGAGGTCGAATGAAATAGCCGCCCCCGCGTAATGCGAAGACGGCCACTTCTCACGCTACAAACGTGCATTGGAGTTGGCCAACCCGCTGCAACGGGTGCCATCTGCTTCATCTTATGCGAATCCTGGTCTCATTTCAACAAGCCCCGAGGGTTCAAATGGAATCGCGATAATACCTATAATGGCGATAGCTAAAACACGACAGCTTCCCCATCGGAGGATATCTATGACCGAAACCGCAGCCGCCGCCCCCATCGAGACGCGCGACACCAAGCTCGAGATCATCATGGGTCGCGAGGCGCTCGACAAGCTCGCCAACGCCACGGTGCTGGTACTCGGCTGCGGAGGTGTGGGCTCCAACTGCTGCGAGGCACTTGCCCGTGGCGGCATCGGTCATTTCGTCATTCTGGACAAGGACATCATCGCGCCCAGCAATATCAATCGCCAGGCCATCGCCTTTCATAGCACCGTCGGCAAGCGCAAAGTGGACGTGATGGAAGCCATGACCCACGATATCAATCCCGCCGCCACCGTTATCAAACGCACCGAATACCTGCTGAGCGACAACATCGACGAGTTCTTCGCGAGCGTTTTGGAGCAGACGGGCGGCAAGCTCGACTACGTCGTCGACGCCATCGACACCATCTCGGCCAAGCTCACCATTGCCAAATATGCTCAAGACCACGACATTCGTTTGGTCAGTTCCATGGGCGGGGCCAACAAGCTCCATCCCGAGTGCCTCCGCTTTGCCGACATCTTCGATACGGTACGTGACCCCATGAGCCGCATTATGCGCAAAGAATGTAAGAAGCGCGGAATCAAGAGCCTGCACGTACTGTTTAGCTGCGAGGAATCGGTTAAGACCCAACCCCGCGACCCGTCCAACATCCACGAGCGTACCGAGTTGGGTACCGCCAGCTTTATGCCGCCCATCATGGGTCAGATGATTGCCGGCGAGGTTATCCGCCAGATCAGCGGGCGCGGGTGCGAGCGCGTGCGCGCCGATGGCCAGCGCCTAAATTAACGAGACGCACCGCGATGACACCGCAATTATTTGATGCGCATTGCCATCTTGATTTAATGGCTCGCCCGGACGCCGTTGCCGATGAGGCAACGGCGCTGGGCCTGGTTCTATTTGACTGCGGCGTCGATCCACACGACTTTGCACGCGCCAAGAAGCGCGCCTGCGGCCGTTCAAATATCTTTGCCGGCATCGGCCTCCATCCCTGGTGGCTCGCCGACGGCCGCCGCGGTCCTGCCGAAGTCAATCTGCTTTGCGAAGTTGCCGCCCAAGAGCGCTTGATCGGCGAGGTCGGGCTCGACTTTTCCGCTCGTTTTGCCGGAAGCGAGCCGCTACAAGTACAGGCATTTGACCGGCTCTGCGATGCACTCGTGCAGCACCCTCTTGCCGGGCGCGTGATATCAATTCACGCCGTTCGTTCGGCAGGAACCGTGCTGGACGTCCTCGGGTCACATGAATTGCTCACCCCAAGCCCCGACTCCCCCGCTATCATCTTCCACTGGTTTAGCGGTACCTCGAACGAGTTCGTCCGCGCGCGCCACGCAGGCAGCTTCTTTTCCATCAATGAACGCATGCTTGCGACCAAACGCGGGCGCGAATACGCACGACAGATTCCACTGAACCGCCTGTTGCTCGAAACCGACGCGCCGGCCGAACCAGACGCGAAAACATCCGCGCGGCAGCTCGTCGATTCACTCATAAGAACATCCGAGATCATTGCCACGCTTAAAGACTGCGCCGCGGAAAGCGTCAAGTCGGTCGTCCTGGAAAATTCCCGCTCCATTTTCGACTTCCGCTAACCCCTGGTGGGCAAATAATGCCAAATATGAGTACTGTTGTAAAACTAGTCACATTATTTTGCATCAAAACAACGACCTGATAATGTACAACTGTTCATTATCAGGTCGTTTTAGCATACTTAAAGCCATCCATAACAGGTTTCAATCGCCCGAAGACGCTCAATAAAGGCCTCAAGAGCCTGATTTTTCTGCCACTAAATTAGTGACAGTACTCATATTTGGCATTTTTTGCCCACGACCCTCAAGGGACATGCGAATCGCACAACGCAGCCCCATAAGAGCGTGGGGCAATTCGGCGGCGCTACACCAGCTCGTGCATAAGGTCGCAATTTCGCGCATATAGCTCATCAAAGATATGGCGGCGCGATGCGTACAGCTCATGAGCGTCCATATCAGGTTCGATCGTTTGCGCGACCCCAAGAACCCGGGCAAGCTCACCCCATGATGAATAGGCGCCGCCAGCAAGTGCTGCCATAAGGGCATCGCCAAAACATGCGCCCACCGTAACCTTCGCAGCCGAAACTTCACGACCGCAGACATCGGCAATCGCTTGCATCCATACCGGATTCTTAGTTCCGCCTCCCACGACCATGATGTGCTCGATAGGCAATCCATGATCTCGCTCGATAATATCAACATGCGCTGCGACCGTATAGGCGATCCCTTCCAAAGCCGCGCGGACCATATGACCCCGGGTATGCCTTTCAGTCAGACCGAAGAACACGCCGCGCGCCTCGGGATCGTTGAGCGGGGTGCGCTCGCCCGCAAAGTATGGAAGACACAGAAGGCCATCCGCTCCGGGACCTACCTGCCCGGCATCGCGCGCCATGACCTCATAGGCATCGGGGCCGCCGGAGCGTTCGGCATCCACGGCATCGCGGTACAACTCGCGTCGCAACCATGCCGTCAACGCACCCGCAGTATTGGTGCCAGCGCAGATACCGTAGGTTCCGGGGATGATGAATGTTCCCGGCCACAGACGGGCATCATCGACCATATGGTCCGCTAGGTAGATAAAATATGCCGTGCTCCCGAGTTGCACCATCATGTCCCCGGGGCAAAACACTCCAGTAGAAATCGCCTCGGCGCCCGAATCGCCTGTTCCGACAAGCACCGGCGTTCCCTTGGCAAGACCGGTTTCATCCGCCGCCCGATCCGTGATTACGCCGGCGATATCGGTCGCCGCCATGACTTCGGCCATCTGGTCGGGACGGCAGAACCTCGCGCACCCGCGCTCATTAACCCGCCACGTCTCGCGATCGTATAAGGGTAGGAAATCCTCGGCAAGATAACGGTCGATCGTAAACCTGCCGGTAAGCTTGGCACATAGATAGGACGAAGCCGTAAGGAACTTCGCCGCCCGCTCATGGACCTCAGGCATATTCTCCTTAAACCAAAGGACCTTGGGAGCGATATCGGACGAACACGGGTCGTGTCCAAAGAGCTCGCGAGCGCGATCGGGACCATATTCAGAAAGAAGCTCGTCAATCTGCGGCTTCGAGCGAGCGTCGACCCCGTACAAAATTGCCGGAGCCAAGGCGCGGCAATCTTCATCGACCGGCACGCAGTCACAGCCCAAAGCCGACAACCCTACGCAGCGGATCTGGCTCGCCTCGTTACCCGCGCGCTCGATGAGCTCGCGAGACAGCCGGCAAAAATCACCCCACCAAATCGCTTCTGCATCGTGCTGATACCAACCATCCCGAGGGCTCTCGGTCTCATGTTGACAAGATGCCTGCGCCACAATTCGACACTCCGCATCAATTAACACACCCTTGGACGCACTCGTTCCGATGTCGATGCCAAGATAGTACGGCATGCCGTTCACTCCCCTCTCGCGGCACGGGCGGCAGCCATGAATCGCGCGACCCGCTCGGCTTCGACAGGGGCGTCGAGCTTGCCGTCTCGCTTGAGGCAGGTGCCGACAAACGCGCCATCATAATGCGAAAACACGTCTGCAACGGTATTCTCGCGACATCCCGTTCCACATACCACCGGCACATCGCCAACACGGACGCGTACCTCGTCGGCAAGCTCGCCCGAAGCTCCGCGCCCGGCAGCAGACCCGCCAATGACAAGGGCGTCGGGCAGGCAGTTGAATACCAGCGAATCGGCAATATCGGGAGTCGATCGGTCGTTAAGATACACCTCGCCCTCGCTTGTGATGAAATGGAACATCTTTAGGTCGTCCAGACGCAGGGCGGCACGGCGGCGCATGGTGTGCGCAAAGTCACGATTGATCAGGCCAAGATCGCCAGCCCAGGCACCGCAAAAATTGCAGCGTGTAAACTGCGCCTCGACGGCGGCGCACAGCTCGATCGTGGCGTCGCCGTCATAAATAGCCTCTGCACCCCAAGGGGTCGAGAAATCTGCGGCAAGAGCGCCGATGACATGCCCCATAGCGGCAAGGGTCACTGCCGACACATGCTGCTCGTAGGGCATCGACAGCTCATTGGTGATCAGAATGCCGTCCACGCCACCCGACTGCAGCGCTTCGAGATCGCGCTTGGCGGCATCGATCACGCGCGAAACGCTGCCGCTCGGATAATACAGAGGATCGCCAGGCAGCGGCTGCAGATGCAGCATGCCAATGACCGGTTTCTCGGTCCCAAACATCGAAGCCATAAACGACATGGTCAATCTCCTTTAGCTCGCCGACTCGCAGGCATCAACTGCTACTCGCCCAGCACCTCAACGTACACTTTTCGCTTCTGAGGCCCATCGAATTCCGCAAGGTAGATGTTCTGGGCTCCGCCACATACGATGTGGCCGTCTTGAACGGGGAAGAAGCAGCTATTGCCGCAAATCATGCTCTTGATATGGCCACAGGAGTTATTGCCCGTGGCGCCATAACTCGGCAAGAAATGAGCATGCGCATAGGGGGCATCGGGCGGGGCAATGCGATCGAGCGTCTCCATGAGATCGGTCTCCACGCACGGAAGCCCCTCGTTCACCACGATACCGCAAGTCGTATGCGACAAAATAATCGCTGCCAGTCCATCGGTCACCGCACTACGCTCGATGGCGGCATGCACATCTTCAGTGATGTCGATGAACTGGTCGGGCGCCGTCGATAGATAGCTCAATGTCTCGAGTGTCACCATGTCACTCATCACCTTTCAGAAAACGCAGCGCCGTACCGGAATACAGATTCGCCCGCGCCTCATCGCGCATGGGCACGGTGTCAAGCGCCCGCTTGAGCTTGAAGGCGCGGAAGCGCGGCGTATTGCTGGCAAACATCACCTGATGCGACAGGGCGCGCTCATACCACAGCGGTCCCATATCGACGGTGAAGAGCCGCTGCATCATCTCTTCGGGCGAATCGATATAGGTAACAGAAGTATCCGCATAGCAATTGGGATATTTGAGCAGCATCGCCACGGTTTCGCGCACCCAGGGCCAGCCAAAGTGCGTCAGGTTAAAGCGCACATCCGGATGCGTTGCGATGGTGTGCTCAAACGCAAGCGGGTGGCTTCGCGAAAGCTCCGCACCCGGCTCCCAGGACATACCGGCATGAAAAACCACCGGCTTGTTGTAGCGCTCACAGAGCTTGTAGAGCGGCTCGGCAACGGCATCATCGGGCGCAAAACCCTGCTTTGCCGGATGCAGGCAGAGCCCCTTGGCCCCCAGCTCGGTAAAGGCGCGCTCCAGTTCGTCGGCGGCACCACTCACTTGCGGGTCCACGCTCGCAAATCCCCATAGACGATCGGGGTGCGCAGCAACAAGCGCGGAAACCTGGTCGTTGGTGCCAAAGTGCCCGCCACACGCCGTGGTCACATCGAGCGGCATGAGCACGCTTTTCCGTACATCGCAGACATCCATCTCGGCCACGAGCTCGTCCCAGTCCATGGGGCCCATGTGCCCCATGCCAAACTCGCGCTCCCAAAAACCAAAGCCGTCTGGCTCGTCGCCTGGCGTATAGATCTCGCCGTAGAGCATGGGCTGGACCAGCATATCGATTACCATCTTGCACTCCTTTCCAGGTTTTTGTTCCTAGTACGGCTCGAACGACCCAATGACTCGGGACGAAAGCTCGGCACCGGCATGCATGCACGCCGGCACGTCAAGCCCATCCAGTACACCCTTGGTGAATCCGGCGATATACGAGTCGCCGGCGCCCACGGTATTGACGACCTTCTCGGCCGGCACGATCCCACATTCATAGAAGCGCTCACCGTCATAGGCGATGCTTCCCTTCTCGCCAAGCGTGGCGACCGCCACGCGCGGACCCAGCTCCTGCACATGGCGCACCCAGTCGCGCAGCTCCGCGCTATCCTCCTCAAACGACATAAAGGCATAGTCCACGTAAGGAAAATGGTTCTCGCAGGCGTATTCTGGATCTTGACTAAACACCGAAAAGTCCATGACGACGGTCTTGCCTGCCTCGTGCCATTCGGGCAGCAGGTCTAAGCAGTTTCCAAACAGGTCGGTATGGATGACATCGTGCTCCAGGATAAACGCCCGGTCACCATCGTTTGGCCGGTACGTTTCCATGACACCATCAATCGCCTCGAGATGTACACGGTCGACGCCGTCCTTCAACGCCATGAGCATCACCGAGGTATCGCCGTCCTCCACGCGAAGATGCGAGATATCGAACCCCTCGGCGGCCAGTGCCTCGCGCATTTTGTCTCCGTACCCGTCCTTTCCGACGACCGACACCGCAGATACCGATACGCCCATTCGCGCCAGATGGATACCCCAGTCGATGCCATTACCAGTCGGATAGAACACGCCGATGTTTTGATACACGTCCGCACAGCAAAAACCAGCTGCGCATGCTTTGACATCCATAGTCTTCTCCAGCAATCAAAAAGGGGCCCACCCAAGGCGAGCCCCTATCCGAATTCCGATGTAATCTCGCGTCAGTCAGCCAAGGCTTCAGCCTCAAGCCGCCCAGCGCTTTCTTAGGCTACTCGGCGATCGGAGCTCCGTGACCCCAAGAGCCCTCCATGCCGCACACGGTCGAGGCAAAACCTGCCGCAAAATCGAGCGCACGTTCAATGGCCTCAGGCCCGTCCTCGCCACGCTTGGCGGAATCGAGGTAGCACATCAGGAATGAAGTCAGGAACGAGTCACCGGCTCCCATGGTGTCCTTCATATCCGTTACGGGCTTTGCCAGCTGGCGATAGTAACGCTCGCCGTCATAGGCGATGCAGCCCTCGGCGCCCGCCGTTGCGGACACAAAGCGCGGGCCCAGGCTCTTCACCCAGGCGAGGCGCTCGCGAATCTCATCCTCGCTCGCAGCGTCTGCGGCGCTAAAAAAGGCGAAGTCGACAAACGGGGCAATCTGCTCATAGTATTCATCGGTGGAATCGTCCGAGAAGTCAAACGATACGGTAATGCCCGCAGCCTTCAGCTTGGGGAGCTCGCGCTCGGTAAAGCAGTAGTTGCCCGAGTGGACTACGTCGAACTGCTTCATGTATGCCAGATCAAAGCGATCGAGCACATAGCGTGCATCGCCACGGATGCCGCCCTCGTTGGAGCCAAGGAATACGCGGTCGCCATCGACCACGGTCACACGCGCCGCACCGTTCTCGCCAATAAGCTGCTCGCACTTAGCGAGCTCGATACCCTCGTCCTCGAGACTTGCAATCACATGCTCGGCAGCGGCATCGTTGCCAAAGATGCCCATGTACGCGGAGCGCGCAGCACCGCACTTCTTGGCATAGACGGCAAAATTCACCGCATTGCCGCCGGGATACATGGTATGGATATGCTCATAGCGATCGACGACGTTGTCACCGAACCCGAGCGCGTTAACGTTAAAAGCCATGGTATCTATCCTTCCTAGTACTCAACAACGCCCATGTAGCGGCGGAAGTCGGGGTCGTGATCGAACACCTTGCCGCGCGCTGCACGCAGCTCGCAGTTCATAGCGTAGAACAGCACCGGATCCAGATAAGCACGAACGCTCGCCGGCACGGCCTCCATACCGTACTCCTTGGCATCAAGCACCATCAGCGTGTCGGTATGGGTCTCGAGGAACGCCAGGGCGCGCTCGTCCATAGGACGGCACTCGCTCGAGCCCATCTGCAAGAAGTAGAAGACGCCATCCTGGGTAGCCTCAAAGGGGCCATGGAAGTACTCGGCAGAGTGGATATAGCTGCAGTGCTGCCACTGCATCTCCATGAGCGAGCAGATGGCGAAGCCGTACGTCTGGCTAAAGTTGGGACCGCTGCCCAGGATATAGAAAAACTCATGCTCCTGGCAAAGCTTGGCAAAGCGATCGCCCAGCTCGGCATTTACCTTTTCGCGTGCGGGAGGCAAAATCTTATCCATTTCGGCAATACCGGCATACATGTCAGCGAGATCGGCGTAGCCCTCCTGCTGGTCGAGCAGCTCGGCCGCGAGCGACAGCGAGATGCCGGCAGGGACTTCGGCCTGCGGAACGCCCTCGCCCCACGGGTACACCCAGGTGACCCACTTGCCAGTATCGATCTTGGAGCCGGCGTTATCGGTCTGCGCGATCACCGTCGCGCCCGCGGCAAGGGCAATCTCGCAGCCCTCGACGACCTCGGGGGTATTGCCGCTGTGACTGCAGGCAATGACCAGAGACTTCTCGCCCAGGCGACGGGGACGCATGATGTCGAACTCACGGGCCGTATAGATATACGAGGTGAACGTCGTCGCCTCGCGCTGCAAGAGCTCATGGGCCGGAATCAGATCGATCATGGAGCCGCCGCAGGCAATCCAGTAGACGCTGTCGAACTTGCCCTTCTCGGCAATTGCTTCCTTAATCAGATCATGTGCGTTCATGTTTAGTTCCTTTCCAGCTTGGCTGGCCATGCATGACGC
Organism: uncultured Collinsella sp.; assembly: GCA_958415625.1. GTDB lineage: Bacteria > Actinomycetota > Coriobacteriia > Coriobacteriales > Coriobacteriaceae > Collinsella. The sequence goes on along the minus strand of CATYZI010000004.1, from coordinate 47,524 downwards.
GTCTTACATGGCCGAGCAAAATCTTATCTAGTCAATCAGATACTTCTCGAAGGCAGCCATGTTCTTGGCATCTGCCGCCGCCGGGTCATCGTAGTAACGACCGTCCGTGATTTCCTGACCCAACATGCCATCGAAACCATGGGCGTTGAGCGTGGCGACGAAGGCATCCATATCGCGCTTGCCGTCGCCCCAGACCAGATGGCCATAGGGGTCGCCATCGATAAAGTGCATCTCGTGGATCGCACCGTCGCCAAATGCGGCAAACCAGTCCTCGAGCGACTCACCCGCAACACCCATTGCGGTCGTATCGACCATAGGCTGCAGATACGGACTCGCGACCTCATCGATCATGCGCTTGGCATCGGCGACGGTCGTCACAAGGTTGCTCTCCTCGGGACGCAGGCTCTCCATCGTTAGCACCAGACCGTGCTCGCCGGCATACTCCGCCAAGATGGATAGGTGCTCGCGGCTGCGCTTCCACGCCTCTTCGCGATCCTCGTCCCAGTCACCCCAACCCGAGTTTACGGACATGCGGTCGCATCCCAGCACCTCGGCAAGCTCGATGCCATGCTTGAAATACGCAAGGCTCCGCTGCTCGTGAAGCGGCTTACGGGCGCAATACTGCCATGGATAGACCACGTTCTCGGGACAGAGCGTCCGATAGCGCAGACCGCGGTCGGCGGCTTTTTTCGCCAGAACCTCAGCCTCAAAATACCCGGTGTGATCGAGCGTCACATGGGGCTCGGCGCACCACAGCTCGATGGACTCAAAGCCCAGGCGCTGTTGCGTATCCAAAAAATAGTCGAGCGACCACATGATGTAGTGGATGTTCATACCCGCAATCTGCTCGCGTCGCAGCGATGGTTTGGTTTCAGGCATGCTAAACCTCCTTATTTCGGTCGAACACGATACGTCCGTCCGACATGGTCATATCAACAGCAAGGTCACAGGCATCGTGGTAGTCAAGGTCAAACACATCGCGATCGAGCACGCAGATGTCGGCAAGCTTACCGGCCTCGAGCGTTCCCAGCTCATCCTCGCGCATCAGGTCATATGCGCCCCCTGCCGTCCATGCACGAAGGAGCTCGGCAAGCGTCAGCGTATTACCCTCATTCACGGACAAACCGTCGGCAAAGAAACCACCGCATGCGCTAAACATCGATTCGCCCAGGCTCGGAATCAAGAGCGGAAGGTCGGTGCCACAGCACACCGTGCATCCCGCGCCTTCCATACCGCGACGGTTCCAGCTGTGCTGCAGTCTGACCTCGCCGATCTGCCGACGCATCATCGACAGGCAGTCCTCGCGCTTATCGAGTGTGAGGATCTGGGGGTAGACCTCGCAGATTCCGCCCAGCTTGCCAAAAAGGGCAAGGTCTTCCGGATCAGAGTTCTCGAGGTCGGTGATCGCGTGGCGTCGAAGCATGGCTCCGTGCTCATCTCGCGGCAGCGAGGCATACAGCGCAACGGTGTGGCGAACGGCGCCGTCGCCCTGACAATGAAGCGAGTAACGGAAGCCCTCGGCATCAATCGCGCGCAGCTCGTCCTCAATCAAACCCCACTCGGGCTCCTCGACAACCGTCTTGCCGGCAGCCCCCGCATCGGCCGTCTCCTCATAAGGGTCGATCATCTCGGCAAGCCCCGCCCATACGCCGCGATCGGTCATGCGGTTGAAGCCCGAGAAACGAACAAACGGTCCCTGGAAGCGATCACGCGCCGCACGGGCATAGGGCAGATTCGCCCCGGCGCCCACCGGCTGCGACATCATGGAGACGCGAACCGTCAGCTCGCCAGATTCCTCACGGCGCGCCATCTCATCGGCAAATCCGTAATAGTCATCGAAGGCCATCTCTTTGATAGCCGTGACACCGCGAGCGTTCAGCATCGCCATGTAATCCGAATACCCGGCGCGCACCTCGGGAAGCGCCAAGAAGTCCCGCATCATACGCCAGATCTTCTCGGCATAGCAGGCCTCGGGCGTAAAACCATAGCGCTCGCTGGCGGCGGCGTTGAGAACGCACGTCTCGGCACCCGGGGTAAAGCAGACAACGGGAATATCTCCGAAGGCGCCGTCGAGCGCTGCCGCCGTTTTTTCATTCTCGACGTCTTCGGCGAGCGACGCAGGAAGGTCGTGCCCAAAGGCGGCGGCGCAATCGAGGTGGGCATCCTTCCATACCTGCAGAAGCGCTACCACTTCGTCGATGTCAGAGGCTTCGGATAAGTCGGCCCCCAGGCTCCGCAACGCCCAGCCCGTATAGAACGTATGCACATCGACCAGGCCAGGCATGACAGTCCTGTCGCCACAATCGATCACCTCATCCGCCTGGGCGAGAAACGAGCCTGCCTCGCCAGCGCCACCGACAGCTTCAATCCGATTGCCGCGTACCGCGACAAAACCCTCAAACGGCTGGTCTTCCGTACCGGTGAAGACGCTCTTAGACGTCAGCACCGTCAAACGATCGGACATCGCGACCTCCTTACGCCGGAAGCATGCCGGAGATGGCGGTAATGACCAAGCCAAACACGACCATAAAGATGAAGAACTTCCAAATGGTCTTCCACCATTGGCCAAACGAGATCTTTGACACGGCAAGGCCGGCGACCGTCATGCCCGCCACAGGGCTGATGGTGTTGATGGTCTGGTTGGCAAACTGGAGCGCGGTGACGGCAGCCTCGGGATTGAGGCCCATGAGCTCGGTCAGGGGGCCCATAACGGGCATGGTAAGCGCCGCCAAGCCAGAGCTCGAGGGAACCAGCAGGGAGAGCAGGCCAAGGACGACGTACATAAACGTGGTGTACACGGCAGCGGGAGCACCGGCGAGTGCGGTGGCGAGCGCCTGAAGAATGGTATCGATGATCATGCCGCCCTCGGCGATGACCAGGATGCCGCGAGCGACGCCGATGACGATTGCGGCGTAAGCGAAGTCGGCAAGACCCTTAACGAACTCTTCGGCAATCGTCTGCTGGTCAAGACCGCCCAGGATACCGGCAAGCAGGCCCATGCCAAGGAACACGGCAGAGATCTCATTCATGTACCAGCCCTGCGTGACAAGGCCCCAAACGATAATGCCCATACCGCAAGCAAAATCGATCAGCACGAGCTTCTGGCGGGTGGTGAACTCTTCCTCGATGGAGGCATCGGTCACAGAGAACTCAACGCGCTTGAGCTTGTCGTCCTCGTAGGTAACGGACGACTCGGGGTTTTTCTTGACACGCATGGCATAGCGCATGGCCCATGCAATACCAACGGCGGTAAAGATGACCCACGAGACGGCACGCAGCCACAGCTGCGGGTTGCCCTCGATACCGATGATGCCCTGAGCGATCAAAACGTTGAACGGATCGATGGTCGAGGCGCAGTATCCCAGGTTGGGACCAAGAAAGCAGATGATAAACGCCGTCATCGAGTCATAGCCGATACCCATCATGATGGGGATGAAGATGGCATAGAACGGCAGCGCTTCCTCAGACATACCAAACGTCGTGCCGCAGATGGACAGCAGCGTCATGGTAATAGGAATGATGAGGATGTCTTTGTTTTTGAGCTTTTTAATCACGCGGCTCATGCCGGCGTTAAGCGCGTTGGTCTTGGTGATGATCGCGAACGAACCGCCGATCAGCAAGACGAACGCAACGACGTCGGCGGCCTCTTGAATACCCTTAGTAGGCGCCTGCAGGACTGCAAAGATGTCTTGACCCAGGGTAACGGTCTCGCCGGTCTCGGGATCGGTATAGTTCTTATCGACCTGTTCATAGGTTCCGGCAACGGCGACTTCGCGCTCGCCTGCTGCAGTCGAAATCGTCTTACGCTGGTACTGGCCAGAGGGGACGACCCAGGTTAAAACTGCAAAAACCACGATCAGCAAGAACATGATCGTATAGACGTGCGGTAATTTGAATTTGAAACGTCTGTTTGTCTTCTTCGCCTTCGTATCTGACATAGATACCTCCAAAGAACCCGAGACCTTATCGTGTCTCGCTTTAACGTTCGCGCAATGCAAACGTCCTATGACGTTCTATAGATTATCAGCGTGTTTTTAGCACTTCAAGGATATTTCGGACAGGTTACGAGGACTCGGGTGAACGGTCGTTCAGCGGCGGCGAACGGCAAAAAAAGCCCGGCAGGCAATTTGGGCCGCCGGGCGTTCTCTTGATCAACGTCCTAAATATCAAAAATGTAGCGCGATCCCACAATCCGCTGTCGGCCGATGATAAACGGTCGTTGCTGCTCGTCGTAGAAATATGCCTCCATATAAAACAGAGGCTCTCCCGTGGGAACGGACAGTAGCCGGGCGACTTCGGGTGACGCACACGCAATCTCAAGCGTGCACGGCTCGGTGAGGGCAGGCCCGCGACCCGTCCGTTCGCGCACGACCTCGAAAATTGATTGATCGGTAAGGTCCGCCTTCGCCAAAAAGGCGTTGTCTTCATAAACGTACGTGTTGTTCTCGAGCATCACGGGGATGCCATCGGCGGTGCGCACGCGTTCAATGCAGATCAGCTCCGATCCAACGGGAACGCCAAAAAACTGCGCTTCGGCAGCATCGGCCGGCAACACTTTTCTTGAGACAATACGCGCCCCGGGCTCCATCTCGTTGACACGACAGGCGTCCGAAAAGCTCTGAACGTCGTCCTTCTGGCGGATTTTACGCTTGAGCTTGGGGGCGTTTACAAACGTGCCCCTCCCCTGCTGCTTGGTAAGGTAGCCCTGCTGGACAAGCTCTTCAATGGCTCGCCGAACGGTAACGCGACCGACTTTGTAGCTTTCGGCCAATTCGAATTCATTTGGTATCCGAGCGCCCGCCTTATAGGTACCAGAATTGATGTCATTTTTGATGATATCGATAACCTGTTGATATAGCGGGATTGCCGCTTTTCCGTCGGTCAACCCTTCAGTCGATGGCATTTGCCCTCCCCTGGCAAATATGGAATCAATAATCGGTGCGGATTACGCATCGCCAGTCCTACGCAAGCTCCAGCAGCTCTGGCAGCTGGTCGATAATCTTGTCAGCCGCATCCTGGCTAAAGCCGAAGCGCTCCTCGCGTTTGGCGATCACCGTCAGACCCGCTCGCTTGCCGGCAGTGATGCCGGGCACCGAGTCCTCGACGCAGCAGCAGCGGTCCGCGGGCAGCCCCAGCAAATCCAACGCATGCAGGTAAATATCGGGCTCGGGCTTGCTCTCCTTAAACTGCTCGCCGCTCACCACGTACTCAAAGGCATCCGACAGACCGCACGCATCGAGCACTTCCTCGATGCTGTCCATGGGAGACGAGCTGGCCAGCGCCACGCGAACGCCGCGGCGCGGAAGCTCGCGAATCGTCTCCACGGCGCCCGGATTGATCAAGGTCTGATAATCGCGCGGTCGTTTATGTGCCCATTCATCCCAGCGGGCCAGTGCCTCCTCGCCGGTAAAGTGCCCCTTTCCGGCGCGCTCAAACCAATCGACCAGCATATGCAAAAAGAACTGATGCGAGGTGCCAACCTGCCCGTTCAGCTCCTCTTGGGTCAGGTTCAGCCCAAGCTCTTTGGCAAACGCAGCGGTCTCCCCCAGGTAGTAATACTCGGTATCGACGATGACGCCGTCCATGTCAAAGATAACGGCGTCGAACGGAAATGCGGACACGGCACCCTCCCTAACAAAAAGGCGCCCGCAAGCGGACGCCCGAACCATGCACTATCGGCGATTCTAACCCAGCAGCTTGTCGAGTGCCACCGCGATGCCATCTTCGTTGTTATTGGCGGTCACCATCTGAGCCACGGCCTTGACCTCATCGACGGCGTTACCCATGGCAACGCCGGTGCCGGTCCACTCGATCATGGACTTGTCGTTCTGGCCGTCGCCAAACGATACGACCTCACTGGCATCGATGCCGAGCTTGGGCAGGGCACCCTCGAGCGCACGGGCCTTGTCGATACCGGGCGCCGTGTACTCAAAGTACCAGTCGGCCGTAAACATGCCCGAAAGCGTCTGCTTAAAGGGCGCATACATCTCCTCGTAATGCGCCTGCAGGTAGGCTGGATCGCCCGCCGTCAGCAGCTTGTCCACGGGATAAGTGTCCACGACCTCATGCAAGCTCTCGACCTCACGGATCTTAAGGTCGCACGCATCGCGCTCATACTTGACGATATTCTTCTGCGAACCGTCCGGCAGTGTGATCATGCAGCGATACGAGTCCACGACGTGCAGGTCCCGACCGAGCGAGATCATGGGAATCACGTCGAAATTGCGCAGATGATCAATCAGACGGTGCAGTTCGTCAGCCGGCATGGCCTGGTCAAAAAGGACCTCATCGGTCTGAGCGTCGACCACGTGCGCGCCATTAAAGGCAACTAGCAGACCATCATGGTTCTGAAGGTCGAGCTCCTGCGCCAAGGCATGCAGCCCCCATGCGGGGCGACCCGAAGCCAAGATGAGCTTAATGCCCGACTCCTGCGCCGCGAGCAGCTTCTCACGCGTGCGCGGGCTGATGACCTTCTGGTCGTTGGTGAGCGTACCGTCGATATCCATTGCGATGGCTTTGATTGCCATATATGCCTCCCTGTCATTGAACAACCTTGTCTGAGTCATCATACAGAACGCCTACTGCAGCTCTGTCTGCAACGGATAAAAAGCCATATTGTCCCAAACATGGACAGTGTGTAGCCGTGGGGCGCAATCGCTCCGTCCCATACGCCGAGCCACCACATACAAAGCTGACGACGCCAAACGCGGTCGCCTCACCGACCTCATTTCATCCCGTAGAAAAGAATTTCAAAATTTGTTCTTGTCAAATCGGAAAACCCAACGTACTTTAAAGATGACCGCTCCGGTGGTCATCGTTTGATCGAGCATATTCAGTTTCAGTTTTCAGCGTGTAAGAGAAGGAAGATCGGCAAAGTACAACCCCAAACGCAATGACAACTTAATGAGGTAACTGCCACATGTGAGGCACCCAGGGCATTGCTGTCTCGATTTTGAGCACGATGCCTTCCGCCTTGCGTGGGCCGTTCCATCCCGCCCCTGCAGCAACTGCCTCACGGGCTCATTGAAAACCGCATAGCGCCCCAACGTCAGCACATCACCCACGGCAAGCACATCACTCACGACAACCAACACATCAACAAACAGGCAAGCACATCACAGATTGGAAACGCTATGAACACTACCCGTACCCAGACCGCAAACACCGTCCTCAAGGCACGCATCGACCGTGCTCTGCACGGCAGCTACGACACTGACTTCGCCGCCGCAACGATCGCAAACTTTGCCCTGCTGCCCGTCAACGAGGCGCTGAGCAACCACGAGTTTTCGGTAAATCGCTGCGCCGAAATCATGAACGATCCAGCCGTCCACAAACTTACCGACCCTTATCTCGGACCCCACGGTAAGACCGAAGGCCCGTACACCATGGGCCATGTGGCACACATGATTACCGCACTCGACACTAAGCTTCGGCTCGAGATGGACGACGAGACGCGGATGACATTGATGGACCATCGATTCGACCTGCAGAACGCCCTGACCCTCCCCATCCATGACCTCGCCATGGGCCTCAAAGCCCTGGAGGCGCGGCATCAGCAGGCAGCCTGCGGGCAAGATGACGTGCAGGGCCCGCCGAGCATCATGGTGCTCGACCGCGAACGCTACAACCGTGCAACCGCCCGGTTTCAAGCCGGCCCGACAACGGTGCGCACCCTGATCGACATGCTCCGTGTGCTGAGCCTCAATCGTCTCTTCGACGGCTACCGGGCGCTGGCGCCTGCTAGCCTTCGCGCTCAAACGATCCGGATTATCGATATCCAACAGCGACAGTTCGAGCGCTACCGCGACGATGGGGAGATGAGCCAAGGCATCGTTCGCTTCTACCAGAAGCGCTACGACCCCAACGAGTTTCCCGACGTTCTCGAACGCCAGCTGCGTCTCGTCTACACCGCGCCCATTGCCGCACTGATGCGATTGGGCGCATTCGACGAGTCACTGGCAAAAGCCGCCGACCGCAAAGTCACAACGGAGCTTGAGCGCAGGCTCGAACATGCCTTTGAGTTTTAGCGCCAGCTTCACCAACCCAAATAGAACCTCGTCCTACGTTAAGAAAGGAACCTTCATGGACACCACTCAGACCCCTGTCATCAGCCCGCTCACGATGCGCGAGTCGGCTCGTGGCATAACGCTCACTTCCGTCTACGACGAGATGCTCGCCCGTCGTGAGCTTTCCGTCGTGGGCGATATCAACAGTGCGATGGCGCACGACCTATGCCAGCAGATTCGTCTGCTCGAGGCCGCAGACCCCACGGCCCCCATCACGGTCTTTGTTGCCAGCCCCGGCGGCAACGTGCGCGCCGGCCTCGCCATCTACGACACCATGCGCCTCTCGCCGTGCCCCATCCACACCATCTGCCTGGAGTTTGCGGCCTCTATGGGCGCCATCATCTTTATGGGTGGCGACGAGCGCCGTATGGCGCCTCATGCAGAACTCATGATTCACGACCCGCTCATCCCGCAGGGAGCTGGGGGCTCGGCCCTAGCACTCCAGGAAACAAGCCGGCGTCTCATGCAGACCCGCAAGGCCCTGATGCAAATCCTGTCTGATCGCAGCGGCCTTTCGGCCAAGCGTATCCAAACACTCACGGCAAAGGATACGTACCTTTCGGCCGAGCGCGCCGTCGAGCTCGGCTTCGCCCACAGCATTCTCACCTCGACCAAGGAGACCGCCCATGTCTAACCTCAACGCAGCCCTGCACGCCCCGACCCCCACCATCCTTGCGCAAGCCCACACACTCTCGTGTGACACGCGTCAAACGGGCCTCAACAACAATATGCTTGTAATCGGGCCTTCGGGCGCCGGCAAGACCCGCAACGTTCTTAAGCCTAACCTGCTGCAGATGAATGCGAGCTATATCGTGCTCGATACCAAGGGGACGCTCTGCCGCGAAGTCGGCCCCGTGCTTGCCGCGCACGGCTATCGTGTACAGCGCCTCAACTTTGCCGATCTTGACGATGCGACCACACTGCCCGAGGACATCGAGCAGTGTGGCTACAACCCGCTCAACCACATCCGCCGCACCAAAGACGGCAAGCCCAACCAGCAAGACATCATCTCGGTCGCCAAGGCCATCTGTCCAGTCGAGGACCAAACCCAGCCGTTTTGGGACCATGCAACAGCCAACCTGCTTTCCTGCCTGATCGCCTATGTGTGTGAACAGCTGCCCGTGGAGGAGCAGACGTTTTCATCGGTGATCGACCTTTGCGAACATCTCCAAGACCGCGCCACGACACGCCTTTTCGACGACCTGCAGACCACCGACCCCACAAGCTACGCGCTCTCACTTTGGCGGCGCTACTCACCCACCATCACGGCCGAAAAGATGCACGCAAGCATCATGGGCATCCTTGCCGAAAAAGTCATGTGTCTGGGCTTTGATGGAGCACGCCGTCTATACACCGATGCGAATCAGATCGATTTCGCAGCTCTGGGATGCGAGCGTCGAGCGCTCTTCGTCACCGTCAGCGATCTCGACCGTAGCCTCGATCCGCTCACCGACCTGTTTGTAACGCAGGCCTTCGCGGAACTCATCCGCCACGCCGACGCGCAGCCCGACGGCCGCTTTGCGATACCGGTCCGCTTTATGCTCGATGACTTTGCCAACCTGCAGATGCCACAAATCGATAACGTTTTGTCCATCATCCGCAGCCGCGAGATCTGGGCAACCCTATTGCTGCAGTCAACAAACCAGCTCGATGCGCTCTATGGCGAAGCGCGCGCTCGCTCCATCATGGGCAACTGCGATACGCAGCTCGTGCTAGCCTTTCAGGACCCCGAGAGCGCTCGCGTCTTTTCCGAGCGTGCTGACGTGCTGCCCAGTACACTCATGGCAACGCCCGTCGACCGATCCTGGCTGTTCGTCCGCGGCCGCGCTCCCCAGCAGGTCGAGCGCTTTAGGCTCGAGGACCACCCGCTCTACGCAGAGCTCCCCGAAGCCCAAGGCACTCAGGACGAATTCGACCTCTGACGACGTCACGCGACCCATCGAATCCGACCGACAACAGAAAAGGGGCCCGCATCCCAACGGATACGGGCCCCTTTCGGCCATGACCTATCTCAGCAACAAAGACTACTTGCGGTGAGCGCGGTAGAACTCGATGAGCGCCTGGGTCGAAGCGTCCTGCTCGGCCTTGGCAGCGTCGTCGTGGAAGGCAGGGGTGATCTGCTTGGCAAGCTGCTTGCCCAGCTCGACACCCCACTGGTCGTAGGAGTCGATGCCCCAGACCGTGCCCTCGACAAACACGATGTGCTCGTACAGGGCGATGAGCTCGCCGAGTGCAAACGGGCTCAGCGTGTCACCGAAGATAGAGGTCGTCGGACGGTTGCCCTCAAAGCAGCGGGCCGGGACGATCTGCTCGGGCGTGCCCTCGGCGCGCACCTCGTCGGCCGTCTTGCCAAAGGCGAGCGCCTTGGTCTGGGCCAGGAAGTTGCCCAGGAACAGCTCGTGGACGTCCTGGCCGTTGTCGGTCGCGGGGTTGGCGGTGTTGGCGAAAGCGATGAAGTCGGCCGGAACCACCACGGTGCCCTGGTGCAGCAGCTGATAGAAGGCGTGCTGGCCATTGGTGCCGGGCTCGCCCCAGAAGATCTCGCCGGTATCGGAGGTCACAGCGCTGCCGTCCCAGCGGACGTGCTTGCCGTTGGACTCCATGGTGAGCTGCTGCAGGTAGGCCGGGAAACGGTGCAGGTACTGGCAGTACGGAAGCACGGCGTGGCTCTTGGAACCAAAGAAGTTGACGTACCAGACGTTGAGCAGGCCCATCAGCGCGACGGCGTTGTTCTCGAGCGGCGTGTTGCAGAAGTACTCGTCGATGGTATGGAAGCCCTCGAGGAACTGCTGGAAGCGCTCGGGGCCGAGCACGACGATCAGCGACAGGCCCACGGCGGAGTCGACAGAGTAGCGGCCGCCGACCCAGTTCCAGAAACCAAAAGCGTTAGCGGGGTCGATGCCGAAGGCCTCGACCTTGTCGAGCGCGGTGGAGACGGCGACGAAGTGCTTGGCCACGGCCTCGGCGTTCTGCTCATCGGAGCCGTCGATGGCGCCCTGCGCCTTGAGCTGCTCGAGCATCCAGGTCTTGACCTCGCGGGCATTGGTGAGGGTCTCGAGCGTGGTGAAGGTCTTGGAGACGATGATCACGAGCGTGGTCTCGGGGTCCAGGCCCTTGAGCTTCTCGGCCTGATCGTTGGGGTCGATGTTGGAGATGTAGCGGCAGTCGATACCGGCGTCGGCATAGGGACGCAGGGCCTCGTAGGCCATGACCGGGCCCAGGTCGGAACCACCGATGCCGATGGACACCAGGTGCTCGATCTTCTTGCCGGTAACGCCCTTCCACTCACCGGAGCGCACGCGCTCGGCAAAGGCGTACATGCGGTCGAGGACCTCGTGCACGTCGGCGACGACATCCTGGCCGTCAACGATGAGTTGGCCCTTCTCGCTTGCCGGACGGCGAAGCGCGGTGTGCAGGACAGCACGGTCCTCGGTGGTGTTGATGTGCTCGCCGGAGAACATGGCGTCGCGGCGCTCCTCGAGCTTTACCTCGCGGGCAAGATCGCACAGCAGCTTGACGGTCTCATCGGTCACCAGGTTCTTGGATAGATCGAAGTGAAGGTCGCCGGCGTCAAAGCTCAGCTTGTTCACGCGGTCGGCGTCAGCAGCGAACCAGGCCTTAAGATCGATGCCCTCGGCCTCGAGCTTCTCCTGATGGGCCTCGAGCGCCTTCCAAGCGGCGGTCGACGTAGCGTCGATAGGTGCGGCAACAGTTGCCATAAAGTCCTCCTCAGCATACGGGCGCACTCCTCCATGCGCCCGGACATTCAGATGCCACTATTCTAGCGCAGGTCAAGACCATAATCAGCGAGCGTTGCCAATCGGCCCCCAAACGGCAACCGGCCAAAAAGGGACAGGTTTGTTTTGGCAGGTCAAACGCTTTACCAATCAAAAAGAACCTATCCCTTTATGGTAAATATTAGGCCGCGGCGCACACGCTGCCGAGCAACTCACGCAGAGGAGACCCAATGCCCTCCAGCAGTTCGGGCGCGATAATGGCGAAAACGGGAACCTCGCCGGCACCCACAACGGCGGGCACTTTTCCCTCGGAGACGATGCATCCATAAGGCACAAAGCCGTCCTCACCGGCATCGAGCGCCGCCATACGACGGGCGAGCTCGCGCGCAAAGCCCGCCGTATCGGCATCGCCGATCGTCAGGACAAAGTCCACACCTTCGTCGGTCGCCAAGGCCACGGCTTCGTCGATCAGCTCGTCTCCCCCGTCGCCCCCGACCAAACCGCAGCGGAAAAGCACGCGCTCGAGCAGGGCGCGATCGAGCGAGCCCAGCGCCGCCGAAACGAGCTCATCACGCGTGTGCTTGTCGCCTCCCAGCACGACCAGTGCCTTGGTGCCGCCATAGTGGGCAACCAATCGCCCGCACCAGCGAGCCACATCCCCATCCGCAACCAAGCGCGTCGGCATACCAAACCCATAGTTGACCATTATCCCCACAACCCTTCCGTGCATATAGGCGGTATCAATCGTTAGGCTCATGCTACGAAGCGAGGTTTTCCGAGCTGTTTCGCGCTCTTTAGAGCTGCGTTAAAAACCCGATGCAACCGCACGACCATACCCGCCAAAGAGGGACAGGTTTTGACGATGTCCGCGCAAGCGGGTATTATCGAACATGTATTCGATAAGAACATGTGTTTGATGGGAGGAAGCGTGGCGCACGAGCAGCACACCTACATCTGCATCGACCTCAAGACGTTTTATGCCAGCGTCGAGTGCGTCGACCGTGGGCTCGATCCGCTCACCACTAACCTGGTCGTTGCCGACGAATCGCGCGGACGCACGACCATCTGTCTCGCCATCACGCAGGCCATGAAGGACCTCGGGATACATAACCGCTGCCGATTGTTCGAGATCCCCGATGGCATCGACTACATCAAGGCCGTACCGCGCATGCAGCACTACATGGAAGTGTCGGCGCAAATCTACGGCATCTATCTGGAATACGTCAGCCCACAAGACGTTCACGTCTATTCAATTGACGAGTGCTTCATCGACGTGACGCCCTATCTGGATCTCTATCACACCGATGCGGAAGGGTTCGCCTGCATGCTTCGCGACGAAGTTCTAGGGCGCACCGGCATCACGGCGACGGTCGGCATCGGCCCCAACCTATTTCAGGCCAAGGTGGCACTCGACATCACTGCCAAGCACGTAGCCAGCCGTATCGGCGTACTCGACGACGAAACCTTCCGCAAGGAGATCTGGCCCCACCGCCCCATCACCGATATCTGGGGCATCGGCCCCGGCGTGGCGGCCCGCCTCGAGAAGTACGGCGTCTACGACCTGATGGGGGTCGCTGCGCTCGACGAAAACCTGCTCTACGACGAGCTCGGCGTCAATGCCGAGTATCTCATCGACCATGCCTTTGGACGCGAGCCGACAACCATCGCCGATATCCAGGCCTATCGTCCGCAAGCGACCTCGACCACCACGGGGCAGGTACTCTCGAAAGGCTATGCCTACGAGCAGGCCTACACCGTTTTGCGCGAGATGGTCGATGCCGCCGTGCTGGACCTGATCGACAAGCACGTGGTGTGCGACAGCATCTCGCTCTTTGTGGGCTATGCAAGCGAACGCGCCGACATACGCCGACTCGACGCCAGCGGCACGGCGCAGTATATAGACGGCTGCGGGCACCTACGCTCGAGCACCTCGGGCATCGAGCCCGCAGCGACCGACGGCCCCGAACTCGCGCCCCGCGCGCCCAAGCCCGTCCAACGCGATGACGAACGCCGGCGCTTGGTGCGAGAAGCTCAGGCGATTGACGGCATCTTCGTGGGCGAGCACGGCGGCAAGCCGCGCGGTGGCTATGCCGCGCTCTTTGCGCACTCCAATGCATCCCGCAAGCTGCCCGAGCGCACCAATTCGTTTAAGAAGATCATGGGGTATTTCGATGACCTCTGGGCACAAACGGTCGACCCCAAGCGACCGGTCAAGCGTATCAATCTTGGCTTTGGCAACCTCATGCCCGAGGAATTTGCCACCATCGATCTGTTTAGCGATGTCGAGGCCGATGAGCGCGAGCGCGACCTGGCGCGCGCCGTGTTGGCCGTTAAGGGTAAATACGGCAAAAACGCCCTGGTCAAGGGGCTGAGCTTTACCGCCGGCGCCACCGCGCGCGAACGCAACGATCAAGTTGGAGGACATCGTGCCTAAACCAAAACAGCAGCCCATGAGGCCACCGACCGCCTTTGAGCGCTTGGCGGACCCCGAGGGAAGGCGCCGCGCCGCCGACCCCAACCTCACAGCCAACGGCGCCGTGCGCGCCAACCGCGCCGCACAGTTTATGCCCTTTGCCGCGTTGACGGGATACTACGAACTCGTACGCAAGCAAGAAATCACCGTTGAGCCCAAGCGCGAATTGACAGAAGAAAAAGCCCTCGAGCTTTCACATAAGCTCGAGGATCTCAAACGCGGCGATTTGGTTCGAGTCACCTATTACGATACGTACGGCTATCGTGCCCGCACCAGCATCCTCGATGAGGTACTCCCCGCTTTCAAGTTGCTCAAACTCAAAGACATCGCCATCGACTTCGACGATATCCAAGACGTTGAGCTACGCGGTCGAGCCTAGCGACGTTTCCTGCGCCAAGCACGCGCCCTACAGCGTCATGACGTAGTAGCCCGCGTCCCTCACGGCCGCTTCGAGGGCACCGTGATCGATCGGCTGCTTAGAGCGCACGCGTGCCGTGTGGTCCGCATACGTCACCGTTGCCCACACGCCATCCAGTGCATTGAGGGCATTGGCTACGTTCTGAGCGCAGCCGTCACAGCTCATGCCGCCGATGAGCAGCTCATCGCTATAGGGGTAGTGGGACGGATCGGTATCCGCAACCACTACCTTCTTGGCCTTCTTACCGCTCGCGCCATCGCTGCAGCAGCTCTTTCCGTGTGTCGAAGCGACAATGCGACGCAGGCCAAAAAACATGCCAACGACAATCACGGCAAGCACGATGAGATTCGCAGGGTTGAGCAAGTCACTCATGCGCTCCCCTTTCAAGTAGCACTATCTAGATACCCCCATGGGGTGTCCCCATCTTAACCCAAAATCATGTCTGTTCGGTCAATTAGTTTCCCTCTTCAAACTTTTTTGTTGACCATGGCTTACTTTCGTGTATAAGTTTTCCTAGGCTAACAGTTTAGATCCGTAAGGAGCGCCGTGACTCGAACCATAGACATCCCAACGTTTCAGGCAGCAGTCGTGCGCAACTGCTCTCCCACGCTCGCGGGCATCAAGCCGGCATCGCTCTTTACCTATCCAGGCACCTACGCCCACGGGGACGGCTCGACCACAACCGAAACCATCGCAGAACGCCGAGCACGCCTGCTAAACGTTATCGCCCAGTGCAATCGCGAGCTTGACCCGCTCGGCATCCACCTGAGTGTTTTGGTCTGGCGGCCCTGCGGGGCGCTCGTGTACGCGTACCGAGCCAAAAGCCTCACCACCTATTTCGCAGACCCTCGCGCCCAAACGGCGCTCACCTCGGAAGGCTACGACACGAGAGACCTTTCGACATGCCTTGTGCATTTGGCATCACGCATCACGCTCGCGAGCAATAACGTCGCGGAATGCGCCTGCAGCCAGACTCGATGCGCACTACCCCAGCAAGCTAGCTGCAGCAAAGACTGCACCTGCGAGTTTCCGCACGAAATAGGCTACTTCCTTGGATATCCCTACGACGACGTGCACGAGTTTATCGTCCAGCACGGCGAGAACTACAAGGTCTTTGGGGCCTGGAAGGTCTACGCAAATGTCGAGCAGGCGCTTGCGACGTTTGATGCCTACCGTGCCTGCACCCAATACTTCACTTTTATCTATCAGCAGGGCTGCAGCCTGGCGCAACTTGCCCAGGCAACCCGATAGAACGTACAAGCCGCGGCAAGCGCCGCACGACCGAAAGGACAAAACATGAGCAAGATCGCCGTCGTCTACTGGAGCGGCACGGGCAATACCGAGGCCATGGCAAACCTCGTCGCCGAAGGCGCAACGTCCGCGGGGGCCGAGACTGAGGTCATCCCCTGCGCCGACTTCTCTGCCGACAAGGCCGCCGACTACGACGCCTTCGCCTTCGGCTGCCCTGCCATGGGCTCCGAGGAGCTCGAGTACGATGAGTTCCAGCCGATGTGGGACGAGGTCAAGGAGACTCTCGGCGACAAGAAGGTCGTCCTCTTTGGCTCCTATTCGTGGGCCGAGGGCGAGTGGATGGATAACTGGAAAGCCGACGCCGACGAGGCCGGCGTCAACGTCGTCGATTCCGTCATTTGCTACGATGCGCCCGACGATGAGGGCGAGGCGGCCTGCAAGGCCCTCGGAGCCGAGCTCGCGTAACGAAACCAGGCCTCCAAAAGAGCCTGTATCACAGCGCATCCCCATCCCTACAAAAGAGCGGGGGCTGGATTCAAGTCCAGCCCCCGCTCTTTTGTAACGGCAGTTACATCAACCGGCTACGAGATATTTCCCAAGAACGCCTTGGTGCGCTCGCTCTTGGGGTGGTCGAAGACCTCGCTCGGCGTGCCCTCTTCCACGATAACGCCGCCGTCCATAAAGACGACGCGGTCGGCGACGTCGCGGGCAAAGCCCATCTCGTGCGTCACGACGATCATGGTCATACCGTCGCGCGCCAGGTCGCGCATGACGCCCAGAACGTCGCGAACCAGCTCGGGATCGAGCGCCGACGTAGCCTCGTCAAAAAGCATGACGTGTGGGTTCATCGACAGGGCGCGAGCGATGGCAACGCGCTGCTGTTGGCCGCCCGAAAGCTGGCTCGGCATAAAGTCGATGCGCTCGGCAAGACCGACCTTGGTCAGCTCCTCGACGGCAATCCTCTCGGCCTCTTCCTTGCTGCGCTTGAGCACCTTTTGCTGCGCGAGCATGACGTTCTTTTTGACCGACAGGTGCGGGAACAAATTGAACTGCTGGAACACCATACCCAGATGCGTTCGCACCTTGTTAAGGTCGACGCCCTTGGCGCACACATCCACGCCCTCAACGACAATCGATCCGCTCGTGGGGTGCTCCAGGCGGTTGATGCAGCGAAGCATCGTCGACTTACCCGAGCCCGAGGGACCCAAGACAACGACGACCTCGCCCTTATGCACATCCAGATCGATATCGCGCAGGACCACGTTATCGCCAAAGGCCTTCTGGAGGTTCTTGATGCTGACAACGACCTCGTTCGAGTTATTGGTTTCGCTCATGATAGGACCTCCTTACAGACCGGCGATGTGATCGGCGGGCGTCGCGACAACCTGTCCGGCGCTCTTGGCGGGACGCTTCTTCTTGGTTTCGGCCGTGCCCAAAAGCCTCGCCTCAAGCCCGCTCACCAAGCGGGCAAGCGGCAGGGTGATGACCAAATAGAACAGGGCAGCAACCACATACGGTGTGATGGAGCCCGTCGTGGCCACGATGGTGCGGGCGTTCATGACGATCTCGACCACGCCCACGGCCGCAAGCAGCGACGTATCCTTGTAAAGCAGGATGAACTCACTGGTCAGCGTAGGCAGAACATTGCGGAACGTCTGCGGGATCATGACGTAGAGCAGCGTCTGGAAGGCGTTCATGCCCAGCGAGCGAGCGGCCTCGTTTTGGCCCTTGGGGATCGACTGAATACCGGCGCGGAAAATCTCGCACAGGTAGGCAGACGAATTCATGGCCATGACGATGACGCCGAGCACGTAGTCATCGACCTTGACGCCAGCCAACGGCAGACCGAAGAACGCGATGTAAATCTGCAGGAACGCCGGCGTGCCGCGGATGATGTTCACGTAGATGCCGGCAAGGCAGCGAAGGATGCGCGACTTGGAGATGCGCATGAGCGACAGGGCGAAACCGAAGGGAATTGCCAGCGGAAACGCCACGAGCACGATCGAGAGCGACATGAGGAAGCCCTTGAAGACGATCGGCAGGCTCTGGACCAAAATGACCGGGTTCAGGAACAGGCGCAGGAACATATTGGAGTTCCATGCCTCGACCCACGGCTGCTCCTTAAGATCAGCCAGGAAGTTATCGAAGGCCGTCACACCCTTGATCTCCACCGAGGGAATCTTAGAGATCTTCTTGGTCGAACCATCGGCCAAGGTGTAGGTACCGCTAAAGGCCTCATCGCCGCCCTCGACGGGGAAGGTCACGCCGTAGACCTCGACGCGGAAATAACCGCCGGCGGGCGCCGTCTCGCCAAAATCGATCTTGAGCGTCTGGCCGTCGACCTTGCACGTGGGCTTCATGGGCGTGCGGTCCATAAGGTCATCGCCCGAGAGCATCGTCAGGCGCGTGTCGTCCGCGCCAAAGGTCGTGCCATCGGCAAACGTCAACGAAAGGCCGCTCAGCTCCTCATCGGCATCGGCCTGGACCTCCCAGGTGATGCGGGTCTCGGTGCCACCGACCACATCGCTACCCGAACCGGTGTTGGGTCGAGCGGTGATCTTTGCGGTCTCAAGCGCCTGGGCGGTCGAGGGCACGCAGGCTCCCGCGCATACCAGGGCGAGCGCCACAGCCAGGGCGCAGGCTAGCTTTTGGAGCATCAAGGGCAGTGGATAGCTCTGGCCCATGGCTCCTTGGTTCAATCGAGACAAGGTGGCTCCTAACGTTTAAGTTGCCGACAAAACGGGGCGGAACGACGCCCATTCAAGAAACGCAAAGGCCCTCTCCGCCAAAACGGAAAGGGCCCGCGTGCAATCAAGTAGCTATTTTACTTGATGTTGTACTTAGCCATGAGGGCGTCAACGGTACCGTCATCGGTCAGGTCCTTGATGGCCTGGTTGATGTCGTCCTTGAGCTTGGTGTTGCCCTGGTTGATGGCGATGGCGTACTCCTCGCCCGTGCTGATCTGCTTGATGGTCTGGCAGGTGTTGAACTGCTCGGCGGTCAGCTGGCTGGCAACGGAGCGGTTGGTCACCACGGCGTCACCCTTGCCGGACTGCAGGGCGCTGAAGCACTCGGTGGCGTCCTTGTAGGGGACAATCTTGGCCTTGGGGAAGTTCTCCTGGGCAAAGGCCTCGGCGGTCGAACCGGACTGGACGATGATCGTGGCGTCGGCGTTGTTGAGCTTCTCGCTGTAGTTATCGGCCGTAATGTCGGTGTTGTCGACCTTGGTCACGATAGCCTGATCGTCCATGTAGTAAGAGTCGGA
Organism: uncultured Collinsella sp.; assembly: GCA_958415625.1. GTDB lineage: Bacteria > Actinomycetota > Coriobacteriia > Coriobacteriales > Coriobacteriaceae > Collinsella. Next base: position 28,314 of record CATYZI010000004.1, on the reverse strand, counting down.
GAAAGCGACTTCCTTCTCGCGCTCGGGCGTGTCGGTGATAGCCGCGATGGAGACGTCATACTTGGCGCCCGAAGCAACGCCGGGGACCAGCGTGTCAAAGTCGTTGTTGACGTACTCGACATCCAGACCCAGCTTGTCAGCGATAGCCTTGATAAGCTCGAGGTCAAAGCCCTGATAGTCGCCGTTGTCATCCTTGTACTCAAACGGCGCATACTCGGCAGAGGTGCCGACGGTAAGCGTACCGTCCTTGACGAGTGCGTACTCCTTGGAACCGTCGACCTTCTCGACCTTCACGTCGTCAGAGCTGCTGGAACCGGCATCGGAACCAGAGGTGGCATTGGACGAGCCGCAGCCCGTCAGTGCAAGGGCAAGCGCCATGGCGCCCGTGGCGGCAAATGCGCCAAGCTTCTTGAGCTTCATAATCAGTCTCCTTCCGGTGACCCCGTTTGATTCAGAGGTCTGCAAAAACTGTTGGCTATTATGCACCCGTAATTGCGAATCTGCAATGAGAAAACTGATTGAAACAAACCCATAACGTGAATGGAATACTCTACTTTGTGACAGTCATTACTGCTGCAATGACCTTAATAGTCTAATTTCAGCTGCATAACCTGCAAGTTCGTTCGGAGTCTCCAAAATAAACGGCAGCGAACGCAAACGGCTATTCGATACAATATTCTGCATAACCTGCATACCGCCACCAAACTCCTCGCTGCCAAGGTAGCCCTTGCCGATGCACTCGTGACGGTCCTTATGGGCACCACAGGGATTCTTGGAGTCATTGATATGCACCGCGTGCAGGCGCTCGATACCCACCACGCGGTCAAACTCGTCAAGCACGCCGTCCAGATCATGAATGATGTCGTAGCCGGCATCGCTCACATGGCAGGTGTCCAGGCACACGCCCAGCTTATCTAACAGCTCGGGACGCTTGGCGGCAACGCCCTCGATAATGCGCGCCAGCTCTTCAAAGCTACGGCCCACCTCGGTGCCCTTTCCCGCCATGGTCTCGAGCAGCACCGTCGTCTGCTGTCCCTCGAACATCACCTGACACAAGGTGTCGACAATCATCTGAATGCCGGCATCGGCACCCTGGCCCACATGCGCACCGGGATGGAAGTTGTAGTAGTTACCGGGCAGCGCCTCCAGACGCTGCAAATCTTCCGCCATAGCCTCCAAGGCAAACTCGCGCGCCCGCTCCTTAGCGGAGCAGGGGTTATAGGTATACGGGGCATGCGCCACCAGCGGTCCAAAGTCGTTTTGCGCCATAAGCTCGCGCAGAGCCGCCACGTCATCCATGTCAAGGTCTTTTGCCTTGCCACCGCGCGGGTTGCGCGTAAAGAACGCAAAGGTATTGGCACCAATGGACAACGCCGTCTCCCCCATTGCCCGATAGCCCTTCGTCGTCGAAAGATGACACCCGATCGTCAGCATCTCCAGCTCCCCCTCATCAGTTGCGGTGAAATACGGTCTATTGGTGCCTTATTTTGGCGCAAACAGACCGTATTCCACCGCAAGATATAAAAGGGGCATCAGGGGCACGGTCCGCCGAGCCCCCTTGAGCACCAGTACCGCAGCCTAGAGCGTCAAGCGAATCGCATCGATGATCTGCGCACAGCGCTGCGTGGCGGCAAGAGGCATGACGGGACTCTCGAGTTTCCCCGCCCGGATGAGCTGGGTCGCATGCGAAGCTTCGCCGTAGAAATCATCGACCTCAAACGGGGCATTTATTTCGAGCATTCGTCCGTCGGAATACTTCACATGAGCGAGCTCGGGGCGATGGAGGCGCTCGATTTCCAACGAGCCCCGCTCACAGGCAATCGTTAAGCGGCTTTCATATGTTGCTTCGCCGTCGCACACCATATGAATGGGTATACCGCCGACGCTCATATGGATCTCGTCGGCCCAATCGACGCGACCGCCCGATACGTCACGCCAGCGAACTTCACGGGACGAAACCTCGCAAGCGCCCGCGAGCAAATCCTCAAACCAACCGACCGCATAGCAGCCCATGTCATATAGACAGCCGCCCTGCAACGGATCAAGCAGATAGCCCGAAGGAGACTCGCCGTAATCGAGCTTTTGCACGCTTTCAATCGAGACAATACGGCCAAGCTCACCCGACGCAAACAAGTCCTTCACGCGAGCGCGCATCGGGCAAAACCGATTCTTCATTGCCTCCATAAACAGCACGCCGCGCTCGCGAGAGGTGGAGGCGATCGAGAGAGCCTCTTCCTCACTCAAAACGGCCGGCTTTTCGCACAGCACGGCCTTTCCGGCGCACAGCGCGCGACAGGCCCAACGCGTATGCATGCCATGCGGAAGCGCCAAGTAGATTGCGTCGACATCGGGGTCGGCAATCAGCGCGTCATAAGCCGCATTGCCGTTATCGTCGACCGAGGCATGGCCATGCGCAGCATCGATCGAAAACGCTCGGCAAAATTCCTCGACATGTGCAGGAGTGCGACCGGCCGCAGCCACCAACCGTGCCCCGTCGACCTTCTTGAGCGACGATGCAAATCGATGAGAAATGTGCCCAGCGCCCAAAACGCCCCAACGAACCTCACGCAAATCATCACATGAATCCCGATGGCCCACGACAGCCCCCTTCAGTTGCGGCGAAATAGTTCCTGTTTGGCCCCTATTCTGCCGCAAACAGAAGCTATTCCACCGCGAGTTATAAAAGGGGCATCAGGAACGCGTTTTGCAAAAGGCTTTAAGCGCGGCCGTTACGGGGCCCGGCTGGAAGCGTCGGCGCACGTCATCGAGACGCTCGGGGATATCGATATGCTGCGGGCAGTGGCGCGCGCATTTGCCGCACTTGACGCAATTGCTCACCAGCTTGGGCTCGCTCGTGCGCACCGCACTCGCCGTAAAGTATTGCGACAGCCCCGTAAACCAGCTGTGCGCATAGCTCGCGTTGTAGGCGGCAAAGCAGGCGGGAATGTTGATACCCTTGGGACATGGCATGCAGTAGCCGCATCCCGTGCAGGGCACGCGATTCGATTTTTCAAACTCCGTCAGCACGCGTGCGATGGCATCAAGCTGAGTAACTGTCATCGAATCCGGCAGGGCCCGATCGGCCAACGCCGCGTTCTCATCCACTTGCGCGGTATTGGTCATACCCGAAAGCAGCATCGTCACCTGAGGATGGTTCCACACCCACGAAAGCCCCCAAGCGGCAGGAGTGCGCAAATGCGGGTCACGGGCGCCATCGAGCACGGCGCGGGCCCGCGGCGGCAGCTTGCCTGCCAGACGCCCGCCCAGCAGCGGCTCCATCACAAACACCGCGAGCCCGCGCTCCGCAGCCGCCATGAGTCCTGCCGTTCCCGCTTGGTAACGCTCGCCGGCATAGTTGTACTGTATCTGGCAAAAATCCCAGTCATATGCGTCAAGCATCGTCAGGAAATCAGCCGCGCTGCCGTGGTACGAAAAACCAATCTGGCGAATGCGCCCCGCCGCCTTTTGACGCGCGATCCAGTCCTCGATACCCAACGCCACCACGCGCTCCCACTGAGCGGGCGAAGTGATGTTGTGCATAAGGTAATAGTCGATATGGTCGGTCCGCAGGCGACGCAGTTGTTCGTCGAAGAACCGGTCGAAATCCTCCGCGCGCTTGCACGAAGCGTGCGGCAACTTGGTCGCCAGCAACACCCGGTCGCGCAGCCCCAAGCGCTCAAGTGAGGCGCCCACGCACGCCTCGTTACCGGGATAGAGATACGCAGTATCCAGATAATTAATCCCCTGCTCCACCGCACGGGAAATGATGGCATCGGCTGTCTTCGCATCGGGGTGTCCCGGCGAACCGGGAAACCTCATGCAGCCCAGACCCAGAGCAGATATTCGGTTACCACTTTTGGGGTCACCGCGGTATTGCACGGCCCCTCCCTTCGCCATCAGCGCCCCGGCAAGGCGAAACACAATGGTCACGCGGCCGAAACATCGTGGAATCGCAATCGAGAACGTATCGTAACGCAGCAGAAATCGAGCTGTCACGGCACCGCTTTAACATCAGCAAAAAGCCCGATGAAAGGAGCCACCCATGCCCGCGCTCGACCTTTGGAACCTCGCATCCCAGCTCAAAAGCACCGATTATCGCTGGGTTGACCTCACCCATACGCTCTCGTGCGACACCCCGCACTGGTTTGGCTTTGAGCCATTTGAGTCCACCAAGCTCTTCGACTACCTGCCCGGCACGCCCGAAGATATGCTCGCGCCCATGCGTTGCTTCCAGTATTCGGTCGCCTCGCAGTACGGCACCCACGTCGACGCGCCGCGCCACTTCCATGTTGACGGTCGTTCCCTTGGCGAGATCGAACCTATCGAGTTTATGCATCCGCTCTGTGTGATCGACAAGCACGAGGAGTGCGCCGCAAACCCCGACTTTATCCTGACCATCGATGACCTCAAGGCTTGGGAGGACGAGCACGGTCGCATTCCTGAGGATGCTTTCGTCGCCTTCCGCTCCGACTGGTCCAAGCTCGCCGACCTCGAAAACAAGGACGAAGACGGCCAGCCCCACTACCCCGGCTGGGACCTCGATGCCATCAAATGGCTTGTAGAAGAGCGCAACATCGGTGCCATCGGCCACGAACCGGCAGACACCGACCCCGCAACCGTGACCACACGCGAGGATGCCTACCCCTACCCCGGCGAACAGTACATCCTCTCGGTCGACCGTTACCAGATTGAGGTCATGGACCATCTGGACGAGCTTCCCGACACGGGCGCCGTCATCTTCTGCACCTTCCCCAAGGTGCGTGATGGCGTCGGATATCCCGCACGTGTCTTTGCGGTCTGCCCCGCGTCATAAGTTCCCATGCGTTTGTTCTTCTAAATACGGCCATCCGGTGCACGCGACATGGCCCGGCGGCATACAATCCATCAGGCGCCCCATACGCGGGCGCCTTTTTATGGGGAGATGATTCACATGCAGATCAACAAGGTCGCCTTCATCGGCAAGGGCGGCGTGGGCCTGCTCTACGGCAGCATGATCGCCCAAGCGCTCGGCAACGACGCCATCGAATACGTTATGGACGACGCGCGCTTTGAGCGCCACGCGGGTGATGCGCTCACCGTCAACGGCAAGCCCTGCGCGCTCAAGTCCGTCCGCGCGAGCGAGGCGACGCCCGTCGACCTGGTCATCCTCACGGTCAAGACAACCGGACTCGACCAGGCGCTCAAGACTATGGAACGCATCGTAGGGCCCGACACGCTCATCGCATCCCTATGCAACGGCATCACCAGCGAGCAAAAGATTGCCGAGCGCTTTGGCTGGGAGCACACCGTCCTCGGAATCTGCCAAGGCATGGACGCTGTGTTTCTCAACGGCGCGCTCGCCTTTACCAATGCGGGCGAGATCCGCTTTGGTGCGGCCGCCGGCACCGACCCCGCGACCGTCACCGCTATCGACGGGCTCTACACGCGCTGCGGCATCGCCCATACCGTCGAGCACGACATCGCACATCGCATGTGGGCCAAACTCATGCTCAACGACGGCATCAACCAGACCTGTATGGCCTACGGCGGCACCTACGGAAGCGCTACGGAGCAGGGCTCCGAGCAGCTCCGCAGTTTTGTCTCCGCCATGCGCGAGACGCTTGCAGTCGCAAATGCCGAGGGCATCGAGCTCACCGAGGAAGACCTGACGCAGATGGTGCGTCTCATAAAAGGGCTCGATCCCGCCGGCATGCCCTCGATGGCGCAAGACCGCATCGCTCAACGCAGAACCGAGGTCGAGGAATTTGCGGGTACCATCTGCCGCCTCGCGACCAAGCACGGTATCCAGGTGCCGCAAAACGAATGGCTCTATTCGCGCATCCGCGAAATCGAGGCCAGCTGGTAACGCCGCCGTACCGCATCCAACAGTCTCAATAGCAAAAACCGCCGCAAAGGGCACTCCCCTTGCGGCGGCTTCCTTCTTCATCTATGGGCAAAACCAGCTTCACAACGGCTAGCGCTGCACCTGCGGCGTCTCGTCCTCGTCATCGCGACAAAGGGTCACGCCCGCACTTCCCAGCAGCGCTGCTGCGATGAGCGCGCCGACCACAATAGGAGCAGCCCCGCACGAGCCCTGCATGCCTGCGACAAACGCAGCTGTAGGGCCAAGACAGCCAAGTACCAATGCGACGGCGGCAACGGCAATATCTCGAGCATTCACAAGATCACTTCCTCCAAGAGAAAGACCCTATTTCTCATGAACCAGTGTGCCCCGCATGCATACGCCCAGCGTACCGCCACGGTAAGGGCTCTGTTAACTCAAACGCACATAAAGAAAGGGCGGCTTTACGTTGCCTAAAAGCTCAGTAAAGACGCCCGCCCATCATGTGCCTATTTTGCTCTGATGGCAGATTACCAACCGGTGTAGTAGTCGGTGGTTCCGGCGGCGCAGCCGGAGTCATAGACCTTGCAATCACCCTTGGAGCCCGTAAAGGTCGAGCCCTGGGCCATATCGCCCGCGGCAACAACGTAATAGCCGTCGGAATCGCGCCAGAAGCCCTCAGAATCCTGAGTCCATTCGCCCGTGCGATAGTGATAAAGCACATTGCTGCTGTAATAGGTCTCGCGGCGCCCGTTGTAGTTATTGACACCCGCAGAGCGCGTCAGGCCCGATCCGTTCGCGTAGGACGCGGCAGACGCGTAGGACGGAGTGTAGCCGACGTTGTAGTACGAAGCCTGGGCGGCCTCGGCAGCCTCTGCCTCGGCGGCAGCGGCCTCGAGCGCTTCGCGCTTGGCATTCTCAAGCGCAGTGCGCAGCTCATCGAGCTCGGTCGACTTCGCGTCGACCTCCCCCATCGTCAAAAGGCTGCCCGCACCATCGATACAACCCTGCAGCACAGCGCGCTCGTCATCGGTGGCATAGTCACCATACATGTTTAGGATAATCTGAGCGCGCATCTCAAGGGAATCGCGCTTGGCCTCCATCGAGGCGTTCCACTCCTGCATGGAACCATAACCATCGCCGCGATAATCAACGGGCTGTACCAGCGTCGTCTCGGACGGCGTAGATCCAACCGTATCGGACAGTGTTGCCGCGTGGGCATCAGTTGCGCCGGCGCCCGCCAAAAGCGCCACGGTCAGAGCGGCGGAAAGGGCGGCGGCTTTCGGTTTTCGTGAATCGATCCTCATGTAGCTGGAAACCTCCGTAGTGCGTTTTTGCTGCGTTTGAGCTGCGTGTGATTCGATCGCGCTGCATAGTACCTCGAGCAAATCGCGACCTGCGGTTTTACTCAAAAGGCGCACGTCAATTGCGTAAAACTCACATCCTCTCAACAGGAGTTTTCCACAACTCGAATGCATAAAGCATGCCAAAAACCCTGTAATAGCGCCCTTCCTATGCAAAAAAGGCGCCTGCGCAACCATTGCTTGCGCAGGCGCCTTGAGCAGGCATTTTATGCAGTTATACCTATCGAGTCGCAAGGGGTCCTTGCACAAGTCGCCTTACTCGTCCAGCGCGGCGAAGGCCTGCTTCAGATCCCAAATGATGTCCTCGGCGTTCTCGGTACCGATGGAAAGACGGATCGTGGAGGGCGTGATGTTCTGCTCGGCGAGCTCCTCGGCAGAGAGCTGGGAGTGCGTGGTGGTAGCCGGGTGCACGACGAGCGACTTGACGTCGGCCACGTTGGCGAGCAGCGAGAACACCTGCAGGTGATCGATGAACTTCCAAGCGGCCTCCTGGCCACCCTTAATCTCAAAGGTAAAGATCGAGGCACCGCCGTTGGGGAAGTACTCCTTGTAGAGCTCGTGATCGGGGTGCTCAGGCAGGCTCGGGTGGTTCACCTTGGCGACATGGCTGTCGCCGATCAAGAACTCAACAACCTTCTTGGTGTTCTCGACATGGCGATCAACGCGCAGCGACAGGGTCTCGGTGCCCTGGAGCAGGACCCAGGCGTTGAACGGGCTGATGCAGGCGCCCTCGTCGCGCAGCAAGATGGCGCGGACATAGGTCGCGAAGGCAGCGGGACCGGCAGCCTCGGCAAACGAGACGCCATGGTAGGAGGGGTTGGGCTCAGCGATCTGGGCGTACTTGCCACTCGCCTTCCAATCGAAGTTACCGCCGTCGACGATCACACCGCCCAGCGAGGTACCGTGGCCGCCGATGAACTTAGTTGCGGAGTGAACGACGATGTTGGCGCCGTGCTCCAGCGGACGGAACAGATACGGGGTGCCGAAGGTGTTATCGACGACGACCGGAAGACCGTGCTTCTTGGCGACCTCGGAGATAGCGTCGATGTTGGGAATGTCGGAATTGGGGTTGCCGAGCGTCTCGAGGTAGATGACCGTAGTGTTGTCCTTGATGGCACCCTCAACCTCTTCCAGGTTATGAGCATCGACAAACGTGGTCTCGACGCCAAACTGGGAGAGCGTATGCTCCAGCAGGTTGTAGGAGCCACCGTAGATGGTCTTCTGAGCCACCACGTGGTCACCGGCCTGGGCAAGAGCCTGCAGGGTATAGGTGATGGCAGCGGCACCGGAGGCGACGGCAAGACCGGCCACGCCACCCTCGAGCGCGGCGATACGGTCCTCAAAGACGCCCTGGGTGGAGTTGGTCAGACGGCCGTAGATGTTACCGGCGTCGGCAAGACCAAAGCGGTCGGCGGCGTGCTGGGAGTTGCGGAACACATAGCTCGTGGTCTGGTAGATAGGCACGGCGCGGGAGTCGGATGCGGGGTCGGCGCTCTCCTGGCCAACATGAAGCTGCAGGGTATCGAAACCAAAGGTGTGCTCGGGGTTGTTGATGAACTGGCTCATGATGATCTCCTTGATCGAACGAAAGTAAATAAATAAGAGAAAAGTAAGTCGCTGTCTCCTGATCACGCCAACGGGCGCAAACAGGAGCCCGGCATTCGTCTTGGCAAGCAGTTCATATGCGGTCCTCCTTTTGACATCCCGGTTCCGTGGTCGGCTTAATTACCTACCGCCTTTGTGTGTTTTGAATAGTACGAGCATTGTTTCGCTCGGTCAATCACTTAAAAGCGCTAACCTGTTATCGGTTTTTTAGATAGCTATCGAAAGGACGGGCACCGATGACCCTCCAGCAGCTTCGTTTTCTTATCGCCGTGGCAGAGTCCGGCTCAATCAACGCCGCAGCTCAGCGCCTCTATACCGCTCAGTCCAATATCTCCAATGCCGTCAAAAGCCTGGAACAGGAGCTCCATCTGGAGATCTTTACGCGCTCCAGCCGCGGCGTCACGCTCACCAACGACGGCACCGAGCTTTTGGGCTATGCGCGCCAGGTCGTAGAGCAGGCCGACATGCTCGAGGCGCGCTACGAGGACGGCGGCACCCCGCAAGCCCGCCTCGCCATTTCCGCCCAGCACTACGCCTTTTCGGTCGAGGCCTTTGTCAACGTGGTCGAGCGCTGCCGCGACAGCAAGTTCGAGTTCATCATGCGCGAGACCACCACATCGCAGATCATCGATGACGTCCGTGCGTTTCGCAGCGATATCGGCATTCTGTATCTGGATGACTTTAACGCCCGCGTTCTGCAGAAGGCCTTCGCCGATGCCCGTGCAAGCTTCCATCCCCTATTCGACGCGACGGTCCACGTCTTCGTTAGCGAGCGCCACCCGCTCGCCCGCCGCCCTCAGCTGTCCCTTGCCGACCTCACGCCCTATACGCGCTACAGCTTTGAGCAGGGAACCTCAAACTCCTTCTATTACGCCGAGGAACCTTTTAGCTATATCCCTTGCGACCGCAACATACGAATCTCGGACCGCGGAACACTTACTAACTTACTTATCACGTCGAACGGTTACACCCTGTCGACCGGTGTCCTCTCCAATGAAATGCAATGGGGTATGGCATCGATCCCGTTAGCAGACGCCCCAACGATGCACGTAGGCTATATCATGCACGACGAGCGCAAGCCCTCTCCCCTCTTGCAGCAATACCTCGACGAGCTCAACCGCATCATCCATGCCAACTAACTGTCGGAAGACGGGGTAGAAATCGTAGATTGCTAGCCCCCGGCGGGCATGGCGCTACAATGGTCACTCACACGAAACGTACCCAACGAAAGGAAGCCCGTGAAGGTCATCATCTATACCGACGGCTCGGCCCGATCAAATCCGGGACGCGGCGGCTACGGCGCCGTGCTCAAATACACCAACCCCGCCGGCAAGACCTTCACCTCCGAGCTTTCGCGCGGCTACGCCAAGACCACCAACAACCGCATGGAGCTCATGGCGGTCATCGTGGCGCTCGAGGCACTTAACCGCCCCTGCGAGGTCGAGGTCCATTCCGATTCGCAGTATGTCGTCAACGCCTTTAACAAGCACTGGATCGACGGCTGGAAAAAGCGCGGATGGAAAACCGCCAACAAGCAGCCCGTCAAGAACCGCGACCTGTGGGAGCGCCTACTCACCGCCAAAAGCAAGCACAAGGTTGAGTTCATCTGGGTTAAGGGTCACGCCGGCCACGAGCTCAACGAGCGCTGCGATGAGCTCGCCACCACGGCGGCCGACGGCAGCAACCTCGATATCGATACCGGCTTTAACGAGAGCGACCTGTAACGGCGTTTTCGCACGCTATTTCCTGCCCCCTCGCGCTACACTCATCCTGTAAACCGAACGGCACGAGGGGGATACATGCTGCGTATAGCGACCATCGGCACATCCATGATTACCGACGACTTTATCCAGGTCGTCAACGCCAACGACCAAGCCGCGTTTGTGGGCACGCTCTCGCGCGATGCCGAGCGCGGCGCCGCCTTTACCGCCGAACACGGCGGCGAGCGTAACTTCACCGCACTTGACGAGCTTGCGTCCGCCGACGACGTCGACGCCGTCTACATCGGCAGCCCCAATGCGCTCCACTACGAGCAGGCCCTTGCCTGCATCGCCGGTGGCAAGCACGTCATCGTCGAGAAACCCTTCTGCGCCACCGAAGCGCAGGCGCTGGAAGTCTTCCGCGCTGCCGAGGCAGCAGGTGTCGTGGCCCTCGAGGCCATGCGTCCCCTCCACGATCCCGCCTTCCACGCCATCGAGGACGCCCTGGGCGAGATCGCCCCCATCCGCCGCGCCTCATTGCGCTTTGGCAAGTATTCCTCGCGCTACAACGAGATTCTCGCGGGACGCGCCACCAATATCTTCGACTGCAATATGGCATCGGGTTCCCTCATGGACATTGGCGTCTATACCGTCGAGCCCATGGTCGAGATCTTTGGCATGCCCTCCGGCCTTACGAGCATGACCACTCTGCTCGATCCCACCACGCGACAGCTCACGCACGGCCCCATCGATGGCTGCGGTTCCATCCTCGCAAGCTACGGCGGCGGCCGCATCTCCGTCGAACTTGCGCACTCCAAGATCACGAACGACCTGCTGCCCTCGCAGATCGAAGGCGAGCGTGGCACCATCCAGATCGACCATCTGTCCACGCCTCGGAACGTGCACATCGACTACCGCGGCGAAGTCGTGCGCGGGTCGGCCACCGAGGCCCCGCGCGAGCAGGGCGACAACGGCCGCGTGCTCGACCTGCCAAAGTCGAGCAACACCATGGAGTATGAGCTCGCCGACTTTATCACCGCCATCAGCGGCATCGATAACGTTAAGGAAGAGATTTGGGAAACCCCGGCTGGGCGCCACGAGCTTGGCCATTACCGCGACGTCACGCTTGTCTCACTGCGTATTATGGATGCCGTGCGCCAACAGGCCGGCATCGCCTTCCCCGCCGATTCGGTCAAGCAGGCCTAGCGATGGGTTTCTTCGACAAGCTCTTCTCTGGCGTCAATCGCGAGCCCCAAAAACCCACTGACGTCGAACTCGAGCTGCGCCGCAGGCTTACCGTGCTGGCAAGTGACGAGGCCACTCAAGACACTCCCCTGCGCTATTTCTTGCGCTGGACGGGGCAAGTCCAGGGCGTCGGCTTTCGCTTTACCAACACCAACCTCGCGCAGGCACGTGCACTCACCGGTTGGGTGCGCAATATGGAAGACGGCTCGGTCGAGATGGAGATACAGGGAGCTCCGGCAAACATCCTATCTCATCTCGAGGCGCTTCATGCCTCCTACGAGCGCATGGGAACGCGTTTTCGCCTCGTAGAAGCCCAGGCCCAAGCCCCACTTGCCAATGAAGACAGTTTCATTCCTCGTTATTAGTATTGTGTGCTAAATACGGTATCATTTACCTACGACCGTTGATAGAAAAGAGGCGAGGCGCATGGCGGTACAAAGAAGGAATACCAAGCAGCGAAAGCTGGTTCTTGACGCCGTGCGCCAAAGCTATAACCATCCCACCGCCGACGAAATCTACAACGTCGTGCGCGCGCAGGATGACAAAATCAGCCGAGGTACGGTCTACCGCAATCTCAATCTCTTGGCCGACGCCGGCGAGATCCTCTCCATCAAGACGCCGGGCGGCAGCCGCTTCGATCGCACGATCGAGCCGCATGCGCATATCATCTGCACCTCGTGCAGCCGCGTCATCGATGTACCGCTCCCCTTCGATGCCCAGCTCGACGCCAAGGCGTCCGAGCAAATCGGCTGGCACGTCACGTCGCACTACACCATCTTCGAGGGTCTCTGCCCCGACTGCCGGTAGATGTTTGGGGCATGCCTACTCAGCAAGTAGACGACGCAGCTCTTCTTCGACCGTGCACACGTAGCGGACACGGTCGTTGATACCGCGCATGGTGGGGTTGCAGCTCTCCATCAGATAGGGATGGCCCACGACGTTGAGCATGTCGCGATCGTTCTCATTGTCGCCAAACGCCATCATCGCATCGGGCGAGATCCCCAGGGCACGACCGTAATCGGCAAGCGCGGACCCCTTGCCCGAATCAAAGCCGATAAAGTCGGTCCATTCGGTTCCCGACGTCATCACATCGACCCGGTCGCTAAAGCGACGCACAAAATACTCCAGCGCCGCCGGCTGCTCTGCCTCGGGCGTCTGGAAGGCAATCTTAATGACATCCTCGTCAATGTCTTCGGGACGGTCGACTACCGCCACATCACAATGGACCTCATAACGCAGGTGGTCAACAAACGCATCGTTGCCGCTCATGCTGTAGAGGTGCCCCTCACACGAAAGGGTCACGTCGGCATGGGGATACGCAACCACGGCGTTCGCGATATCCATAGCAAGGCTACGCTCCATGGAACGCTTGACAACGGCACGCCCCTCGCTCATCACCAGGGCTCCGTTTTCGCATACATAGGCGAGCTCATCGGCCACCGGGGCAAACAGGTAGCGCAAGCTCGCATATTGACGGCCACTCGCCGGCATAAACACGATACCGCGACGATGTAGCTCATCGATAAGCTCAAAGGCCTCGGAACGCGGCTCGCGCTCCCCCGGATGCAGCAACGTGCCGTCCAAATCGCATGCAATCAGCTTGATTCCCTCAAGACCCATATGCTTCCCCCAAAGCCTCCTATCAACAGCAAGACGGACTTTGATTGGTCGCCCCTCAAAGCCCGTCTTACGCATACGCGCACTTAGCCGCGCGTCTTTTTAACGATGGTAAAGTCGGGAGCCATGCTCACGACGACCTCCGCCGCACTCGACGCAAAGCGCCGGTCCGCATCGAGTTCACGGGTAACCACCGAGAGCCGAACACCCTCGACACCCCGAAGCATGCGGCCCAAAACAGGCTGCACCGGCGTATACATGCGCACGGTATGCTCGTCCGAGTCACCCCGGAAGAGCGGCGCATGCATGTTGCCGATCTCCCAACACGCATGCGCGAGTGCAATCGGATCCATGCGGTCGACTTCGACCAAATAAACCTCGGCGCTGCGCAGGCGCACGACAACCGCCACGGACACCACGCCCGAACGGTCAATGGCGAGCACGTCGCCATCGGCAAGACGACCGCCGTCGGCAGTATCCAGCCGAACATCAATCGTGCGCCCCAGCTCCGTCACGCCCACAAACGCGCATACATCAGCCTGGTCCCAATCGAGCAGCAGCTCGTCAACTTCAAAGACACCGCCCAGCTCCCGGCGAAGCAGGAGTTCATAGGACGGATCGTTGAGATTTCCCAAGCATGTCGTCGAAACCAAGCGTTCAGGCATACTCTAGCCCTCGACCTCGACGAGCTCGATATCAAAGTTGAGGTCCTTGCCGGCCAACTCGTGGTTGGCGTCGAGCGTCACGGCCTCGGGCGTTACGTCGATGACCACGGCGGGGACGGGCATACCGCTCGGCGTGGACAGGAAAAGCTTCATGCCCTTCTCGATCTGCTCGATGTTGGGAACCTGTTCGGCCGGGAAGGTAATAACCATCTCGGGATTGTGCTCGCCGTAGGCATCGGCAGCAGGAATGTGCACGGTCTTCTTCTCGCCCACCTGCATGTCGACAACAGCGGCGTCGAAGCCCTTGATCATCTGGCCGGCGCCACAGGTGAACTCCAGCGGCTCGCCGCGATCGTAGGAGCTATCGAACTGCGTGCCGTCGTCGAGCGTGCCACGATAATGGGTCTTGACCTTCTTGCCCTGGTTGGACATGGAAACCTCCGTATATAAGGGCGGCGCACAACGCAAGCCGCCGTGAACATATGGCGCTAACTATACCCTAGTCATACAATTCAAAGACAGTTTGCAAAGAAACGCTGCAACCGGAGGAACTATGGCATATCCCGTATTTGACCTACACTGTGACACCGCCGACCGCATCGGCTGGGCCACGCTCGATCTCGACCTGCGCTTTACCGCCGGCACCGACGGTTATTTCCCCGGCGACGAAACGCATCCGCAAGATTTCGACCTCATCGAGGGCAACGCCTGCGCCATCTCGCTCGCAAAGATCGGCAAAACTCCGTGGGCACAGTGCTTCGCCACGTTTGTCCCCGACGAGATTCCCACCGCCCACGCCGCGCGCTTCCAGGCGCAGATCATGGCGCATATGAGCGGCCAGGCAATGCTCAACCACGACCGCATGGTCAACGTGCGCAGCGCCGCAGACATTCGCCCCGCGCTCAAGGACGGCAAGGTCGCTTGCATCCACACCATCGAAAACGCCACGTTCTTTGCCGAGGACCCCGCGCTGATCGAGGTACTCAAGAGCCTGGGCGTGCTCATGTCATCACTCAGCTGGAATGCGCAGGGGCCGCTCGCGAGCGGCCACGACACCCACGCCGGCCTCACCGCCGCCGGCATCGAGGCCCTTACGCAGATGGAGCACGCCGGCATGGTGCTCGACGTCTCCCACCTCAACGATGAGTGCTTTGACGAGGTTGTCGCCCACGCCACGCGCCCCTTCGTCGCCAGCCACTCCAACTCCCGCGCGGTTTGCGGCGTCAAGCGCAACCTCACCGACGACCAGTTCCGCACCATTCGCGACATGGGCGGTATCGTCGGCCTCAACTACTGCAGCGAGTTCCTTTCCAACGACGCAACCGACGAGACCGCCGCAGACGTCACCTTCGACCAGCTAGCGGCACATATCGAGCACTGGCTCGACCTGGGCGGCGAGGACGTCATCGCACTCGGTGGCGACTGGGACGGTGCCACGGTGCCCGCTTTCCTCTCCGATGCCAGCAAGATGCCCGAATTCCAGAACATGCTCTCCAAGCACTTTGGCAAGACCGTGATGCAAAAGCTCTGCAGCGATAATGCCCTTGCCTTCTTCGAGCGCTATTAATTTCGCATCCCTTGAGCGGGTCGGCATGCCGAGCAATCGACATGCCGACCCGCCCCCCAATCTGAAGGATAACTTTTGACGCAGCAATTCACGATTTCCGTACCCCGACCGGATGGGATGCCCATCCCCGTCGTCGTTACCAAAAAGTGCGTCAAGAACTTCAACCTACGCGTCACTTCGAGCGGTGAGGTCCACGCCAGCGCACCGCTCGGAGCCACCCGCGAGCGTATCGAAGCGTTTGTGAAGCGCAACAGCGCCTGGATTATCAGTCGACTTGCCCAGCGCGAGCAGCGTCAGGCGACGGCACGAGAGCCGCTCAGCCCCTCGTCCATCATTGCACTTTGGGGCAAGCCCATCACGGTACAGGATGCACTCGATCACAACTTTGCATCACCCGCACCGCGACCCAAACAGGCCACCTTCGCAAGTTTTATGGGTACCGATGAATCGGACGAAGGCCCACAGGCCAAGCGGCACGCAATCCTCGACGGCCTAACGTCCGATGAGCTCCAAGCCCGTATCGACCAGCTCTATGCAACCGAGGTCACCACGGCGCTGTACGATATGGTGCACGCGTACGAAATCGCAATGGGCGTCACCGTGGCCCGCGTCTCCGTGCGCAGCATGAAAACGCGCTGGGGATCATGCACGCCCAAGACCGGCGCCATTCGCATCGCACGCGAACTTGCCGCCTATCCCATCGAATGCCTCGACATGGTTGTCGCCCACGAGCTCGTCCACTTGCTCGAGCCAAGCCACAATCAGCGATTCCACGCCCTGCTCGACACGTACTGTCCCAACAATAAAGCTCTGTCGCAGCGGCTCAAGCAGCCACCCCTCAACAAGCTCTAGCGTCGACTAGCGCACGCGCTCGATCTCGACGCCGCAGCTTGCCAGAGGCAGGCCAACAGGAGCCCACGGCTTATCGAGCTTTATGCGCACACCAAGCAGCGAGGGATAACGGCGCAGCAGCATCTGGGCTGTCCCCTCGGCTGCCGCCTCGATGAGCTTAAACGTATGCTCGCGCAGATAGCCATCGACATCGTGGCACACCGAGCCGTAGTCAATCGAGGCATCCAGGTTATCGTGCTCCCCCGCCGCGCGCAGGTCGGCATAGAGCACCAGAGAAACGATGAACTTCTGACCCAGCGCATTCTCCTCGGGATACACGCCATGGTTGGCAAAAACCTCAAGGCCGTCAATGACAATGCGATCGGCATGGCGCAGATCGTCATAGCTCACGTGGGGCACCGCCGTTGCGGTGGATATTTCGCCCCTTCCACGGCGGGCGAGCTCGGCGCCTTCAGTCTTGGTTGCATTCTCGGGCAGTTTCTTGTTACTCATCGCGATCGTCTCCTTCGTTTAGAACCCCGACCGCGCAAACTAACTACACGCGAATCGACAGGTTCTTTTTATCATCGCTCCAGTTGCAAGCATTGCGCGCGGGGCATGCAAAGCAGGCGCGCGACGCTTTGTCGGCTGCATAGAGCAGACGCTCAAGCGGTTGGCTGTTCACGCGCAGCTTTCGATGGCCCAGAATGGCCGTCTTAATGGCTGCGGCATCGGCCGGCTCAAACGCCACGTCATCGGGCATGCCGCCGAGAATCGCATCAGCGACGCGTTCGCTTGCAACATCATGGGATATACCCGATTCATACTGTTCATCTTTGCCGATATCGTGAAGAAGTGCCGTGGCGTAGATGACCTCGCGGTCAAATTCGAGCTGCTCCTCGAGATTCTTGATCCACATAATGCGAGCGACATCGAGCAGATGGTCAATACCGTGGCGGCAGAAGATGCGCCCCGATTCCAACTGTACGATGTTGCCCAGGTGCCGGCGGAACAGCCCGTTGGCACAAATGTAATCAATGCGAGGCATGGCACCAAAGGGGGCCAGGCCCGAAGCCATAAAGCCGCGACGCGACGTCCCCTCATCGGTCTTCGATGTAAAGTCGTTGACGACTCTCATGGTTAGCGGCCCAGCATCCTAAAGAAACGCTCCTCGAGCGCGGAATCGGTCTCAAAGACGCCGCGGCGAGCAAGCGTCACGGTCTTGGTGCCGGGCTTTTGCACGCCACGCATCGTCATGCACATATGCTCGGCCTCCATCAACACAATCGCTCCCTGGGGAGCGAGATAATCCATGAGGGCATCGGCAACCTGTGCGCACAGTTGCTCCTGCAGCTGAAGACGGCGGGCATAAACCTCAACCGTGCGGGCGAGCTTGGAAAGCCCAGCCACCCGACCGTTAGGGATATAACCAATGGCGGCCTTGCCATAAAACGGCAGCAGATGATGTTCGCACAGCGAGTAGAACGTAATGTCGCGCTCGATAACCAAATCGTTCGAAGCGACGGCAAAGGTTTTGGACAGGTGTTCCTCGGCACTCTGGTCCATGCCGCCGGCGATCTCACCATACATACGGGCAACGCGCGCCGGGGTCTCCAGCAGGCCCTCACGAGTTGGGTCCTCGCCTATGCCCTCAAGCAACAGCTTAATGGCGGCCTCGACTTTTTCCTGATCGACCATCTGGGCCTCACTTTTCCGATTTCACGTTCGCGCTATGGTACCACGCCCTCCGGCATCGACCACAAGCTACATAGTATGGGTCGAATAGACCGGATCATCACGCCAAAGTTCAACCGCATCACAAAGCGCAACGCCCTCGCGCTCAGCACGGGCACGCGTGGCATTCATATCGATCACGCGCTGGTTACTCGAGCCCCTAAAACGCAACGAGATATCGTACAGATCTTGAACAAACGGGCCGTCCACCAACATGTCAAGGCAGGCAAGAATGCGATCCGTCACCTCGGTATGATGACGACCGCCCGGCATAAGCTCCTCGAGCACGTCACCGGTAAAGCACCAAATAGTCTTCCCCGACTCCACGGGGTAAGCCTCACGAACACGCTCGACAAACTCAACGAGTCCCGCCTGATTCTCAGGTTCCATAGGCTCGCCGCCCAAAATCGTCAGACCATCGATAAAGGGATGGTCGAGGCTCTCAATAATCTTGTCCTCGACGGTGCGATCAAAGGGCTCGCCCGCAGCAAAGTCCCACGCGACAGAGTTAAAGCAATTCTTGCACCCACGACGGCACCCGCTCACAAACAGAGAAGTACGAACGCCTTCCCCATCAGCAATGTCGAAATACTTAATGTTCGCGTAGTTCATAGGTAACTCTCCCGGGAGGCCGGGACATATCATCCCGTCCTCAAACATTCTCGGCCTTCGGCCTGCGAAACTGCGGGCGGGACGATATGTCCCGGCCTCATGCAAAGGGTAACTCAATGAACGAAGCGAACATCGAGTATAGGGTTCAAGGTCCAATAAATACTTTGTTGCAGCTCAACCGTCATCGCAAGCAAAGCGTTGCTGCAAGTCAACTCATGTCCGCTAAGAATTTCGAGGG
Source organism: uncultured Collinsella sp. (assembly GCA_958415625.1). Taxonomy (GTDB): domain Bacteria; phylum Actinomycetota; class Coriobacteriia; order Coriobacteriales; family Coriobacteriaceae; genus Collinsella. The sequence goes on along the minus strand of CATYZI010000004.1, from coordinate 9,315 downwards.
GTGAGCAGACCGCGCGCTGCATCTCAGCTACGTCAACTTGGCCGCCCCGTAGCGAGGCCCCGGACCTTTGCTCGATATGAGTTCCGCACGAACAGGAGGCGCCAGTGGCGCCTCCGTCGTGAGCCAGGACTGTCCGAAATAGCGAGTAAAGGTCCGGGGCCTCGCTACGGGGCAGTCTGGGATGGTTATTAGAGATGCAGCACGCGGTCGCGGATCTCCTCGGTTCGACCCTGGTTCCAGAACTGGGTACCGATGTAGCCGCACGTACGACGGGCGACATTCATCTTCTCCTGGTCGCGGTTGCCGCAGTTGGGGCACTCCCACACCAGCTTGCCGTCATCCTCGACAATCTTAATCTCGCCGTCGTAGCCGCACACCTGACAGTAGTCGCTCTTGGTGTTGAGCTCGGCGTACATGATGTTGTCGTAGATGTACTGCATCACGCGGATGACAGCCTTGAGGTTGTCCTGCATGTTGGGAACCTCGACGTAGGAAATGGCACCGCCCGGCGAAAGCTGCTGGAACATGCCCTCGAACTTGAGCTTGTCGAATGCGTCGATCTCCTCGGACACGTGGACGTGGTAGCTGTTGGTGATGTAGCCCTTGTCCGTCACGCCCGGGATGATGCCAAAACGACGCTGCAGGCACTTGGCGAACTTGTAGGTCGTCGACTCAAGCGGGGTACCGTACAGCGAGAAGTCAATATCGCTTTCGGCCTTCCACTCGGCGCACTTATCGTTCATACGCTGCATGACGGCCATGGCAAAGGGTGTGCCCTCCTTCTCGGTGTGGCTGTGGCCCGTCATGTACTTGACGCACTCATACAGGCCGGCATACCCCAGGCTGATGGTGGAATAGCCACCCACGAGCAGCTTATCGATCGTCTCGCCCTTCTTCAGACGCGCCAGGGCACCGTACTGCCAAAGAATCGGTGCGGCATCCGAAAGCGTACCCATCAGACGCTCATGACGGCACAGCAGAGCGCGGTGGCACAGCTCAAGGCGCTCGTCGAAGATCTTCCAGAACTTGTCCATGTCCTGGTGCGAGCTCAGCGCGACATCGGGCAGGTTGATGGTCACAACGCCCTGGTTAAAGCGGCCATAGTACTTAGGCTTGGTCGGGTCATAGTTCAGCGCGTTGGCGACATTGTTAAAGCCGTTGCCCGAGCGGTCGGGCGTCAGGAAACTGCGGCAACCCATGCAGGTGTAGCAATCGCCGTTGCCGGCGGTCTCGCCCTTCGACAGCTTGAGCTCGCGCATCTTCTTCTCGGAGATGTAGTCGGGCACCATGCGCTTGGCGGTGCACTTGGCAGCCAGCTGGGTCAGGTAGAAGTACGGGGAATTCTCGTGAACGTTATCGTCCTCGAGTACATAGATAAGCTTGGGGAATGCCGGAGTAATCCACACGCCCGCCTCGTTCTTAACGCCCTCATAGCGCTGACGAAGCGTCTCCTCCACGATCATGGCAAGGTCGTGCTTCTCCTGGGGCGTACGGGCCTCATTGAGATACATAAAGACCGTCACGAACGGCGCCTGGCCGTTGGTGGTCATAAGGGTCACGACCTGATACTGAATCGTCTGGACGCCGCGACGGATCTCGTCACGCAGACGGTCCTCAACGACCTCACGGACTTTCTCGGCAGATGCCGAAACACCGAGCTCCTCGAGCTCGCGGGCGACCTCGCCGCGAATCTTTTGACGGCTCACCTCAACAAAGGGGGCGAGATGGGTCAGCGAAATAGACTGGCCGCCGTACTGGGAGGAAGCAACCTGGGCGATAATCTGCGTCGCGATGTTGCAGGCAGTCGAGAAGCTGTGCGGCTTCTCAATCAGCGTGCCCGAGATAACGGTGCCGTTCTGGAGCATGTCCTCCAGGTTCACCAGGTCGCAGTTATGCATATGCTGGGCAAAGTAGTCGGAATCGTGGAAGTGGATCAGGCCCTCATTGTGGGCATCCACGATCTCCTGGGGCAGCAGCACGCGCTGAGTCAGGTCCTTGGAAATCTCGCCGGCCATATAGTCGCGCTGGACGGAATTGACGGTCGGGTTCTTGTTAGAGTTCTCCTGCTTGACCTCTTCGTTATTGCACTCGATCAGCGACAGAATCTTGTCGTCAGTCGTGTTCTTCTGGCGCTTCAGGCTCTGAACATAGCGATAGATGATGTAGTGGCGGGCAACCTCGTAGCAGTCGAGACGCATGATCTCGTCCTCGACCAAATCCTGGATCTCCTCGACCGAAACGGTGTGGCCCGCGTTCTCACATGCCTCGGCGACGTTTTGTGCCGCGTAAACCACCTGGCGGTCAGTTAGACGAGAGCTCTCCTCGACCTCCAAGTTGGCGGCGCGGATGGCATTGACGATCTTATCGATGTCAAAGACAACCTCGGTGCCGCTGCGCTTGATGATCTTCATCCTCTTGCCTCTTTCGCATCGTAGCCTCATTGCGCTTCAGAGCCAAACGATGCCCGGCAGGGCCTGTCCCTGTCTTGCGGCGCCGTCGCGCAATCTGTGTTCTCGATAAACCATAAGCCTCCATGCGGACATTCCCAGAAGCCGATCAAGCGGCTCAAGGACACGTTCAAAAGAGGCAGTTAAGGTCTTCGTTCTCTGTCCGCCATCTATCATACGACAAAGAGGCATCTATATCCTGTATTCTTTTTTTAGGTCAAACACAACATATAGTGTTTCAGCAGGTCAAAGCAATTAGTCATTTTGCAGACGCATTAATTATGAGGGTTTCTTGGCAAGTCGGTAAAACATTACCAACACGGCTACCTGCATGGCAGTTATAAAACCCCCTTAGTCATGCCGCTGACAAATCCTACCAAAACCAAGCCGCTCACGCCAAAAGAATCCAAAAGATTATGCTTGACCAACATGTTGCGGTCGTGCCTTGCCGTGCCTCATGCAACCGCGGCACGAATCCTTAAAAGATATGTGTATGCAAACGGAGAAGATGAGAGTTTCCTCGGATGACTACTGAGAAGCATCCCGGAAGATCAAAAACTCGAAATTTGGTGACGTATTTGGCGACCCATTTGGCGACCAAAACAAAACAGCCCAGAGGACATAGCCTCTGAGCTGCGAACATTTGGTGGGCGTTAGAAGATTTGAACTTCTGACCTCTTCCGTGTCAGGGAAGCGCTCTCCCCCTGAGCTAAACGCCCAAATGGAGCGGACAACGGGGCTCGAACCCGCGACCCCAACCTTGGCAAGGTTGTGCTCTACCAACTGAGCCATGTCCGCTTACGAGGATTAATCTTACGTGATACCCGCATCCTATGCAAGAACTTTTTTGAAAAGTTTTGCGACGCCCTCGCGAACCTCGCGAAGACATCAGCCACCACGGAAGGTGTAGGCAAACGCAAGCTCGCCGCAAGAGGCCCCTACAACTCAGCGAGCATGATCCAGGCAGAGCTGTCCTGCGCGAGCCTGCCATCTGCAAGCGGTGATGAGGTGAGCAGAACCCTACCCGCCGGCAGCTCCACGGGTGCTGCACCGAAGTTCGTCACACATGCCCAGCCGTTGTCGCGGCGATAGGCGATGACGCCACCCTCAGCGCCCTCGGCACCATCCGCAAGGCCGGTGCGCCCGTCAAGATCGAGCCACGCAAGATCGTTAGCGCGCCCGCGCAGCTTGCGCCGCAGCCAGAGGGCGTCGCGATAGAGCGCAAGCATCGATGTCGGGTCCGCTTCTTCCCTATCGGCAGCGTAATCGGAAAACCATGCAGGCTGCGGCAGATGGGGAGCCGCATCGGCGTCCGCCGGTGAAAACCCAAACGATCCGCCCTGCGCGGGATCGTCCGCTGCCACCCACGGCAGGGGCACACGGCAGCCGTCGCGCCCCTTCTCGCGCTTCGGTCCGTGCGTATTGGTCGCAGTAGGATCTTCAAGTGCGGCCCACGGGATATCGGCCACCTCAAAAAGGCCGAGCTCCTCACCCTGATACACGTATGCCGAGCCCGGAAGCGCCAGCTCGAGCAAAAGGGCCGCCCGCGCGCGGCGCTCGCCGAGTTCACGGTCCTCGTCATAAGACGACCCGTCGCGTAAGAGCCAGTCGAGCGCAATCTGATGGTAGCGCGTCGCCTTGATTTGCGGCAGGGCATAGCGTGTCGCCACGCGCGGCACGTCGTGGTTGGAGAGTACCCAGGTCGAGGCGGAATCGGATTCGATGGCCGCCTTCAAGCCTTTCTCGATTGCAGCGTGCATGTCATCATAGGTCCAAGTGGCCTTGGCGAACTCAAAGTTGAATGTCTGGCCAAGCTCGCTGGAACGCGCGTAGAGATACTGGCGCTCGGGCAGCACCCACGCCTCGGCAACAGCGCTGCGTGGCGGATCATAGCGGTCGAACACGCGGCGCCACTCGCGATAGATCTCGTGGACCTCGTTGCGGTCCCACAGCGGATGGGTGCCGTCCTCAACCATGTCATCGCCCTCGGCGAGATGCCACCGGTCAAGATCATCGCGGTCGAGATCCTTGGCGAGACCGTGCGCTACATCAATGCGAAAGCCATCGACGCCTCGATCGCTCCAAAACGCCAGGACGTCGCAAAAGAACGCGCGAACCTCGGGGCACGACCAGTCAAAGTCCGGCTGCTCGGGCGTAAACATGTGCAGATACCATTGACCGTCCGCGACGCGCGTCCAAGCGGGGCCGCCAAAGTTGGCATTCCAATTGGTGGGAGGCAGCTCGCCGTGCTCGCCGCGACCATCGCGGAAGATATAACGGGCGCGCTCGGGCGATCCAGGGCCGGCGGCAAGAGCGGCTTTGAACCAGGGGTGCTGGTTAGATGAATGGTTGGGCACGATGTCGACGATGACCTTGATGCCGCGCGCGTGAGCCGCAGCGATCATGTCATCGAAGTCGCCAAGCGAGCCGAGACGTGGGTCGACGTCGCAGTAGTCCGCCACATCATAGCCGCCATCGACGAGAGGCGATGGGTAAAACGGACTCAGCCAGATGGCCTCGACGCCCAGCCGCTCAAGATAGTCCATCTGTTGGGTAATGCCCGCGATATCGCCCAGACCCGAACCAGTCGAATCCTTAAACGAGCGCGGGTAAATCTGATAGATCGCGGCATCGGACATCCATGAGCGCGAGGAGGACTTTTCTGTAGCCATGGGGTGTGTCTCCCTTGCAACGAGGTTTTGCGAGATGCCCACGATGATACGCCCAAAGCTGACATTCACGGCAAACAACGCCACAGCCACGTCCCAAACGCTCGCTCCCTCACGGGTTCGAGCCCAGACGACGGGTACGAAAAAGCCCGGCTACCGTAGTAGTCGGGCTGTTACGCTTGGAGCGGACAACGGGGCTCGAACCCGCGACCCCAACCTTGGCAAGGTTGTGCTCTACCAACTGAGCCATGTCCGCATATGTAAAACAAAACGGGCGCCGGAGCGCCCGGATGTTGCCTGGAGGCGAAGCCCGGATTCGAACCGGGGGTAAAGGCTTTGCAGGCCTCTGCCTTACCACTTGGCCACTTCGCCGAAAAAGGACCGCCTAAACGGTCCGGAAATGCAATGGAGCGGACAACGGGGCTCGAACCCGCGACCCCAACCTTGGCAAGGTTGTGCTCTACCAACTGAGCCATGTCCGCTTGCGGGTTATTAATTTACGCGAGTTGTCCAAAAGACGCAAGTACTTTTTTCAAAAAACTTGTCTGCCGCATGTTCTTAGTAGCTAAACGCGCTAAAGCGATTGGCTAGGCACACGATTCCAGCGCTCCGCTAAACAGCTTCACCATCTGCACGCGCGTGCCGGCGCCGTCCGTACGACGAGCAACCTCCACGTTATCGACGAGCATACGCATAAGCTTGATACCACGGCCGCGCTCTTCTGATGCGACCGGTTCGCTCGTTTCATCGATAGAATAGCCGACGCCTCGATCAAGCACCTCAACCACAACGCGATCGCCATAGGCCTGAACCGTCAGGACGCACCCAATACCGCCCGCATGGTCATAGGCATTACCCAGCGCCTCCCCCGACGCCAATGCGACATCGTAGCGCTCGTCGCGACGCAACGGAAGCGATTCAAGGAGTTCGGCGATGCGATGTCGGTAGTATGGAAGATTCTCGATGCCCTGACGGACCTCGACGCTCTTACTCCAGCGAGGCAGCTCCCCCACCGGAATGGCGGGAATAGACTCCCGTGCCGGCCCCGCGACATGAAGAATATCGACAAGACGAGCAATCTCCAAAAAGCGAACAACTTCACCTGATGCATTGACGAGCGAAAGCAGGCCTTCTCGCCTCATGAGCTCACGAGCGCGCGTAAGCAGGAATGCCAAGCCCGTCGAATCGATAAAGCTAACAGCCTGACAGTTGATGACGACACGACGCACGCCGCGGCCAATCAAAGCATCCAACCGCCGACGCAGCGCAGGCACCGTGGCGATGTCGACATCACCCGGTGGCGTCAAAACCGCTATGTCATTCCACTCATTCATACGACCATGGTTCCCCAAAAAAGCCCACTCGATGCATTCGTTTCCCCAACCGTACGGATTCAGCCCGCCCAGCGTCGCCTATGAACGACCCCGTAAAAACTCAAGGGACACCAATGCAATGTCATCGTCCAGCGCCGATTCGGTAAATCGGTCGAGCTCGCCCAAGACCTTGCCGCAGATTCCCGATACGCCCTCACCCGAGACAGAGAGCAGAAGGTCACGAAGGCGCTGCTCGCCAAAGAAAGCACCCGAGCGGTCACGTGCTTCGATTGTTCCGTCGGTGTACATAAATAGCATGTCACCAGGAGCGAACGTAAACACGCCTGTCTCGTACACCATGCTCTCAAAGGCACCGATTACCCCCGATTGGCATCCAAGCAGCTCGACCTCTCCCCCACGAGCCTCGTCGCCACCCAGCGGCATCGACTCTGGCCTGATGACCATGGTCGGAGGATGGCCCGCCGAACAATACGTTGCGCGTCCGGCTTTAAGGTCAATCTTGGCGATAAAGGCCGTCACGAACGTCTCGACCCTCGAAAAGCCCATGAGCATGCTGTTAAGGGAGCGTGCCATGCGGGCCGGTCCAGCGCCCTCCCAGGCATATGCCGTCAGGGCCGTCTTGACGAGCGCGGACATCGATGCAGCCTCAATGCCTTTGCCAGACACATCGCCCAGAATCATGACGGCGCAATCGTCGGGAAGACGGATGAGCGTATAGAAATCGCCGCCGACCAACGCCGAGTTCGTGGCCGACAGGTACACCGAATCGGTTGCGATACCCGGAACATCCCCCAGTGAATTTCTCATGCCAATCTGGAGGGTCTGAGCGATATGGCGCTCCTCACGCTTTTGAGATTCGCCTTCATAGATCAGTTCAAAGTCATGAGCCAAGTGCACCAAGTAGTCATATTCAAGGTCATCAATCGGCTCTTGGCTACCATCACGAAGCAGCAGCGCGCGCGTCGTCGGGCCCTTCGCAACAGAAGCAGGAACGATCGCGTCGTTACTGTGCTTGCCATCGCCCTCAGAGCGCGGGCGCCCCGCCTCGATGCCGGTGTCGACGTAGAGACCTTGGCAAGGCAGGCCATGTGCCCTAAGCCAGCCTCCCATAGGCATCGATTCGTCAACGCGAGTTATACGGACGTGTTTAAGGTCCTCGGCACTCGTGCCGCCCAAAACAGATGCCTCAAAGCCATCAGGGGCAGCCCCCAGACGTGCCGCTGGCGCCGTCGTGGAAAAGAAAAGCTTCTCGGGATCGTCCGGCAAAGCAACGCGACTGCCGCCTTCAAAATCTATGACGTAGGAATCCAGACTGGCGTCATACTCAATAGGGCAAAAATGGCAGTTGAGCATATTGCAGATCTCGGACGATACCGCCTGGGTAGCCGCGGCGGAATCATCTAGAAAGGTAAACAACTCATCCCGCAAGACATTGAGCGAGCGGCCAAGCTCGGCCGTGCGACGGGAGCGAAGGCTCGATGCCATGCCGACCAGCTGGATAGACAGGTAATCGCAAATGACCTCGAGCACATTAACGTCATAGGCAAGCGGTGCCTGGGGGCGTTTCCAACCAACTTCCAGCACGCCAAGGATCTGCGTACCGTAAAAAACGGGAAGACAGATTTCACTGCGGTACGGAGGCATATCCTGCATGCGCAACAGGTGCTTAGAACGATTATCCAGGTCCATGAACATACCGGAGGCGGCCTTATCGCCCTCGAGGTCCTGTTGAATCGACAAGCGACAAGCACGCGACTCGCGAAGAACATACGTCGGAATGCCAGCGCCATACGGCAAAAACTCGGGCAGGTAGCTGTCGTACAGCTCCTTGGAAACACCGCGAAGCTTAAAGCCACCGCTCTCAGAAAAATAGATAGCAGCGCCCGAAGCATCGAGCGTTCCTACAAGTTGGTTCAAAACGGTATCAAGCAGGCTGGGTAGCTCATCGGAGCCCACGGTGCTCATAATGACCGAGAGCGTGCCAGAGAGACGCTTGTTCGCCACTCTAAGCTCCGATAACGCACGCTTGAGTTGCCGGTCGTGAGAATACTGTTCCTCGATACTGTGAAGCGCCACCAGGACACGTGGTGCGCGGCGCCCAAAGATGCGTGGAGGCGTTACGGACCCCGCACGAACCAAGACGGGAATAAAAGAGCCGTCACTCAACTTGAGCATCAGTTCGTTCTCGGAGCCATCGGTTTCAAATGGCAGACGATGTTCCGTCGCACGTTCAAAAGCGGACGAGTACAGAACGTCTTTAACATCTCCACCGATGACGTCGGCGCGTTCCTCGCACATCAAACCAAGTAAGCGATTATTCACATGCAGAATGGTTCCGTCGAGCTCGCAGATGATGACAGCATCGCTCGTGATCTCGACTAGTTGGGCAACGTCTGCCCACTCGTTGCGTTCAAGCGTTTCCATCGTGGACCCCACCGTCTATCGGTAACAAAAAAGCCTCCGAAGAGGCTTCTCAAATGCGATGGTGTCGGAGGCGGGACTTGAACCCGCATGACCAAAAAGCGGTCACTAGCACCTCAAGCTAGCGCGTCTGCCAATTCCGCCACTCCGACATGCTATGTTGTTGATTCGCAGTTCGCTTTGTTCGACCCGCGCGTTCAACGAGGAAGATAATAACCTATGATTCGAGAACTGTGCAAGCACTTTTTTGAAAAAAGTTTACGAATTTGTAATTGCGCAGGTAGACTGACTTGTTCGGGCCGGAATGAGGTCGCTTTCCAACGCGTCCTGGGGCTTGCGGAATTATTTTGATTCGCGCTTCGCGCTACAAAATAATGCCGCCCCCTGCGGAATGCGTTGGAAAGCGACCTCATTCCGGCCCTAGGGGCACATGCTTCAGGCACA